>NZ_QETI01000006.1:0-301214 GCF_003105075.1 Comamonas sp. JNW
ATCCGGTTGGCTGTCCTGAGTGGGTTGGGTGTTTGGCGACTTCCAGTCTCTCAAATCCAACCCGGATGAACACCGGATACAACCTATTGAACCTTCACATCTAGGGCACCCCATCCACCACGGCGGTGCGTGTAGCCGCTTACTCAGCCTTTGCCAGATAGGGCTTGAGCCAGCCCAGCCCATCGCTGGTGGCATGGGGCGCTGCGCCGCGCGCGGGCTTGTACTCGCAGCCAATCCAGCCGTCCCAGCCCAGGCTGTCCAGCAGCGCAAACAGATAGGGGTAGTGCAGCTCGCCCACATCGGGCTCGTGGCGCTCGGGCACGCCGGCAATCTGGATATGGCCGACCTGGCCCGTGGGCAGGTACTGGCGGATCTTCATCGCCAGGTCGCCCTCGACGATCTGGCAGTGGTAGAGGTCCATCTGCACCTGCACATTGGCGGCGCCAATCTCGGCCACCAAGGCATGGGCCTGGTCCTGGCGGCTCAGGAAGAAGCCGGGCATATCGCGGCCATTGATGGGTTCGAGCAGAATGCGTACATCCTGCGCTGCTGCATGCTCGGCCGCATGGCGGATATTGGCGATGTAGGTGGCGCGCACGGTAGCCGCATCCACGCCCGCGGGCACCAGGCCGGCCATCACATGCAGGCGCGGGCATTGCAGCGCTTGGGCGTAGCGCAGCGCCTGTGCAATGCCGTCGCGGAACTCGGCCTCACGCCCGGGGATGCAGGCGATGCCGCGCTCGCCCCGGTCCCAATCGCCCGGCGGCGCATTGAACAGCACCTGCTGCAGGCCTTGCTGCTGCAGCAAGGCTGCCAGCTGCTCGGGCGCGTAGCCGTAGGGGAAGAGGTACTCGACGGCCGTAAAACCATCGTGGGCGGCGGCGGCAAAGCGGTCCAGAAAGTCCAGGTCGTTGTAGAGCATGGACAGGTTGGCGGCAAAACGGGGCATGGGTGATTTCCAAAAAAAGGGGGCGGCCGGCAGGCAGAGGGTCAGTGCACGGCAGGCAGGGTGTGGTTTTACCAGTGCGCGCCAAAGCTTTGGCGCAGCTCGTCAATCTGGGCCTCGCTCAGCGGCGCGGGTGGCTGCGCGCGGCATTGGTTCCAGAGCAGGGCGGTCTCTTCCAGCTCTTCCAGCGCGGCCATCGCCGCAGCCGGGCTTTCGTGCCAGACATTGGGGCCCAGGCGCGCCAGCATCACCGCGCGGATCGGCCGGCCCGCTGCTGCGTACTGCGCAATCGCCTCGGCCACGGCCTGCGCCGCATCGGGCGAGCCGGGGCGGTGGTAGGGGATATGCGGCACGCGGCCCACCTTCATCACAAAGTAGGGGGTCAGCGCGGGCAGCAGCTCGGCGGCGGGCACCACCCCGGGCACAGCAGTGGCTTGCAGCGAGCAGGCCACCAGCTGGCGGCTGTGGGTGTGGATCACGCAGCCTGCGGGTGTGGGCGTGTTGGCGCTGGCCTCGTAAATGCGCCGGTGCAGCACGATGGTCTTGCTGGCGCGGTCACCGCTCAGCTGTTGGCCTTGCAGATCGAGCTTGGCCAGGCGGTCGGGCTGCAGCTGGCCCAGGCTGGCATCGGTCGGGGTGATCAGGTAGCCGTCGGCCAGGCGCACGCTGATATTGCCAGCGCTGGCATGCACATAGCCGCGCTGGAACAGCGATGCTCCTACCCGGCAGATCTCGGCGCGGGCGCTGGGTTCGTCCATAAAGACCATGGTTGTCAGCCTTGCAAAGCGGTGAATGCCTTGGTGAAGAAGTCGGTGCTGCCAAAGTTGCCCGATTTGAGCGCGATGTGCAAGCCCTCCGGCGCTGCAGCGCTGGCCGCATGGCACCAGGGCACACCCGGGTCAATCTGGCCGCCAATGCGCATCTGCGCAATGCCCAGCGCCTGCACGCAAGCGCCTGATGTTTCGCCACCGGCCACCACCAACTGCCGCACGCCCAGCTCCACCAGGCCGCGCGCAATGGCGGCCAGCGTCTGCTCGACCAGTGCGCCGGCCTGCTCCACGCCCAGCTGGGCCTGGATGCTGCGCACATCGTCGGGCTCGGCGGTGGAGTAGACCAGCACCGTGCCGCTCGCTAGATGGGGACGCGCCCAGTCGAGCGCCTCGCGCACCACATCGTCACCAGCGGCCATGCGCAGCGGCTCGATCGCAAGTGCCGGGCGGCCGCTGGCGATAAAGTGCGCCACCTGGGCATTGGTCGCCACCGAGCAGCTGCCCGAGACCACCGCCTGCAGGCCACTGGCCGCTGGCAAGGCGGCAGCCTGGTTGCTGGGTTGCAGGCCAAAGTTGGCAGGCAGCGCAATGGCGACGCCAGAGCCAGCGGTCACCAGCGGCAGATCCGCCAGCGCCGGGCCCATGCGCAGCAGGTCGTCGTTCGATACCGCGTCGACAATCGCGATGCCCACGCCGTCGGCCTTCAGCGCCGCAATGCGGCTGCGGATGGCGTCCGCCCCCTGGGCGACTACGCTGTGGTCAATCAAGCCCACCTTGCGCCGGGTCTGCGACTGCAGCACGCGCACTAGGTTGGGGTCAGTCATGGGGGTCAGCGGGTGGTTCTGCATGCCGCTTTCGCTCAGCAGCACATCGCCGGCAAACAGATAGCCCTTGAAGACGGTGCGCTTGTTGTCGGGGAACGCAGGCGTCGCAATGCTGAAGTCGCTGCCCAGCGCATCCATCAAGGCCTCCGTCACCGGGCCGATATTGCCGGCCGGCGTGCTGTCAAAGGTGGAGCAGTATTTGAAATAGATCTGCTGCGCGCCCTGGCCCTGCAGCCAGCGCAGGGCCTCCAGGGACTGCGCCACGGCCTGCTCAGCGGGGATGGTGCGCGACTTGAGCGCCACCACCACGGCATCCACCTCGGTATCCAGCGGGCCCGTAGGCACGCCAATGGTCTGCACTACGCGCATGCCGGCGCGCACCAGGTTGTTGGCCAGGTCGGTGGCGCCGGTAAAGTCATCGGCAATGCAACCCAGCTTCAAGGCAGCGCCGCTCATCGCTGGCCTCCGTCGTTGGCAGCTTGGGGGAGGGTGATGCCGGGGAAGATCTTGATCACGGCGCTGTCATCTTCCTTGGCGTAGCCGGCAGTCGATGCCTGCATGAACATCTGGTGCGCAGTGGCCGCCAGCGGCAGCGGAAACTTGCTGGCGCGCGCGGTATCGAGCACCAGGCCCAGGTCCTTCACAAAGATATCGACGGCCGACAGCGGTGTGTAGTCGCCCGCCAGCACATGGGCCATGCGGTTTTCAAACATCCAGCTGTTGCCGGCGCTGTGGGTGATGACCTCGTAGATCGCGGCAGCATCCACGCCTTCGCGCAGGCCCAGGGCCATGGCCTCGGCCGCTGCGGCAATGTGTACCCCTGCTAGCAGCTGGTTGATGATCTTGACCTTGCTGCCCGCGCCCGCCTTGTCGCCCAGGCGGTAGACCTTGCCGGCCATTGCATCGAGCACATCGCCCGCTGCCGCATACGCCGCGGGCGTGGCCGAGGTCATCATCGTCATCTGGCCGGCCGCTGCCTTGGCCGCGCCACCGGAGATCGGGCCATCGACATACAGCACGCCGCTCTGGGCCAGGCGCGCCTCCAGCGCGATCGACCAGTTCGGGTCCACCGTGGAGCACATCACAAAGGTGCTGCCGGGGCGCATGGCGGCAGCGGCGCCATGCTCGCCAAACAGCACGGCCTCGGTCTGCGCAGCGTTGACGACGACCGACACCACCACGTCGACCTGGGCGGCCAACTCCGCCGGGTGGGCGCAGGCCACGCCGCCGGCGCTGGCAAAGTCGGCCGCTGCGCCAGGGCGCACATCGCAGACATGGACCTGGTAGCCCCGGTTGCGCAAGGTTTGGGCAATGCCCAGGCCCATCGCGCCCAGGCCGATGACGCCCACCTTGGCGTGCTGTGCTTGTGTAGTCATTGGAGATGCTCCCGTGAATCAGAGATAGAGAATGCCCGGCCGGGGGCCGGGGCACAAGAATGCAAGTGACAAATAGCCAAGCGGCAAGCGAGGCTGCGGATCAGGCCACCAACGCCCAGACCAGGCAGGTCAGCGCAAAGCCAGCGACGCCCAGCACGGTCGTCAGCACCGTCCAGCTGCGCAGGCCATCGGCCACGCTCAGGCCCAGGTAGCGGGTCACGATCCAGAAGCCCGAGTCATTGACATGCGACAGCCCCAGGCCGCCAAAGCCAATGGCCACCGTCAGCACGGCGACCTGCACGGCGCTGTAGCCGCCGCTGTGGATGCTCTCGGCCAGCAGGCCGCAGGTGGTGAGAATGGCCACGGTTGCCGAGCCCTGCGCGGCGCGCAGCGCCAGCGAGATGATGAAGCCCAGCAAAATCAATGGCAGCCCCGTGCCCGCCAGCGCCTGCGACAGCGCCGAGCCAATGCCGCTTACCGTCAGCACCTTGGCAAACACGCCACCGGCGCCGGTCACCAAAATCACCGTGGCCGCTGCGGGCAGGGCCGATTCCATCACGTCATTGGTGCGCTTGCGCGTCCAGCCCAGTGGACGCACCAGCAGCACAAAGGCCAGGCCAATCGCGACCATCAGCGCAAAAATGGGCGCGCCGGTAAAGGCCAGGAAGTCGCGCAGCGCATGGCCCTTGGGCAGCATCGTCGCCGCCGTGGTGCCCAGCATGATGAGGGCGAGCGGCGCGAGGATCAGGGTCAGCACGGCGCCCACGCCGGGCAGCTTGGCAGCAGGGGCATCGGCCGCATCACCGCTGCCAAAGTTGCGGAACTGGGCCTGCGCATCGGGCAGCATCGCGTAGTCGCGGCGGTTGAGCAGGCGGCCCAGCCACTGAGCCACAAAGGCCAGCGGAATGCAGATGCCCAGGCCAATGACCGTGATCCAACCCACATCGGCCGACAGCACGGCCGCGCCGCCCACAATGCCCGGGTGCGGTGGCACCACCACATGGGTGGCCAGCATGATGCCGGCCACCGGCAGCCCGTACTTGATGGGGTTGACGCCTGCGGCCTTGCAAAAGCCATAGATGATGGGGATCAGGATGATGAAGCCCACATCAAAGAACACGGGGATGGACAGCACCAGTGCCGCCGCGGTCAGCGCCGCAGGCACGCGCTGGGGCCCCAGGATCTGCGTAAAGCGCTGCGCCAGCGTATTGGCCCCGCCCGAGACCTCGATCATGCGCCCCAGCATGGCGCCCAGCGCCACCAGGATCGCCACCGAACCCAGGGTGCCGCCCATGCCCGAGATCAAGGTGGGGATGATGTCGGCCAGCGGCACCCCTGTGGCCAGCGCCACCAACAGGCTCACCAGCATCAGCGCGACAAAGGCATGGATTTCGAAACGGATGATGAGCAGCAACAGCGCAGCAATGCTGGCGCCCGCAATGCTCAGAAGGGCAATGGTCGTCATGTGAAGGACTTGTCTCGTTGACTCGTTAGAAGAACTCCTGAGACCCTTGAATCGCAGGATACTGGTATGGTTATCATACAAATTTTGCTGGATCATAGCATTGCTTTCGCAGTGCTTTGGTTCGCACTTTCCCCGAGAAATTCTGGGGTTTTTGAGAGGCGTGGGGATGCCGCTGCGCGCCGGTGACACGCATAAAAAAGGCGCCGCAGCTTTCACTGCAGCGCCTTTGGTTCGGCGTCGACCACGGTGGGCCCAAGGCCCAGGCCTCGGCGATCTAACCCGCCACTAAGGCATCAAGCCAAGGTACGCAACGTCGGCTCGCGCTCCCAGAATCGGGTCTTGGCACCGGCAATAAAACCGGCCACATCCTTGGGGTCAAACACGCCGTCATCGGGCTTCACCCCGGCGGCATCCAGGATCAGATGCGTGGCCTTGCAAGCAGCAATGGCTTTCAGATGCCCAAAGGCATCGCGGAACCAGTCTTGCGCGGCGCTGTCCTTGCTCAGCATCTCGCCTGATGCCATCGGGATCACCGAGGCAACCGCATCGAACTGCGCCGAAGGCGCGCCGGCCAGCTGCGCGTCGGCGGCGATGTGCTTGCCATCGCTCAAGGTCGCTCCACCAATCTTGGGGGCGATGATCTTGACCATCGCCTTCTCGGCCAGGATCGCTTTTTGCAGCGCGGCCACATTCTCGGCGTTGGAGCCGTCGTCCACCAAGATCGCCACGCAGCGGCCTTCCAGGGTCGGCTTCATGCGGTCGATGATGCGCAGCGCAGGGCTGGGCGGCAGGTCCTGCACGGGCACCGCCGGCTTGGCCGGTTTGGGCAGCGCAGCCAGGCCCAGGCCCTTGGCCACGCGCTTGCCCAGGTCGCTGTCAATCACCAGCAGATGGGCGACCATCGCTTCGCGCACATGGGGCGTCTGCACCTTGGACAGCTCAAACACCAGCGCCGAGGCCATATGCGCCTGTTCTATCTCGCTCTGGCTGGTGTAGAACAGGCGCGCCTGGCTGTAGTGGTCGGCAAAGCTTTCGGGGCGGATGCGGCTCTTGGCCTCGGCCTCGGACGGTTGCGCAAAGGACTTGAAACCCTGGGCCCGCGATTCGCGCGGCGAGTTCGGCTCCAGGCTCGAAGGCTCATAGGCGACGCGGCCCTTGGGCACCTCGGTCTGCATATGGCCATCGCGCTGCGTGTGTGCAAACGGGCACTTGGGCGCGTTCACGGGGATCTGGGTAAAGTTGGGCCCACCCAGGCGCGAGAGCTGCGTGTCCAGGTACGAGAACAAGCGGCCTTGCAGCAGCGGGTCGTTCGAAAAATCAATACCGGGCGGCACATTGGCCGGGCAAAACGCCACCTGCTCGGTCTCGGCAAAAAAGTTGTCCGGCCAGCGGTCCAGGGTAAAGCTGCCGATCTTGGTGAGCGGAATCACTTCTTCCGGAATGATCTTGGTCGGGTCCAGGTGGTCGTACGGAAGGGCATCGGCTTCTTCCTGCGTGAACAGCTGCACAAACAAATCCCAGGCGGGGGCATGGCCGGCCTCGATCGCTTCGAACAGGTCACGGCGGTGAAAGTCGTTGTCGGCCGCTTGCAGCTTGGCCGCCTCGTCCCACACCGTCGACTGGATACCCAGCTGCGGGCGCCAGTGGAACTTCACAAAGGTGCTCTCGCCCTGGTCGTTGATGAGGCGAAAGCTGTGCACGCCAAAGCCTTCGATGGTGCGCAGGCTGCGCGGAATGGCGCGGTCGCTCATCGCCCACATGATCATGTGCATCGACTCGGGCATCAGCGAGATGAAATCCCAAAACGTGTCATGCGCCGAAGCAGCTTGCGGAAAGCCCCGGTCCGGTTCCATCTTCACGGCGTGCACCAGGTCGGGGAACTTCATCGCGTCCTGGATAAAGAACACCGGGATGTTGTTGCCCACCAGGTCCCAGTTGCCTTCCTCGGTGTAGAGCTTGATCGCAAAACCGCGCACATCGCGGGGTGTATCGACCGAGCCGGCGCCGCCTGCCACCGTGGACATGCGCGCAAAGATCGGCACCTTCTTGCCGACTTCGGTCAGCACCTTGGCCGTCGTGTATTTCTTCAGCGAGTGGCTCAGCTCAAAGTAGCCATGCGCTGCCGTGCCGCGTGCATGCACGATGCGCTCTGGAATGCGCTCGTGGTCAAAGTGGGTGATCTTCTCGCGCAGCACAAAGTCTTCGAGCAGGGTGGGTCCCCGGCCGTAGGCGCGCAGCGAGTTCTGGTTGTCGGATACCGGAATGCCTTGCTGCGTGGTCATTACCGGGTGGCCGTCACCGGCCTGCTCGTGCAGCTCGCCCCCAGCGCCTTGGGTGGGGGCTGCGGACGAAGTCGTTTTGCGGGTGGTCATCGTGGATCTCCAAGTTAGGGTGGCAGTGCATGTCTGCCGGTGGGCTCAAGCCTTCAAGGATGACCGCTGCGCGGCAGCGCGCTTGTAGGCGTTTGGAGGGCTTGGCTGTATGCGTACTCCGAGCTGCTCGCCCGCCTCCTGTGTCAGTGGGGCGCAAAAAAGGCCGCTGGTGGGCGGCCTGGGTGTCTTGGGGGGCTGTTCTTAGTGGAAGAACAGCGCAATCAAAATGATGATCGGGATTGGTACGCCAATCAGCCACAGCAGGATGGATCGCATGGTGGTTCCTTTCTAGGTTTGCCCGTGGGCAAAGGTTGTGTTCAGGTCAGGTCGATGGTCAATTACGCGTCGCGCTGGCGTCCGCCAAAGGTGGCAGACAGGCTGCCCACAAAGGCCCCGATCAGCAGCACCACAAACATCCACAGCAGCGAGTAGGCGGTGGCCTTGCGGGCTTGCTCGGCCGCTTGCTTGGCCTTCACTTCGGCGTCCTGCGCAGCTTGCTTGGCCTTGTCGATCTGTTGCTTGACCTGGTCGTAAGTGGCTTGCACCTTCTTCTCGGACTCTTCCTGGCTCATGTCGGTGCGCTGTGCCACCAGGCGGCCCAGGTACTGGCGGTCGTCATTGGACAGCGAGCCCGCTTGCAGCGAATGCACAAACACGGTGCTCATCTCGCTGGCGTCATCGGCGGCGGAGCGGGCCTTCTGGGCGGCGTTTTGCGCGCTGTCCTTCATGTCCTGCTTTTGCTGCTCGGTGGGGCCGCCCTGGCGCAGCAGGCTGTTGATCCAGTAGTTCAGGTCCGAGCCGGGCTCATTGGCCTTGCCAGCGGTCACGCCAGCAGCACCAGTCAGTGCGGCAGAGGCGGCACCACCGATCACACCGGTGGCACCACTGGCCGCACCGCCCACCACTTGGGCCGCGCCGCTCACCACCGCACCGGCTGCCTTGGCCGTGCCCGAGATGGCAGCACCGGCTAGCGATCCGGCCACTGCGACCATCAGCATCGTGGCCAGTGCCCAGGCCAGAAAGCCGTGGGCGGTGTCGCGGAAGTACACCTCGTCGGTGTGCACCCCTTGCCACTTGGTGCGCAGGCGGCCTGCAATATAGCCACCCACACCAGCGGATGCCAGCTGGGTGAACACCAGCCAGGCCACCGCGCCCCAGCCAATGGTGTCGCCATCGGCGCCCCGGCCGGACCAGACCGACACCGACGACAGGCCCAGCCCGACGCCGAGCATGAACAGCAGCAGCGACAGCACCGCTGCAGCCAGCGCACCGGCCAAAATGGCGGCCCAGGAGACCGCGCTTTCACTGTGGCCCGCGATAGCGCGTGGTACGGCGCCAGCGACGACACGGTCGTCTTCTACGTATGTGGTGGTAACCATTGCTATTCCTTGTTAGATAAGGCTTTCATTCTGCTTTTGGGGCTTGAAATTCTTGTAGTCCAAATGCCGTCCTACCCGTGCGAGCTTGGCGGTTTACCGCATCAGCCGATCTGCGCAAAGGCACGCCTGGCTTGGTGGTAGGCCTGTACATGGCGCAAAACCGCCGCGAAAACCAGGTGACAACGAGACACCAGAACAACGCCAAGGGCGGCCGCAGCGGGCGCAGTGAACAGAGCCGTCAATACACCGCCACCGGTGCATGTCCCTCGTCGGCAAACAGCCAGGCATGCAGCGGCTGCACGGCCATCGGCCCCGAGCCGGTGAACTCAGAAAACGCCGGCAGGTTCAGGTAGGGCGCAGAGTAGGCCAGGCAAGGCAGGCGCTTGCGCAGCTGTGGCACGCGCATGGCAGGGTGGATATGGCCGTGGATATTGAGCGCAAAGTGGTGCACGCCCGGGCCCATGGGCTCATGGCTCATCAGCACCTGGTGGCGCACCAGGTGGGTGTGCACGTCATCGAGCAGCAAGGCTTCGGTCTGCAAGAAGCGGTCATGGTTGCCACGTGTCAGGCTAAATCGGGTTTTGAGGTTGGCGCGCCGCAGGTTCTGCCACAGCTGAAAGGTGTCTTCGCCAATAAAGCGGCCATGCACAAAGTCGCCCAGAATCACCAGCTCCTGGGGCTGCCATTTCTGCAAGACCTGGTGCAGGCGCAGCAGGTCTTGCCGTTGCACTTCCAGCGGCACGGCCACGCCTCGGCGCCGGAAGATATCGCTCTTGCCCAGGTGCAGGTCGGCAATGATCAGCAAGCTCTCCTGGGGCCAGAACAGCGCCCGCTCTGCCAGTACCAAAAACTCCATGCCGGCAATGCTGGCGGCAACATGGTCCTGGGGCGAGGGGGAGACTTGAATCGGGGAGAAGAGCTGGGCGGAATGCGTACCTGCCATTAAGAACGGTCCTCTGGTTGCCGGGAGCGGCGCGCGCGGCGGGCCGCTCCCTGGGTCGGGGCGCCCGGGTGGGCGGCCTGTCGGTGGTGGGTGTCGCCAAGGCTTTGGCGCTCTTGCTGCGCGGCCATGCGCCGCACCTTGTCCTGCCAGGTCTCATTGCTGAGCTGGCCACGAAAGCTCTCCGCCCACAGCCCAAACGAGAACGGCGTGTGTTTGGCCGGAAAGCGCAATGCGATCTGCCGCCCTGCAATGCTGGTCAGCAGCCTTTGCATGGTTGGCAGGTGCAGCTCCTGGTCCAGCGCCTCTTGGCGGGCCTGGCGCAGCAGCAGGTGCTCGGGGTCGTACTTGCTCAGCACATCAAACAGCAGGCTGGCCGAGACCTGCAATTGCCGGTCGCTGGCGCGGCTTTTCTTGCCCGGCACCTTGGACTGCACCAGGCCGGCAATCTGTGCAATTTCCTTGAAGCGCTTGCGTGCCAGCTCGCTGAAGTTCACGGCAGAGCGCAGATCGGTATCCAGCCCGTCGAGTTGAAATATCTCTGACCAGTCCACCGCATTCGCGTCGATGGGCAAGGTGGGCTGGATCATGAGCCCGATCTCATTGCAGGCCCAGGCAAAGGTGTTGGGCTGGATGTGGGCCAGGCGCGTGGCAATCAGCACCGCCAGCCCCTCATGCGCCACCCGGCCGGCAAAGGGGTAGACAAACAGCGGCGCCGCCTTGCCCGCCTGGGGGGCTTGGGTTTGGCCCACCTGCTCAATCAGCAGTTGGTCGGCATCTGGCACCAGCGAGCGCTGGCTTTGCAGCTGCAGCAAGGGCTGCAGCCATTGCAGCTCGCGGGCGTGCGGCGCGTCATCGGCGGCAGGGCTGGCGGCAGCTTGGCTCAGCAGCTGCTGCATGCGCTCGCCCAGTGATGACGACATCGGCATCAGCGAGCCGGCCCAGGCGGGCGTCAGCAGGCCCACCTGGGCACTGCGGCGCACCCAGGCGGTGTTGTTCTCCAGCCGCACCAGCACCAGGCTGCGGCCGGCAAAGTTGAATACATCGCCAGCGTTCAGGCGCGCGATAAACGCCTCTTCAACCGAGCCCAGCCGCGCGCCGCGCAGGTACTGCACATTGACTGCCCCATGCGCAGTGATCGTGCCAATCGACATGCGGTGCATGCGCACCACGCCGGTGTTGGCTGGCTGGCACAGGCCATCTTCGCAATGCAGGCGCTCGTACTGCGGGTACTGCACGAGCGAATCGCTGCCATGCTCCAGAAACGCCAGCACCGCCTGCCACTGCGCATCGCTCAGATCACGAAAAGCGGCAGTGCGCCGCACCTCGGCCAACAGCTCGGGCGGCCTGAATCCCCCCGCCAGCGCCGCGCTCATCGCATGCTGGCTCAGCACATCAAAGCACAGGCGCAGGGGCTCGCGCCGCTCATACACCTGGGCCTCGGCCAGCTCGCGCACGGCGGCAAACTCGGCCAGGTCCATCGCCTGGGTGGCAACGGCTTCCACATGCACGGCAGCACCAGGCCGGTGCTTGGCACGGCCGGCGCGCTGCACCATGCGGGCCACAGACCGTGCCCCGCCAATCTGGATCACGCGCTCGACTGCCGGGAAGTCCACGCCCAAATCCAGGCTGCTGGTCGCCACCACGCAGCGCAGGGTGCCAGCGCGCAGGCGCTGCTCCACCGACTGCCGTACGCCCTGGTCCAGCGAGCCATGGTGGATCGCCAAGGTCTCGGCATCTTCCGGCCATATGCTCGCCAGCGCCGTGTGCCACAGCTCGGCCTGCGCGCGGGTGTTGGTAAACACAATGGTGCTGGGCGCGCTGAACACCAGCTTGGCCACCTCGCCCAAATTCGCCAGGCCCAAATGCCCCGCCCAGGGCATGCGCGTGCCCAGCGGCGGCGTGATGCTGTGCAGATGAAAAGGCTTGGGCCGCATATCCTGAATCAGCGCGGGCTGCTTGACCTGCCAGGCGCTCAGCAGCACATCGCTGGCCTCTTGCAGATTGCCAATCGTCGCCGACAGGCCCCAGACCTGCGCGGCAGGTGCCAGCGCCTGGATGCGCGCCAGGTTCAGCTGCAGCAGCACGCCGCGCTTGCTGGGCAAGAGCTCATGCCACTCATCCACCACGATGCAGCGCAGCTGGCTGAACTGCTCGCGGCTGCGCTCATGGCTCAGCAGCAGCGCCAGGGATTCGGGCGTTATCACCACCAGCTGAGCCTTGCCGGTGTCGGTCAGCCGCTTGTCACGCGATGTGGCGTCGCCCGTGCGCATCGCCACTTGCCAATGGGGCAGCACGGCTGCTACCGGGCCGGTGATGCGCTCGCGGGTATCGCTGGCCAGCGCGCGCAATGGCGTCACCCACAGCATGCGCGGGCCATGCGCTGCGCGGCCCTCGGACGTCTCGGCCTCGGCCATCGCCTGCATCAACGGGCCCCCCAGCGCTGCCAAGGTTTTGCCCCGGCCGGTGGGCGCCGATACCAAACCGCTGTGCCCTTCGGCATAGGCGCGCCAGGCCTGTTGCTGGAAGACGGCCGCGCCTATGTCCTGCTCCTTCAACCAGTCGCGCCAGCGCTTGGCCGCACGCTGCATCGCGCGGTCGCTGGGGGCCGTGGTGTCGCTCCGCTCAGCCATCGGCCAACTCCAGCAAGGCGCCCAGCTGGTCGGCATCCTGCGCAGTCTTGTCCTCGCGCCAACGCAAGATGCGCGGAAAGCGCACCGCCACGCCCGATTTGTGGCGGGTGGAGCGGTTCACGCCTTCAAAGGCAATCTCAAACACGAGGCTGGGCGTGACAGAGCGCACCGGACCAAAACGCTCCAGCGTGTGGCTGCGGATCCATTTGTCCAGCCGCAAAATCTCTACATCGGTGAGGCCCGAGTAGGCCTTGGCGACAGGCACCAGCGCATCGCCGCTCCACACGGCAAAGGTGTAGTCGGTATGCAAGGTGCTGCGGCGGCCGCTGCCGCTTTGCGCATAGATCAGCACCGCATCAATGCTGAACGGATCCACCTTCCACTTCCACCAATCGCCCCGGCGCCTGCCTTCCTTGTAGGGGGAGGCCAGCGCCTTGAGCATCAGGCCTTCGGCATTGCGTTCCGCAGCGGTATTGCGCAAAGGGCCCAGTGCTCCCCAGTCATCAAACGGCAGCTGGGGCGACAGGCCCAGCGCGGGTAGCTCGGCCTGGTTGATCACCTGTTCCAGCCTGGCACGGCGCTGCTGCAGCGGCTGGGCGCGCAGGTCTTCGCCTTCATATTCCAGCAAGTCGTAAAACAATATGCGCGCTGGCACCGTCTGCATCAGCTTGGCAGAAGGCTTACGTTTTTGAATGCGGCTTTGCAGCGCGACAAAGCCCAGCGGTTTGTTCTGCTCGTAATCCCAGGCCAGCAGTTCGCCATCCAGCACCATATCGCGCGGCAGCAGTGCGGCGGCGGCCTCCAGCTCCGGAAAGCGGCCATCCAGCCGTTCCTCGCCGCGCGACCACAGGTAAGGCGCATGGCCCTGGCGCCGCACCAGCTGCACGCGTATGCCATCCCATTTCCATTCAGCCAGCCAATCCTTGGGGTCGCCCAGTGCCGCTGGCTCTTGCGGCAGCGGGGAGGCGAGGTAGAAGGGGTAGGGCTTATCCAGCAGCTGCGCGCTGGTGTCCGGGTCCATCAAGGCCTCATAGGCCTGGGCGCTGGGCAGCCATTCGCCCACCATGCGGTGGGCCATATCGGCGGCAGATATGCCCACCAGGGGCGCCAGGCTGTTTTGCAGGCTGCGCTTGTTAACGCCTGCGCGCAGCGATCCGGTCAGGAGCTTGTTAAAGACCAGGCGCGAAGGCGTGTCCAGCTGCTGCCAGGCTTGTTGGATCGCGCGCTTGCGCTGCTCGGTATCGGCGGCCACCAGCGGCAGTAAAAATTGCTCAGTCCATTCGTCCAGGCGGCTGTCGTTGTCGGGTGTTTTAAAGGTGGCGCCCAGCAAGGATGCATGCCAGGGCGCAGCGGCATCGGGGGCAACGGCTGCGCCGGGCGCAGCAGCCAGCTCAGGATGATTGATACCCTGCTTTTGCCAGGCCGCTACCAACAACGACAAGGTCTCTGCCAAATCGCCCACCTGCCGGTAGCTCTCTTCCACCAGCCACAGCGGCAGGGTGGTCAACTCGCTCACCCAGCTGCGCAGCTCGGTGGTGGTGGCCAGGCGGTTCTTGCCGGTGTTCACCTTGCCGCCGCTCAGCACATAGACGGCCCAGGTTGCCTCAGCAGCTGTGGCGCCGGCAAAGTACTGCTGCAAGGCGAGCTCGCGGTCGCGCGTGCCGGAGGCCTCATCCAGCAGCTGGTACAGCGCCACAAAGCGGTTCATTCGGCCGCCTCCTCTTCGTCGCCATAGGCGGTACGCAGGCGCTCCGCCTGTATGCCCAGGCTCTGCAGATAGGGGATCAGCGCATCGGTATTGCCATGGGTGGCCAGCACCCGCTGGGCGCCGCTCTCGGTAATCGTGTCGACGAGTTCCTGCCAATCGGCATGGTCCGATATGACAAAGCCGCGCTGCATATTGCGCCGCCGCCGGTTGCCGCGCAGCAGCATCCAGCCCGAGGCAAAGCCTTGCTCCACCTGTTTAAAGCGCTTGAGCCAGGCAGAGTCTTGCGCAGAAGGCGGTGCCAGCACCATGCGGCCGGCAAAGTCGGTATCGGTGGGCACATCGGCCACCATCTCGGTGGCGGCCAGCGCAATACCCGCCTGCCGGTAAATATCGGTGCCGCGCGCCATTGCGCCATGCAGCAACACGGGCGCATCCAGCTTGCCAGCCAAGCCCGCCAGTACCCGCTGGGCCTTGCCCAGGCTGTAGGCATACAGCACTGCCGCCTTGCCCTGCTCCTTGCAATGCGCCACCCAGCGCTCAATGCGTTCCACCTCATGGGCCATCGTGGGCCAGGCGTAGACCGGGTAGGCAAAGGTGGCTTCGCAAATCAGGGTATCGCAGCGCAGCAGCTCAAATGCCTCGCAGGTCGGATCCGGCTCGCGCTTGAAGTCGCCCGTGAACACCCACACCGCATCGTCGTGCTGCACCCGCACCTGGGCGGAACCAAGAATGTGCCCCGCCGGGTGCAGCGATACCTGCACCTCCCCCATCGTGATCGTCTGCCCAAACGGCAGCGCATGGATGTTCTGCTCCCCGAGCCGCCATCGAAGAATGGGTTCGCTTGTCGAGCTGCAGTAGTACTCGCCCATCCCCACATGGGCATGGTCCGAGTGGCCGTGGGTAACAAAAGTGCGGTGTACCGGCTTCCAGGCATCAATAAAAAAATCCCCAGCCGCGCAGTACAGACCTTTGTCGGTCAAGGTGATGACGTCAGCGGGTGGGGCGTTGGCAGATGCAGAAGCAGCGAGCATGGGCAAATTCTGCGGCTGCGGGGGTAGGGGTGGGCGTCAGAGTTTGCCTTGTTGGGGTGCGGGTCAGTGCGGTTAGATTGAAATGAAGACGATTGAGGCACTCATGTGGATTTGCTGAGGACAGCAGGGCGAATTGACTCGCTCACTGCTACGATAAGGTGCTCTATTGAGGCGAAGCAGTAGTCGTATTCGCGATCCAGCGGAAGAGCTCCACGCGTCTACTACAGAGTTGCCGAAGTACACCCTGTATTCATAGAAGCACTGCATCAGACAGTGAAAAATTAACTCTTATCGAATAAGCCTACATTGGTAAAAGAGTATTCTCTTAATAATATGCAAAAATTAACAGATAAGGTAATTAGGCAGGCATTGATAGCCAATTTAAGGCGCAGACTGAATGCGCCTCTTGCTACGCTCGAGGAAGTACATGTGTGCAATAGCAATGCAATTGCTGATGTAGTTGCTGTCTATAAAAAAATGCACTGCTATGAAATAAAAGGCGAGACGGATTCTATAACTAGAATTGCTAGGCAGGCCAGTTTTTACGACCAAGCTTTCTCTCTTATATCTCTGGTTACAACAGAAAATCATCTTAAAAGAGCAGAGATAATAATCCCAAATCACTGGGGTATTATATTGGCGAAGGAGTCCGGGGGGGCAGTTAGCCTAAGAAATATTAGGGGGGCATCCAAAAATTCTCTATATCGCCCTGAAATTGCACTGCTTAGTCTATGGCGCTCTGAATTAATTCAGTTTGCAAATGTGGATAACATTTCATTGGGTAAAATGAATCGCCAGAAGATTGCGGAGCTTATTGCTTCAAATGCTTCAATTAATGTAATTAATCAGGGTTTGGGGCGAGCCCTTGCTGCTCGCGAGAAACAATTATCTATGCTGGATAACTATTTGCCATGTACGTAATGTGAGCGCATATAGTAGGTTTTAGGACCGTGGATGGGGTCACATTTTTTACACGAATTCCATTTGCCCGTTCTTGAATGAAGTTATCTCCCCATGAGTAGGGTGATCCTCGAAAAAATTTTTTGACTGAAATTGATTCGAATATTTCATCATATTGACCATACCCATGTGTCTTAATTCGACTGCCCCGAGCAATGTAATGGTGGCCTTGATAGGTGTAAAACACCTTTGGTGCAGTAACGCTGAGAAGTAGCTCCGGTTCAATATTTATCTCTGAATAATTTGGGCTCACAATAGTATAATCACCCAGCGATACTGTATTTTCACCGAGAATTCTTTGAATATGATGGAAAACTGCCAGTTCAGTCCGGTCTACTATAGATTCTTTACTTGGTTTTGCAATGTCTGTAATAGCGGCAGGAATGGATGATCCAGTGATGATGAATTCTTGAATTTTTATTATTGGCTTCAAGGATTTTATAAAATCAGCTATTTTTTCAGCAGTTGAAACTGTGTCGATGTTTGCGCAAAATCTACAGTCGAAAATAAATATCCAATGATCAAATAAATCGAAGCCTTCATTAATTAAATCTTGTAACTCATACTCAATTAATTCATACGAAAGAAATTCCTCTGACTGAAGTCTTACGGCAACCGTGTTGGAAATAATTTCGTTGTTGTCTTTTGCTTTAAAAATGGTGTCATTGTGATCCAATGATCTATCTAGTCCGAGTACAGGAATATAATTAAAATTTTCAAATTCTTTAATTATGGATGCACAATTTGGTGAGCCTTTTTTTGCAATGTTATCTGGAATATCAAAGGAATCAATGAATATATGATGAAATTGCTTTAGGTATTTATCGGCCTTCTTGCGGCAGTCTTTAAGTGCTTTCTCAAAATCTGATTTTTTCATGCCATCTTTTCGCGGAATGTCAAAAAAAGGCTTTATTTGTGCTTTGACTTGAGAGCTAAGTGCAGATAGACCCGCTACTTCGTTAACTTTGAACTTCATAAAAGGGGTGTAATTATTGTTTATCGGCACCTAGAATCTCCTTGACATTAAACTCATTGATGATTTCTGCAAAAAGCTCATACCTATTGAGCTCTCTTTGCAAACGGCCAGCTACGCACTGCGCGGGAATTCCTAGTCGATTCGCAAAATTAATTACATCCGCGGAGGAATGTGTAAATCTAGCGGGACAACTTCGCCACTCATTTCTTGGTATTAAGCTATCCAGCGCTAATCTATCAGCTTGTTTCTCTTGAATGGATGCTGAGGTAATTTCTAAGTTATCGATTATCGGTGAATTCAAATGATCGGCATGCAGTACTACATGCGCAAGTTCATGCAGTAGTGTGAACCAAAAATAATCTAATCGAGAATATCTAAGGCTTAAAGCTACAACAATTTGTCCTGAGGGTATTGAAAATACAGCCCCATCAAGCTTCATTGCGGGAAATGCATTTTTGTAAACAAATATTACCCCCTCATTTGCCAGAAATGGCTCAATCCTCTTTAAATTTTTTGGTTCTTTGAAGTTTCTGGGTAGGGATACGAGAGTGGACTTATCAATCCCTTTAAATATGGGCGTGCTATTGGCCGCTGCATACCAGTTCGCTATATTTCGAACTTCAGATAGCCACAGGCCAACTAATACATCTGAAGCCGTTTCTTGTTTTCGATATAAAGCTTGAGTTGTATCGCCTTCGCTATAGAAATAGCTGGTGAGTTCCGCGAGACTGTTTTCGGCGGCTTCTTTGTGCTTTGTTGGTGTAGCTTTTAATATTTCTTCTGCTTTTAAAAATGCCTCATAATATTTGCGAGAATTCACTGTAGACGATGCAGGACATGGAAAATCGTCTTCTAAAGTATTAAGGATTTTCATAAATTTGTCCACCTAGCTCGTTGGGGGGAACAACCCATTCGAAAAATTTAAGACCCTCTTTGTCATATTTAGGGAATGCGGTCATTCCGATCTTTTCATAGAACTGAATAGCCTTAGGTAGAGAGTGTAATGAAAAGCCTGGATCAAGTTTTAAATTATCCTTTGCGTAAATAATAACGTGATTTAATAGCTTGGCACCGGCGCCTTTAAAAATGCGCTCATTTAGGGCATTCTCACGATTCCACGGCGCCGCTGCTATATATTCAATGTAGAAAATATTGCTCGGTCCAGCAACACTATTTTTAGGATGATATACAAGGCATGCCGCCTGAGGATAATTTTCGGCAACTAGGAAAAACCATTTGTAGCAATCAGTTTTGTAGCTAAGGCTCTTGTTGAGCCAATTCCAATGGTTATCCTCAAGTTGGGCTGTTTCCAGTATTGAGGTTACGTCAACACCAGATTGTTGAAGCTTTCTTATATGGCGTAGTAGGGACATATTGAATGTGCCCCAGGAACGATCGCAAAGATTGGCGATTAAAAGATCCCAGCCAAGATGGACCGTGTAATCGACTGCCCTGCCTTTGCCAAGCAATTCTCCACGAGCTATGATTCCATTCGGACTTATCTCCAATGGGACTGCATCTACTGCTCGACGGATATCCTCAATGGTATAGAGCAAGAGTTCTCCTTAGATCTATGAGCCGTAGAAACATTTTTTCTATCGACCGGCCTTCTGAAATTGTGTACGGTTGGTTACTTTTTATTTCAGTATAAACCATTTGCTGCTATTCAGAGGCCCCTCCCTAGATTGGTTACCTAGAAAGGCGGTAGCAGAGGTGGTTCCCAGTCGCGTTAAAACAATGACTGACTTGGCTGCTACGTATGGGGAGAGTGTCTTGGCGCAATGCATTTGCAGATTAGCCCAATCCCAGAGGTAAAAGGTTGGCGCACCTGTATTGCAATTCAAGTTGCTACTATTTCGATAGCAATAAAGCAGATCACCTCTTGGACTGAGTGAGAAATTTGAGTGTTACCGCTGCTTGTCGCATCCCGGATGATTGCTTACATAGAAAAACTAGCATCATCGCCGGACTGACGTTGAGGTTCGTAACCTTTACTCCCCCAACAACACCCGCGCCAACCGCTCCCCATCCTGCCGCCAAAACGCCGGATCCGCCTGCCGGATCCGGTCAATCGCGTTATTCATATGCGCCGTCGCTGCCGCCCGTGCAGCCGCCGGGTCCCCCGCCTCAATCGCCTCCACAATCCGCGCATGCTCTTGCGTCACCGCAGCCGCAAAGTCCTGTCGCCGCGCCTCATTAGCCCGAGTGATGCGCGTGGCACCCGCCAGTACCTGCGACAGGTAATCCAAGGTACTGAGCAGGAAAGGGTTACCGGAGGCCTGGGCGATGACGCGGTGCAGGGCGACGTCTTCGGCTACGCCGTCTTGGCCATTGGCCACGGCTTTGGCTAAGGCCTTGACGCCAGCGCGGATGCGGCGCAGATCGGCGGTGCTGCGGCGGGCGGCCGCTAGTTCTGCTACTTCGGCTTCTAGCGCGCGGCGCACTTCTACGATTTGGATGACGGCCTCTTGCGAGGCGGCATGGCCTTTTTCCAGATCGAGCGGTTCGGCCCTGGGCGCTTGTACAAAGACGCCGCTGCCTTGGCGGGAGGCGACCAGGCCGCTGGATTTGAGGCGGGACAGCGCTTCGCGCACCACTGTTCGGCTCACGCCAAACTGCGCCACCAACAACAGCTCTGTGGGCAGGCGGTCGCCGGGTTGCATTTGCCCTTGCCGAATGCTGGCCTCCAGCGCCTGGGCCACTTGGTCGGCGAGGGAGTTGGCGGCCTTGACGGGCGTGAAGGAGATCGGCATGCGTGGGCAGGAGAGCTAGTTGCTGGGAGTGGGCGCTGGCTGCTGCCAGGCCGCAAGATGGCGCTTACTGTACTCCAGCCCAGGGGCGGCGCCTGCGCCTTAGGCGCAATGGATGGCTATGCCGTGTTTTTGGACAAAAGGCGCGCTGCTGTAGATGCAGTGGCTACACCTGCCGCAGCGGGGCCATCTGCTTGCACCCGGCCTGTATATACCAGCACGCAAACGCCAAAGCTGCAGGCCCATATCGGCGGCCTGCAGCGGGGTGCCTGGTGGCTACAGCCCTGCATGCACTGCAGTGGCTGTGGCCCCATCAGCGGATAACTGCCTTATTTAGGCAGCAGCACCTTGTCGATCACATGGATCACGCCATTGGATTGGTAGACATCGGGGATGGTGACGGTGGCGGTGCCGCCTTTCTCGTCCGTCAGCATGATCTTGGAGCCCTGGCTTTTGGCCACCAGGGTGCCGCCGCTGACGGTCTTGATGCTGGCCATGCCCTTGCCGTCTTTGATCATCTTGCTGATGGCTGTGGCGTCCCACTTGCCGGGGACCACGTGGTAGGTCAGCACGGTGGTCAGCATGGCCTTGTTCTCGGGCTTGAGCAGGTTGTCTACCGTGCCGGCGGGCAGGGCCGCAAATGCTGCATTGGTCGGGGCAAACACGGTGAAGGGGCCTGGGCCCTTGAGAGTGTCTACCAGTCCTGCAGCCTTGACTGCTGCCACCAGGGTGGTGTGGTCCTTGGAGTTGACGGCGTTGTCGATGATGTCCTTGGTGGGCAGCATGGGCGCTCCCCCCACCATCACATCTTTGGCGATCGCTGCCATGGTGGTGCTTGCCACCATGAATGCCATGCCATAAGAGACCAGTTTGCGCGTACTTTGGATCGAGGCCATGAGATGCTCCTTGCGTATGGATGAACAGCCGAAAAAACGTTGCGGCTGTTTGGAATACGCAGCGGATGGCGCAGTGGATTCAACAAATCTAGAAATAGTTTTGCAAAGAGGTGAAGCAGGGGAGTGATGCAGGGTGCGCAAAAAAATTCTGCATCCACTGCATCCAAACATGCCACAGAGGACTAGTACTACTAACAGCACACACCAAACAGCGCTGTTTTCACTCTCGTCCTTCTGTCCCCCTCACTTAGGAGAACTCGTATGTTGACCTCTCGCACAGCTCCCCGTATCGCCGCCATCGCCACCGCAGTGGCCTCCATCGGCCTGCTCACCGCTTGCGGCTCGATGCAGAAAAAGGAAATGGCTTTCTCGCAGGCATCGCTGCCAGCGACCATCCAGGTGCCAGCGGGCCACAAGGTGGCCTGGGAAACGGTGGGCTCGGGTGACATCACCTACGAATGCCGCGACAAGGCCAACGCCCCCGGCCAGACCGAATGGGTGTTTGTGGGCCCCGATGCGGTGCTGAAGGACCGCGCGGGCAAGACGGTGGGCCGTTACTATGGCCCGCCTGCCACCTGGGAGGCGAATGATGGCTCCAAGCTGACGGCAACCCAGCTGGCCGTGGCGCCATCGGGTGCCGGTAACCTGCCCTACCAGTTGGTGAAGGCCAACCCTGCGATGGGCAGTGGTGCCCTGGTGGGTGTGAGCCACATCCAGCGCGTGGCATTGAAGGGCGGTGTGGCACCGGCGGACAAGCCTTGCACGCCAGCGCAAAAGGGCCAAAAGGCGGTGGTGCAGTACCAGGCTGACTACATCTTCTGGAAGCCGGTCTAAGAGTCACAAACACAACCCTTGATACTTCGTTGCCTCGCCGGCCGCCTCAAGCCTTGCCGTACGTCTGTACTGTCTGCGGCTTGATGTCTTGTATCAACCGCAAACCTTCGGTTTGCTGGGTTGTCTTCATGACTCTAAGTCGGATGTAAATTTTTGTGCGGTAGCGGCTACACTCGAAGAAGGACGTCTTGCTCCTTCTTTGATCGAAATCTCCATGCCGCCTGCCGCTTCTGTGACCGACGACAATTTTGACCATGCCTTGGCGCTAGCTGCTTGCGCGCGTGGCGACCGCCATGCGCTGCAGCGTATTTACGAGCAAGAGTCGCGCTATCTGCTGGGGGTGGCGATGCGCATTGTGCGCAGCCGCGCAGCGGCCGAAGATGTGCTGCACGATGCCTTTGTGGCGATCTGGAGCAAGGCGCACAGTTTTGATGCGGCGCGGGGTGCGGCTAGAGGCTGGATCTATAGCATTGTTCGGCATGCCGCATTGAACCGGGTGCGCAGCAGCGCCCGCGAAAGCACACTGGATGAGCCGACCGCCGCTGCCTATGAGGCCAGCGCCGCGATGGCTGCCTGGCAGGAAGAGGGCGATGCCCTGGACCGCCAGGCCCAGCTGGGCCGCCTGGGCCAGTGCCTCGAAGGCCTGGAGCCGCAGCGCCGTGAATGCCTGCTGCATGCCTATGTAGATGGCTGCAGCCACAGTGAGATTGCAGCGCGGGTGCAGGCCCCGCTGGGAACCGTCAAAGCGTGGATACAGAGGGGCCTGCGCGCCCTGCGGGAATGCATGCAATGAGCGCCGATACCAACCACCAATTGCCGCCCGATGGCGACAGCCCGGACGACCTGCAGACGCTGGCCGGCCAGTATGTGCTGGGCACGCAGGATGCTGCAGAGCGTCGCGCAATCGAAGAGCGCCTGCCGCAGGATGCTGCGCTGCGCGCCGCCGTGGATGCCTGGGAGCAGCGCCTGCAACCCTTGACCACTCTGGCCCCGCCGCAAGAGCCGAGCACGGGCCTGTGGCCGCGCATTACCGCCAGCCTGTGGCCCGCAGCCGAGCCGCAGCGCGCCGCCGCCGCAGTGCCGCGCCGCTGGTGGCATTGGGACAGCCTGGCGCTGTGGCGTGGCCTGGCCGGCAGCGGTTTTGCTGCTGCTGCCGTGCTGGCCGGTGTGCTGGTGCTGGGCCCCGCCCCGGCGCCTGGCCCCGCCCGCTACTTTGTGGTGCTGGCCGCGCCGCAAAGCCAGGCCCCTGGCTGGCTGGTGCAGGCCCAGGCGGCAGACCGGCTGCGCCTGGTGCCGCTGGGTACCGATGTGGTGCCGGCCGAGAAATCGCTGCAGTTCTGGACCAAGGCCGATGGCTGGAGCGCCCCGGTGTCGCTGGGCCTGGTCAAACCGGGTGAAGCGATTGAGGTGCCTGTGGACAAGCTGCCACCACTGCAGCCCAACCAGTTGTTTGAGCTGACCCTGGAGCCCGCAGGCGGATCGCCGATTGGCAAGCCGACGGGGCCGATCCAGTTCATCGGCCGCGCGGTTCAAATTTAGCCGCTGCTGCCAAGCAGCAAGGGGCCCGTTCATGGAACGGGCCCTTTGTTGTGGTTGCTGTGATTCCGCCAGAAAGCTGCGATCCGCTTTAGTGGTTGTTCGCGCCTCGGTGCGCCCATGCGGTGGTCCGCTTCTCGACAAAGCTGAACAGCTCGTACATCACCATCGCCATCGCACCCACCACCAGCAGGCCCGCAAAGGCCAGGCCCATTTGCATGGAGGAGCCGGCGGAGATCAGCAGGTAGCCAATGCCTTCGTTGGCGGCGGTCATCTCGGACACGGTGGTGCCGACAAAGGCGAGGGTGATGGCAACCTTGAGCGAGCCGTAGAAATAGGGCAGCGAGCGGGGCAGGCCGACCTTGATCAATACATCCCAGCGCTTGGCGCCCAGCACGCGCAAGACATCTTCCAGCTCCGGCTCCAAGGTGGCCAGGCCGGTGGCGATGTTGACCATGATGGGGAAGAAGCTGATCAGGAACGCGGTCAGGATGGCCGGGCCAATGCCGATGCCAAACCAGACCACGAGGATGGGCACAAAGGCGGCCTTGGGCAGCGCGTTGAAGGCGGTCATCAGCGGGTAGACGGCGGCGTAGGCCAGGCGCGAGCTGCCAATCAAAAAGCCCAGCAAAACACCGACGACGATGGCCACGCCAAAGCCTGCCATCGTCACCCAGAAGGTGCGCCAGGCATGCGCGGCGATGACGGCGTGGAACTCCAGAAACTGCTGCCAGATCAGCAAGGGGCTGGGGAAGATGAACTCCGACACCTGGAAGGCCGAGCAGATGATTTGCCAGACGATGACGACGGCCGCCAGCAGCAGCCAGGGCGACCAGCGTTCGAGCTTGGGGTTGTTGAGCTTGTACATAAGTGAATGGGCCTGGGCGCTTACTGGTTGATCACGGTGCCGGTCTTGCGCATCGCGCCGATGTGGCCGCGCAGCTCATGCACGATGTCGCTGAACTCCTTGGTGTAGGTCAGCTCCAGATCGCGCGGGCGGGGGATGTCGATATCGCGGCGCACCACAAAGCGGCCGGGGCTCTTGCTCATCACATAAATGGAGTCGGCCAGGAACACCGATTCGCGCAGGTCATGCGTGACGAGGATGACGTTGAACTGCTGCTCGGCATGCAGATCGCGCAGGATGCACCAGAGCTCTTCGCGGGTGAAGGCATCGAGGGCGCCAAAGGGCTCGTCGAGCAGCAGCATCTTGGGCTCATGGATCAGCGCGCGGCAGATGCTGGCGCGCTGCTGCATGCCGCCCGACAGCTCCCAGGGGAACTTGTCCTCATAGCCCGCGAGGCCCACCTTTTGCAGCAGGCGGCGGGCGCGCTCTTCGTACTCCTGGCGCCGGGCCTTGAACTGGCTGCGGTGGGGCTCGACGATCTCCAGCGGCAGCAGCACATTGTCGACCGTGGTACGCCAGGGCAAGAGCGATGGCGACTGGAAGGCCATGCCCGATATCTTGAGCGGGCCGGTGACGGGCTGGCCATCGATGCGGATCTTGCCAATGCTGGGCATGCGCAGGCCGGTGGCCAGCTTCATGAAGGTGGATTTGCCGCAGCCCGAGGGGCCGACGATGGCGATGAACTCGCCACGGCGCACTTGCAGGTCAATGGCTTCGACAGCGAACTGGTTCTTGGCCTGCAACTCGTCGTTGTAAGCCAGCCAGACATCGCGAAACTCAACAAAGGCAGGGTCTTGGAGGGAGGCCGTCATAGGGTGCAATCGTCTTCAAAAGGGCAGGGCGCGGGCAGCGCCCTGCAGGCGGCGGGATCAGCGCTTGGGGAGGATGTCCAGCTCGGCAGCGCTGGGCAGAAAGCTGCCGTTCCAGACCGCCTGGGCGGGCACGGGGTTCTTGGTTTCATAGGCCTTGGCGACCTGCTCGGCCATCAGGCCCAGGCGCTCGGGGCGCAGCTGGCCAAAGCCTTCTTCGCGCGCGCCCTTGCTGTCGATGGCGGTGTCGATGGTGAGCTTGAGGCGCTTCACCTCCAGCGGCACATTGACCAGGCCATCCTTGGCCTTGAGCGAGGCAATGGCGGCCTGCGGATCGGCAATCGCTTCCTTGGCGCCTTTCGCAAACGCCTTGAGGAAGGCGCGCACCGCTTCGGGCTTCTCGGCAATCAGCTTGGGGCTGGCGATGATGACATTGCCGTAGAGCTGCACGCCATGGGTGGCATAGGGCAGCACCACCACGTCTTCGGCCTTGATGCCACGCGCTTCCAGGTTGAGCAGGCTGGTGAAGGTGTAGCCGGTGACGGCATCCAGATCACCACGCACCAGCATGGTTTCGCGCAGCGGTGGGTCCATCGTCGTCCACTGCACGGCGCCCACGCCATTGGCTTGCGCAAAGATTGGGAAGGTGCGGCGGCCTGCGTCAAAAATCGGTGCGCCCATCTTCTTGCCGGTCAGGTCGCTGGCCTTGGTGATGCCCGATTTCTTCAGCGCCATCACCGATGCCGGTGTGGTGTTGTAGATCACCATGATGGCCACCGGCTTGATCGGCGCATCGGGGTTGTTGGCATGGAACTCCATCAGCGCCGCCAGGTCGGCAAAGCCCAGGTCATGCGTGCCCGAGGCCACGCGCTGGATCGCGCCCGCGCCGCTGGCAGCTTCCACCGTCACATCCAGACCTGCCTGCTTGAAGTAGCCCTTTTGTTCGGGGTGCACAAAGAGAGCGGCCGGGCCTTCAAAGCGCCAGTCGAGCTGGAACTTGAGCGGCGTCAGCGGCTGGGCCAGGGCGCTGCAGGTGCTGGCGGCGGCCAGCAGGGCGATGGAGGCATGGAGGAAGCTGCGTTTTTTCACGGGGAGGTCTCGTCAGGTGGTGGGGGATCGGTGAAAGGGAGCGGAGCGATGCGGTGTGCTCAGCTGGTGGATGGCTTACTTTTTCGGGAGCACATCCAGCACGGCGGCAGGCGGCAGAAAGCTGCCGTTCCAGACGTCTTCGGCCTTGACGCGGGTCTTGGTGCCATAGGCATCGGAGACCTGGGCGGCCATCAGGCTCAGGCGGCTGCTGTCGAGGCGCCCAAAGCCTTCCTTGCGGGCGTCGGCGCTGTTGATGACGGTGTCGATCGCCAGCTGCAGGCGGCGCGTCTCCAGCGCCACATTGGCGATGCCATCACGCGCCTTGACGGACTGGATCGCCTGGGCCGGGTTGGCAATCACGCCCTTGGCGCCCTGGGCAAAGGCGGTCAGGAACTTCTTGATCGCCTCGGGCCGCTCCTGGATCATCCTGGGGCTGGCGATGATCACATTGCCGTAGAGCTTGACGCCATAGTCGGCGTACTGCATCACCACCACATCGCTGGCCTTGGCGCCGCGCGCCTCCAGGTTCAGCAGGCTGGTAAAGGTAAAGCCGGTGATGGCATCGACATCGCCGCGCACCAGCATGGTTTCGCGCAGCGGCGGGTCCATCGCCGTCCAGGCCACGTTGCTGACGCCATTGGCCTTTTCAAAAATGGGGAAGGCCTTGCGGCCGGCATCGAACACCGGCGCGCCCAGCTTTTTGCCAGCCAGATCGGCGGGGGTCTTGATGCCCGACTTCTTGAGCGCCATCACCGAGGCCGGCGTGTTGTTGTAGACCACCATGACGGCGACGGGCTTGTTGGGCGCGTCGGGGTTGTTGGCATGGAACTCCATCACCGAGGCCAGGTCGGCAAAGCCCATGTCGTAGGTGCCCGATGCCACGCGCTGCACCGCGCCGCCCGAGCCATTGCCGGCATCCACCGTCACATCCAGGCCCTGGGCCTTGAACAGGCCTTGCGCGACGGGCTGCAGGAAGAAGGCGGCTGGCCCTTCAAAGCGCCAGTCGAGCTGGAACTTGATGGGCGCATCTGCCGCCTGGGCCGCACCCCAGGACAGCGCCAGAGCGGCGACGGTGGTCTTCAGAAAACTGCGCTTGTGCATGGGGAGCCTCCGATGTTGCATACAAGGTCGTTTGCAAGATCGGTGCCAGTTTGTAAGCCCCTGTATTGGCGTGCGTAGCTGCACCAGGCTGGTGCAAATGCCAGGTGATGCAGCTGGGGCGTGCACGCGCAGATGCATGGCAGCGCATCTGCTTGGTGCAGCTTGTATACATGCTTGGTCGGCTACTGGGGCGGCGCCGCCCGGGCATGGCAATTGCAAGCAAAATGCCCCATTCAGACGATGAGAAAGCGCCCATGACCGAGATCGACTTTGCCCAGCTGGGCACCTACGAACGCTACAAGCTGATGGCCAGCCTGATCGTGCCGCGCCCCATAGCCTTGGTGACGACCCTGGGCGCCGACGGCACCGTCAACGCCGCGCCTTTTAGCATGTTCAACATGATGGGCGAGGACCCACCGGTGGTGATGCTGAGCGTGAACAAGCTGCAGGACACCGCGCAAAAGGACACCGCCACCAACATCCTGCGCGACAAGGAGTTTGTGGTGCACATCGCCGACGAAGCGATGGCCGCCGCCATGCACCGCTGCGGCGACCGCCTGGCCCCGCACGAGAGCGAGCTGGACCACACGGGCCTGACAGCCACCCCCTCCCAAAGCGTGCGCCCCCCACGCATCGTGCAAGCCCCCGTCGCCTTCGAATGCTTGCTGCACGAAACCTTGGAAACCGCGAGCCGCTATGTCTTTATCGGCCGCGTGCAATGGCTGGCCGTGCGTGACGGCCTGGTCGACACCGAAAAATGGCGGGTGCGCCTGCAGGAGTTCTTCCCCGTCGGGCGCTTTGGCGCGAGCTTCTATATCAACTGCCGGGAACGCTTTGCGATTGAGGCGGGGGAAGGGCTGGCGGGGGCGCAGGGTAGCGCTGCAAGTACGGCGATTGATGAGATGTGACGGAGCCGACCGGCGCGTTGGGATCGATTGGTTGCGGGAATGGATAGATCCCTAAAACGCTTGCACAAACAGAACCTCGCGCTGGATACGGGACACCTCGGCTTCATGGAAAGGGAAGACATGGTAGCCGCAGTGTTCGGTGAACACTGCAATCGCGAACTTCCGCGCATTGACCACATGGAATGCGTGTTCGAACTGAACAAACGAGCCGTCCATCAGTTTGATGTGCAAGCTTCCGTTCGATGGAAAGTCTGCTGCGCCCAGGCCCTTTTGCTGTATTTCTTCAACAGAGCGGCCAAGGACAGGGGCTAGGTCTTCAGCCCATTCAGTGACAAGCTGTTGGGCCAAGCGCGGTACAGGATGCATGTCATTCCTTGGGTTGGGGGAGGCGGGGGATTCCGCTGAAGAGCACTTGGGAGTGGATTCTAGCTACAGGAGGTATGTGAGTTAGGTACGTGCTTGGCGCGTGTACTGCAATGGGGGACCCCGCCCCTCAAGGCAAATTCTCCCGAAAAATGACCTGACTCCGCACAATGTCCACCGCCGTCATCGTGTCGAGCTGGTCGCGCAGATTGCTGAACATGCGGATGCAGCTCATGATGATGCCCAGGTGGCTTTGGGTGATGACGGCGTCCATGGTGCCGTTGATCAGCAGGGCGCGGGTGTCGGGGGTGAGGCCGTGGCCGATGAGGACGACCTGGTGCTCGCGGCCGGCTTCCTGCAATGCGCGGCCTACGCCATCGGATGAACCACCGATGTTGTAGATGCCGGCGATATGCGGGTGGCGTTGCAGCAGCTCCTTGGTTTGCTGGTAGTTGCGGGAGGTGTCGTCATAGCTCTCGCGCAGGCCCAGGATCTGCATGTCGGGGAACTGCTCGGCATGCAGTTGCAGAAAACCGCCCTCGCGCTCCTCATGCGCCAGGTAGCTGCGCGATCCTGCGATCAGTGCGATTTGCGCATCGCGGCGCTGGCTGCCGATAAAGCGGGCCAGCAGGTAGGCGGCGGTGCGGCCGGCGGCCCGGTTGTCCAGCCCCACATAGGCGATACGGGCGCTGTTGTCCAGGTCCGAGATGACGGTCAAGGTCGGCACACCCCGGTCGGCGAGTTGCTGCACCGCTTCGCGCACGGCCGGGTGCTCGATGGCCATGAAGGCGATGCCCTGCACGCGCTTGCCCAGGCGCAGCAAGGTGGCGGCCAGCGCTTCGGGGTTGAAGCTCTCGACATATTCCACCTGGCATTTGACGTTGAACGGCGCCTGGTGGCTTTCTGAAAAGCCAATGGTGTCGCCCAGCATACGCAGGTAGGGGTTCTGTCCCTGGGGCAATACAAAGGCCAGCTTCCAGGGCGCGGATTGGGGCGCGGCATCGGCCAGGGCATCGGGCAGGTAGCCCAGGGCCTGCGCGGCCTGGCGCACCTTCTGCACGGTGATGGGGCGCACGCCGGGGCGCTGGTTCAGCACCCGGTCGGCGGTGGCGGTAGACACGCCCGCCAGGGCGGCCACGGTCTTGAGCGTGAGGCGCTGGCTAGGCACTGCGGGGTTATGGGGCATCAAAAAACATCAGATTCAATCATTTTGTGCGTTTGACTATAGCAAGTCGTTTGCATATCTTCCAGTATGAGATCTGTGCCATTACATCAATTCAAATCAAATACTAGGAGACAAGCATGACCGAACTCAGCCGCCGTTCCCTCATCAAAGGACTGACCGCCCTGCCTGCCGCGGGCATGGTGTCGGGCTTTCCATTGATCGCCCGTGCGGCCGAGTTCTCGCTCAAATACGGCAACAACCTGCCGCTCAGCCACCCGCTCAACGTCCGCGCGCAAGAGGCGGCCGACCGCATCCGCAAGGAAACCAATGGCCGCGTTGAGCTGGCCATCTACCCCAACAACCAGCTGGGCGGTGATACCGACATGCTGGCGCAGGTGCGCTCGGGCGGTATCGATTTCTTCACACCGTCCGCGCTGGTGATTGCCACCTTGGTCCCGGCAGCGGCCATCAATGCGGTGGGCTTTGCGTTTACCAACTACGACCAGGTCTGGAAGGCCATGGACGGCCAGCTGGGTGCGATGGTGCGGGCCGAGATTGCCAAGCGCAAGCTCTATGCGTTCGACAAGATGTGGGACAACGGTTTCCGCCAGACCACCAGCAGCAAGGGCGCGGTGCAAAGCGCCAAGGACATGGATGGCCTCAAGATCCGCGTGCCGGTGAGCCCGATGCCGATTGCGATGTTCAAGGGCCTGGGCGCTGCGCCGGCCAGCCTGCAGTTCTCCGAGGTGTACTCGTCGCTGCAGACGCGCATTGTGGATGCGCAGGAGAACCCGCTGCCCATCATCCAGGTGGCCAAGCTGTACGAGGTGCAGAAGTTCTGCTCGCTGACCAACCATATCTGGGACGGCTACTGGTTCATTGCCAATGGCCGCATGTGGGAGAGCCTGCCAGCCGACCTGAAGAAGATCGTGGCCACGGCGATCAACGATGCCGGCATGGCGCAGCGTGCGGATATCAGCCAGCTCAATGCCTCGGTGCAGGCCGATCTGGCCAGCAAGGGCCTGCAGTTCAACCAGCCCGATGCGGAGAGCTTTCGCGCAGCGCTGCGCAGCTCGGGCTTTTACAAGGATTGGCAAGGCCGCTTTGGCAAGGACGTGTGGAGCCTGCTCGAAGGCGCCGTTGGCAAGCTCGCTTGAGCGCTGCTCTGATTCACGCCCTGAAAGAGCATTGCCATGTCCCACCCTGCAACCCCCGCGCTGGCGGGGCACTCTGCTGCGCCGCCCGACAACGCCTTGGCCTCGCTCGCGCGTGGCGTTGACCGTGGCCTGGGCGCCATCGTCGAGACAGCGGCCGCTGCCTTGGTGCTGGCCGAAATCATCGTGCTGTTTGCCGGCGTGGTGGCACGCTATGTGTTCCACCAGCCGCTGGTCTGGTCCGATGAGCTGGCTTCGCTGATGTTTCTGTGGCTGTCCATGCTGGGCGCCGTGGTGGCGCTGCGCCGGGGCGAGCACATGCGCATGACGGCCTTTATCAACAATGTGCGGCCAGGCCTGCGCGCGGCGCTGGAGGCCTTTGCGCTGGCCGCATCGCTGGCCTTTTTGCTGATGGTGCTGGGCCCCGCCTACGAGTACGCGGAGGAGGAGGCCTTTATCACCACCCCGGCGATGGAGCTGAGCAATGCCTGGCGCGCCGCAGCGCTGCCGGTGGGCATGGGCCTGATGGCCGTGGTGGCCCTGCTGCGCCTGCTCACGCAGACGACCTGGCAAAAGGCGCTGGCGGCGGTGGCCATGGTGGCTGCGCTGGTGCTGCTGTTCTGGCTGTGCCAGCCGCTGTTCAAGAGCCTGGGCAAGTTCAACCTGGTGATCTTTTTTGTGCTGGTGGTGGCGGGCACGGTGTTTGCCGGTGTGCCGATTGCGTTCTCGTTTGCGCTGGCCACCTTTGGCTACCTGGCGCTGACCACCCGCACACCGCTGGTGGTGATGGTGGGGCGCCTGGATGAGGGCATGTCGCACCTGATCATGCTGGCGGTGCCGATGTTCATTTTTCTGGGCTCGCTCATAGAGATGACCGGCATGGCCAAGGCGATGATCCAGTTTCTGGCCAGCTTGCTGGGCCGCGTGCGCGGTGGGCTGTCCTATGTGCTGATTGGCGCGATGTACCTGGTATCGGGCATCTCGGGATCGAAGGTGGCCGACATGGCGGCGATTGCGCCGGTGCTCTTCCCCGAGATGAAAAAGCGCGGCGCCAAGGAGGGCGATCTGGTCGCGCTGCTGTCGGCGACGGGCGCGCAGACCGAGACCATTCCGCCGTCCATCGTGCTGATCACGATTGGCTCGGTCACCGGCATATCGATTGCCGCGCTGTTTACCGGCGGCATGTTGCCCGCCGTGGTGCTGGGCGCTGCGCTGTGCTGCGTCGTGTGGTGGCGTTACCGCAAAGAGGATCTGGGCGGTGTGGAGCGCTTTAGCGGCAAGCAGATTGGCCGCTTGCTGGTGATCGCGCTGCCGGCGCTGGCCTTGCCCTTTGTGATCCGCGCCGCGGTCGTGGAGGGCATTGCGACGGCGACCGAGGTCTCCACCATCGGCGTGGTCTATTCGGTGCTGGTGGGCCTGTTCATCTACCGCTGCTTTGACTGGCGGCGCCTCAAGCCCATGCTGGTCGAGACCGCTTCGCTGTCGGGCGCGATCATGCTGATTGTCGGCTGCGCCACTGGCATGGCCTGGGGGCTGACGCAGTCGGGCTTCTCGTCGGACCTGGCCAAGGCGATGACCAGCATGCCGGGCGGCAGCTGGGGGTTCCTCGCCATCTCCATCGTCTGCTTCATCGTGCTGGGCAGTGTGCTCGAAGGCATCCCCGCCATCGTGCTGTTTGGCCCGCTGCTCTTCCCCATCGCCAAGGAGGTGGGCGTGCACGAGGTGCATTACGCAATGGTCGTGATCTTCGCGATGGGCATTGGCTTGTTTGCGCCGCCCTTTGGCGTGGGCTACTACGGCGCCTGCGCGATCAGCAAGGTCAACCCCAACGAGGGCATTCGGCCCATCGGCGGCTACATGCTGGCGCTGTTTGTCGGGCTGCTTTTTGTCGCGGCCATTCCCTGGATTTCTACCGGATTTTTATAAGCGGACTGCGGCCCCAAGGCCACCCGGCCAGCTTCCCGGCCTTGGTCTGCATCGCGTGCACCCACGTGAGGCAGCGCCCATGCCACCAACGCAACAACCAACTTAACAACAAACGAAAGACAAGCTATGAGCCGCTTTTTGGGAGAAATCCGCCAGCTGGGCTATGTGGTCGACGACATCGAGGCCGCGATGAAATACTGGAGCGAGACCTTGGGCGTGGGTCCCTGGTTCTACAACCCGCAGGTGCCGATCGAGAACTACCAGTACGCGGGTGAGCGTTACCAGCCGCACAACTCGGTGGCGCTGGCCAACTCGGGCTTTGTGCAGGTGGAGCTGATCCAGGTGCGCAACGATGTGCCGTCGATGTACCGCGACTTTCTGCGCGCGGGCCGCACGGGCCTGCAGCATGTGGCGTACTGGACCACCGACTACGACGCCGATCTGCAGCGCTTGCTGGCGCAGGGCTTCAAGCCGCAGATGAGTGGCGAGGTGGGCAAGAACGGCCGCTTTATCTACTTTGACACCGAATACCACCCGGGCACGGTGATCGAGCTGTCCGAAGTGATGGGCCCCAAGGGAAAGATGTTTGATCTGATCCGTGCGGCCTCCCAGGACTGGGATGGCCAGAACCCCGTGCGCCCTTTCCCTGACCTCAACACCCTGTGATGGCCGGCCCGCCCTGGGCCTGGAAATGCGATGAAATCTACCCATTTTGAAGCCAGCTACCTGATTGAGACGCCGCTGGCGCCCGAGGCCGTCGCCGAGGTGATGGCCGGTGAGCAATCCTGCGGCACCTTTACCCGCGTGGCCGGCGAGACCGATGACCTGCGCGCGCGCGCACGTGCCCAGGTGCTGCAGGTGCAGCCGCTGGGTACGGTGGAGCGGCCCAGCCTGCCCAATGCCTGGCTGGAGCGCCAAGGCTATGGCGCAGGCGCCAACTGGCAGCGTGCGCGCGTGCGCATTGCCTTCCCCATCGCCAATGTGGGCGCCAATCTGCCCACCTTGGCCGCTACCGTCAGCGGCAATCTGTATGACCTGGGAGAGGTATCGGGCCTTCGGCTGGAGCGCCTGGACCTGCCGCCGGACTACCGCGACCAGTTCGATCTGCCGACGATGGGCGTGGCCGGCACGCGGCGCAGTATTGGGGCCAGCGCAGGCGCCATGGTCGGCACCATCATCAAGCCCAATGTGGGGCTATCGGCCCAGCAGACGGCCGACCTGGTGCGGCAGCTCTGCGACGCGGGTGTGGACTTTATCAAGGACGATGAGGTATCGGCCAACCCGGCGCATGCACCGCTTGAGGAGCGCATTCCCGCGGTGATGCGCGTGATCCGCGAGCACCGCGAGCGCACCGGCAAGTGGGTGATGGTGGCTTTCAACATCACCGATGAAACCAGCGCCATGCTGCGCCATGCCGATCTGGTGCAGCAAGAGGGCGGCAGCTGCGTGATGGCCAGCATCAACTGGTGCGGGCTGTCGGGCATCCAGAGCCTGCGGCGCCACACGCCCTTGGCACTGCATGCGCACCGCAATGGCTATGGCGCGCTGTCGCGCGACCCGATGCTGGGCATGGGCTACCAGGCCTACCAGACCCTGTGGCGCCTGGCTGGTGTGGACCATGTGCATGTGCATGGCTTGCAAGGCAAGTTTGCGCAGCCTGATGCCGAGGTGGTGGAATCGGCGCAAGACTGCCAGCGGCGCCTGTCGGCCGCGCAGGATGACTGCGTGCTGCCCGCCTTCTCATCGGGCCAGTGGGCGGGTACGGTGCCTGCCACCTGGGCGGCGCTGCAAAGCGATGACCTGCTGTTCATGTCGGGCGGCGGCATTCTGGCGCACCCCGACGGGCCGGCCGCTGGCGTGGTGAGCATTCGCCAGGCCTGGGCTGCCGTGCGTGAAGGCAGCAGCCTGGACGACTATGCCTGGCATGCGCCGGAGCTGGCGCGGGCGCTGCAGTTCTTTGGCAAGCGCGGATAGGCAAGCAACATGCTGGACACCTTGCTGCGCGGCAAGCCCGCTGTCGTCTGGTATGGCGATGACTTTACCGGTGCGACCGACACCTTGGCCACGGTGGCGCAGGCCGGCCTGCGTTCACTGCTTTTTCTGGAGGTGCCGACCGAGGTGCAGCTAGCCAAAGCCGGGCCCTTGCAGGCCATCGGCATTGCCGGTGCAGCCCGCAGTTTGTCGCCCGCCGCGATGGGCAAGGCGTTAGCGCCGGTGGCACAGTTCATGGCGCACAGTGGTGCGCCCGTGTTGCACTACAAATGCTGCTCCACCTTTGACAGCGCCCCGCATGTGGGCAGCATTGGCGCGGCTGTGACGGCATTGCGCAAGGTGGCAGTCGCATCGCCAGCGGTGATCGTTGGCGGCCAGCCCAATATCGGGCGTTTTTGCGCCTTTGGCAACCTGTTTGCGCAGGCTGGGCCGGGGGGCGCGGTGCAGCGCCTTGACCGCCACCCCACCATGCGGCAGCACCCCGTCACCCCCATGGACGAGGCCGATCTTCGCCTGCATCTGGCCAAGCAGGGGCTGGCCGATATTCGGCTGCTGAGCACCCGGCAGCTGGAGCTGGCGGGCGCCGATACCGCCGTGCTGCTGCGCTGGATGCAGGCGCAGGAAGGAGCAAGCCCTGTGCCGCATGCCTTGCTGATCGACCTGGTGCACGAAGCCCAGCTGCCGCAGATTGGAGCGTTGCTGTGGACGCGCGCGCAGCAGTCGCCCTTGCTGGCCGTGGGGCCCAGCGGCGTGGAGCAGTGCCTGATAGCAGGCTGGCGCCAACTGGGGTTGGTGGGGGAAGTGCCAGCGGCTAGCCCCTTGGCGCCCGCGCAGGGCCCGGTGCTGGTGCTGGTGGGCAGCTTGTCGCCGGTCTCCAATCAGCAGATCGCGGCCAGCCAGCAGTTTGACAAGCGGGAGGTGGATGTGGGCCGGCTGTTGGCCGAGGAAGGCTATCTAAGCGCTTGCGCGGCCCAGCTGGCCCAGGGGCTGCTCCAGGGGCGCCATACGCTGGCGCACACCAGCCGGCCCGATCAAACCGTGGATGCAGCGACCACGGCAGCGGTGGCACAGCGCAGTGCGCAATTGCTGGCAGAGACCTTGCGCCTGATGGCGGCACAGGGCCAGCCACTCAAGCGCCTGGGCATTGCGGGCGGCGATACCTCCAGCCTGGCGACCCAGGCTTTGGGGTTGTGGGGGCTGGCCTTCCACAGCACCTTGGCGCCGGGGGTGACCTTGAGCGTGGCGCGCAGCGATGATGCGCGCATCGATGGGTTGGAGCTGATGCTCAAAGGCGGGCAGATGGGCGATGCGCAGCTGTTCGATCGGCTGGTGAAGGGGGCGGGCTGAGGGGCACCTGGGCAGAGGCACAGATGTAAAAAAGCCCCAGGCGCTATGCCTGGGGCTATCTTTTGGTGTGGTGTGGTGTGGCTTGCTGCGCAAGCAAAGGCGCGGCCTGCGCCGCGCCAGCGCTTACTTGCCTTCCTTGCGCGCTTGGGCCTGGGCGGCGACCAGGGCCGTCATGTTGACCACGCGGCGCACGGTGGACGATGGGGTCAGCACATGGGCGGGGGCCTCGCTGCCCAGCAGGATCGGGCCGATGGTGGTGCCATGCGAGGCGGTGGTCTTGAGCACATTGAACAGGATGTTTGCGGCGTCCAGGTTCGGGCAGATCAGCACATTGGCCTCACCGGTCAGGCTCGACTCGATCAAGGTGCGCTCGCGCACGTGTTCGTCCAGCGCGGCATCGCCATGCATTTCGCCATCGCATTCGATGTCGGGGTTGGCTGCGGCAAACAGGTCGCGGGCAGCGCGCATCTTGAGCGCCGACTTGCGGGTGGACGAGCCGTAGTTGCTGTGCGAGAGGAAGGCCACCTTCGGGGGCAGGCCAAAGCGCTGCACCTCTTGCGCGGCAAGCTTGGCGATCTGGGCCAGCTCTTCGGCGGTCGGATCTTCGTTGATGTAGGTGTCCGCGATAAACAAGGTGCGGCCTTCCAGCATCAGCGCATTCACGGTGGCCAGGCGGTTGGCGTCGGTCTTGTGGCCGAGCACGTCTTCGATATGGCCCAGGTGACGGTCAAAGCGGCCCATCACGCCGCAGAGCATCGCGTCGGCATCGCCCAGGTGCACCATCAGTGCGGCGATCACGGTGTTGGAGCGGCGCACGGCAGACTTGGCCACCTCAGGCGTGACGCCATTGCGGCCCATCAGCGCGTGGTAGGCCTCCCAGTACTGCCGGAAGCGCGGGTCGTCTTCGGGGTTGACGATGTCCACATCCTTGCCCAGTTGCAGGCGCAGGCCGGCCTTGGCAATGCGCGCTTCGATGACCGCAGGGCGGCCGATCAGGATGGGCTTGGCCAGGCCGTCGTCCACCGCCACTTGCACGGCGCGCAGCACGCGCTCGTCTTCGCCTTCGGCGTAGGCCACGCGTTGCACATTGGCCTTGGCTGCTGCAAAGACCGGGCGCATGAACATGCTGGTCTGGTAGACGAAGCGGGTGAGGTTCTCACGGTAGGCTTCGATGTCCTCGATCGGGCGTGCTGCCACGCCGGACTCTTGCGCGGCCTTGGCCACGGCGGGCGCAATGCGCAGGATCAGGCGCGTGTCGAACGGGGTGGGGATCAGGTAGTCGGGGCCGAACTTGAGCTCCTTGCCCTGGTAGGCGGCGGCCACTTCGTCGCTCACGTCCTGCTTGGCCAGCGCGGCAATTTCGCGCACGCAGGCCAGCTTCATCGCTTCGGTGATCTTGCTGGCGCCGCAATCGAGCGCGCCACGGAAGATGTAGGGGAAGCACAGCACGTTGTTGACCTGGTTCGGGTAGTCCGAACGGCCGGTGGCGATGATGCAATCGGGGCGAACGGCCTTGGCCAGCTCGGGGCGGATTTCTGGCTCGGGGTTGGCCAGTGCCAGGATGATGGGCTTGTCGGCCATGGTCTTGACCATGTCGGCGGTCAGCACGCCGGGAGCCGAGCAACCCAGGAACACGTCAGCGCCGTTGACCACGTCGGCCAAGGTGCGGGCCTCGGTCTTTTGCGCATAGCGCGCCTTGGACGCGTCCAGGCCACCGGGGCGGCCGTCATAGATCACGCCCTTGGAGTCCACCATGAAGATGTTCTCGCGTTTGACCCCCAGGCCCACCATCACATCGACGCAGGCAATGGCAGCCGCACCGGCGCCGGAGACGGCGATCTTGACGCTGCCGATCTGCTTGTCGACCAGCTCCAGGCCGTTGAGCAGCGCGGCGCTGGAGATGATGGCCGTGCCGTGCTGGTCGTCATGGAACACCGGAATGTTCATGCGCTTGGACAGCTCTTGCTCGATGTAGAAGCACTCGGGGGCCTTGATGTCTTCGAGGTTGATGCCGCCCAGCGTAGGCTCGAGGCTGGCGATGATGTCGATCAGCTTGTCCGGATCGCGCTCGGCCAGCTCGATGTCAAACACATCGACGCCGGCAAACTTCTTGAACAGGCAGCCCTTGCCTTCCATCACCGGCTTGCTGGCCAACGGGCCGATATCGCCCAGACCCAGCACGGCGGTGCCGTTGGTGATCACGCCCACCAGGTTGCCGCGCGAGGTGTAGTCAGCCGCCAGGCTGGGATCGGCTTCGATGTCCAGGCAAGGGTAGGCCACGCCTGGCGAATAGGCCAGCGACAGGTCACGCTGGTTGGACAGCGGCTTGGTCGGGGTGACGGAGATCTTGCCCTTGCTGGGGCTGCGGTGGTATTCGAGTGCGGCTTCGCGCAGTGCCTGTTCGGCGGCGGACAGTTGTTGTGCCATAAGAGTGAGTCAATCCAGTGTGTACCAAGCGGATGATAAAGGCGCAGGCCCACCCCTAGGGGGCAGTGGGCCTAAGTTTCGATGCTGCACCGCAGCAATCTTGTCAGTGGGCATCTGCTTGCTGCGCAGCCTTGATGATCTGGGCCTGGTCGAGTTTGGCGCCGTTGAAAAACAGGTTCAAGGCGACGGCACAGATGGAGGCGAGCAGGATGCCCGATTCGATCAGCGGGTGGATGGCATGGGGCATCCATTGGCGGAACTGCGGTGCAATCAGCGGAATCATGCCCACGCCAATGGACACGGCAACGACCATGGCGTTGTAGCGGTTATGGCGAAAATCCACATTCGACAGGATGCGGATGCCGGTGGCGGCCACCATGCCGAACATGACCAGACCGGCGCCGCCCAGCACCATCGTGGGCAGCGATTCGACCAGCGCGCCCAGCTTGGGCAACACGCCCAAAATGATCAGGATAAAGCCGCCGGCCACGCAGACAAAGCGGCTCTGGATGCCGGTGACTGCCACCAGGCCCACGTTTTGCGAGAAGCTGGTGTAGGGGAAGGTGTTGAAGATGCCGCCCAGCAAGGTGCCCAGGCCATCGGTGCGCAGGCCCCGGGTCAGGTCGGCGGGGGTCACTTCCTTGTTGGTCATGTCACCCAGCGCCAGGAACATACCCACCGATTCGATCATCACGACGACCATCACCAGGGTCATCGTCAGGATCAGGATGGGGTCGAACACCGGCATCGCGATCTCGAACGGCATGACAAAGTCAAACCACTCGGCATGCGCGACTTTTTCATAGGTCATCAGGCCCATGGCCGAGGCCACGATGGCGCCGATGACAATGCCGGCCAGCACCGCAATATTGGCCATGAAGCCCTTGGCAAACTTGGTGATCAGCAGGATGGAGACGAGCACCAGCGCGGAGATGCCCACGCCGCTCAGGTCGGCATAGCGGGGGTTGGGCACGGACGGCAGGATGGCCAGGCCCTGCGGGATGGGCGGCAGCGCCGAGCCCGGCGCACCGGCGGCCATCTGGGCACTTTGCAGCCATTTGACATGCTCGGGGTTGGGCACGGAAGGCGCCGTGGGGCCCACCGGGTTGCCAAAGATCCAGTTGATGCCCACGCGCATCAGGCTGATGCCGATCACCGTGATGATGGTGCCGGTGACGACCGGCGGGAAGAACCGCAGCATGCGGCTGACCAGCGGTGAGATCAGGATCGATATGACCCCCGCGCCGATGACCGAGCCAAAGATGAGGCCCGCGCCATAGACGCCTCCTGTGGTCTGCGCCATCGAGATCATCGGCGCCACGCTGGCAAAGGTCACGCCCATCATCACCGGCAGCTTGATGCCAAACCAGCGGGTTGCTCCCCAGGCCTGGATCAAGGTGACCAGGCCGCAGACGAAGAGATCAGCAGAGATCAGCTTCGCTATCTGGTGCGAGTCGAGGTTGAGTGCGCGCCCTACTATCAGCGGCACCGCCACGGCCCCCGCGTACATGACCAGCACATGCTGCAAGCCCAAGGTGGTGAGGCGCCCCAGGGGCAGCACCTGGTCGACGGGGTGTTTGTCAGACTGCATCTTTATCACTCCTCATGCGGGGAATTTCTGACCAGAAAAGCCAGTGTTATGTCTTAAAAATCCATACAAAAAGTGTATACACATGCGCTGATGGCGCACCCCCCTGATTACCCTCAAGCCGCCACCATGCGACGGGGAGTGGCCGGTTGGATGCGCGTGGCTCGTTCACAAAAATGCCTGCCGCCACATGCAAAACCGCCCCCAGGCGCGGGGCCTGGGGGCGGTGGATGTAAAAACCGCTGAGGCGGCGCAGCCGGGCGCCGCGTTGGATCAGGCCAACAGATCGACCAGCGAGCGGGCGATGACCTTGGTGGCGCGGCGCAGGTCTTCCAGGTCCAGGCGCTCGTCGGCGCGCTTGGCATGGCTCTCCAGCACGGTGCGGGGGCCGGCGCCGTAGATCACGCCGGGAATGCCGCGCTCCACATACAGGCGCACATCGGTGTAGAGGGGGGTGCCCACAGCCGGGGGCTTCTCGCCAAACACGGCTTCGCCATGGGTCTGGATGGCATCGACCAGCGGCTGGTTGCCCGCCAGCGGCGTCATCGCATTGGCCAGCAGCAGGCGCTTGATGTCGATGCGCACGGCGTCGTCGCCCTGGTAGCCGCGGTCGCTGTTGAAGCGCTCCACCGCCTGGGCAATGACCTGGCGGATATGGGCTTCGACCTCGACCGGGTTTTCTTCGGGGATCATGCGGCGGTCGATCTTGAGCAGCACCTTGCCGGGGATCACATTGGTGTTGGTGCCCCCTTCAATGCGGCCAATGTTCAGGTAGGGGTGCTTGATGCCGGCGACCTGGGAGCTGACCTTTTGGTAGGCGGTGTTTTCCGCATACAGGTCGTTCATGATCGCGACGGTGGCCTGCAGCGCATCCACGCCGGTGTGGGGCACGGCGGCGTGGGCCATCTTGCCGTGCACGGTGATCTCCATCTGTAGGCAGCCATTGTGGGCGACGACCACTTCGTAGCTGAAGCCGGCAGCGACCATCAGGTCGGGCTTGGTCAGGCCTTTTTCGAGCAACCAGCCGGGGCCCAGCAGGCCGCCAAACTCTTCGTCATAGGTAAAGTGCAGCTCCACCGCGCCCTGGCTGGGCTTGGCCACGGCCTCCAGTGCGCGCAGCGCGTAGGTGAAGGTGGAGAAATCGCACTTGCTCACGGCAGCGGCGCGGCCGTAGAGCTTGCCGTCGACAATGCGGGCGCCATAGGGGTCATGGCTCCAGCCCTCACCGGGTGGCACCACATCGCCATGGGCGTTGAGCGCAATGGTGCGGCCCGAGCCGGCCGAGCCAAAGGGGCGGCGCACGATCAGATTGGTGATCGAGGTCATGCCATAGGCCTCGACATCGGCCTGGGGCACGACATGCTTTTCAGCGGTGTAGCCCATGGCCTGCAGCAGCTCGGCGGTGCGCTCGGCGTGGGGCGTGTTGTCGCCCGGCGGCGTGTCGGTAGGCACTTGCACCAGCTTCTGGAAGAACTGCACCTGCTCATCAAAGTGCTGGTCAATCCAATGGTCCAGGGCGGCGTAGGTGGCGTTGTTCGTGGTCATACGGTTTCGTTTTCTAGTTGTTGAAGGACGTGGCTGAAGCTGTCGATCGCCAGCTGCATGTCATCGGCGGTCGAGGACTCCAGCGGGTTGTGGCTGATGCCGCTGTTGATGCCGCGCACAAAGAGCATGGCCTGGGGCATGATCTCGTGCAGCTTCATCGCATCATGGCCAGCGCCGCTGGGCATGCGAAACAGCGGCACGCCCTGGGCGGCCACGGCTTTCTCCCAGCGCTGCTGCCAGGCCGGTGCGCTGGGGGCCGCTGCGGCCTGCATGGTTTGCTCGGCGCGGTAGCGCAGGCCGCGCTTGTGCGCAATCGCCTCCAGTTGGCCCATCACATCGCGCACCAGCGCGTCGCGCTGCGGATCGGTGGGCGCGCGCATGTCGATGCTGAACTTGCACTGGCCGGGCACAACGTTGATCGAGCCGCTGGGCACTTCGAGCATGCCGACGGTGGCGACCGAATCGCCATCCTGCGCGGCGCGCTGCTCGGCATACAGCATCAGCTCGGCCACGCCACAGGCGGCATCGCGGCGGCGGTCCATCGGCGTGGTGCCGGCATGGCTGGCCATGCCCACCATTTCGCAGACATAGCGCGAGCTGCCGTTGATCGAGGTGACGATGCCCAGCGGAATATCCAGCTCGGTCAGCACCGGGCCCTGCTCAATGTGCACCTCGATAAAGCCCAGGTAATTGGATGCATCGCGCTGGATCTTGGGGATGTCGTCAATGCACAGGCCGGCATGCTGCATGGCTTCGCGCATCGTGATGCCGGCGGCATCGGCCTGGTCCAGCCACTGCGGGTTGAAGTGGCCGATCAATGCGCCTGAGCCCAGGAAGGTAGCCTTGTAGCGCTGGCCTTCTTCCTCCGCAAAGGCCACCACTTCGATGCCAAAGGGCAGGCGCTTGCCGGCGCGGTGCAACTCGCGCACGCAGGCCATCGGCACAAAGATGCCCAGGCGCCCGTCGTACTTGCCGCCGTTGCGCACGGTGTCGTAATGGCTGCCGGTGAGCAGGTACTTGCCGCCTTCCTGCGCGGGGCGGTAGCGGCCCACGACGTTGCCGACCGCATCGATCTCGACCTCGTCAAAACCGCTGTCGCGCATCCAGTGGCTGATGCGCTGGGCGCAGGCGCGGTGGGCATCGGTCAGGTAGGTGACGGTGAGCTGGCCTTTTTCGGCAAAGCCCTCGTCGCTGTGCTGGGCCAGGCGCTCCTGCCAGTCCCAGACATCATTGCCCAGCACCGGCTCGTAGCCGAATTTGTCGTTCAGGCGGATCTCGGCAATGCGGTGGATGTTGCGCAGCGCCTCGTTGCGCTCGAAATCGGGGTGGTGGTTCAGGCGCCGCGCAAAGGTGGCGATGATCTCCTGCTTAGCGAGGCCCAGGCCCCGTGGCCCGCGCACCGCCAGGATGAACGGAAAACCAAAGCGGGCGTTGTAGTCCGCATTGAGCTGCTGGATCTGCGCGAACTCCTCGGGCGTGCATTGCGTCAGGCCCGCGCGGTTTTGCTCCAGCGTGGACTCTGCCGTCAAGGTGTTGGCCACCATGGCCTTGCCCGCCAGCTCCGGGTGGGCGCGGATCAGGGCCAGCTGCGCATCGACCGGCGCCTGCGCCAGCACGCGCACCATCGCGTGCTTGAGCTGGGCGAGCGAGGCAAAGGGCCGCTGGGCCAGCGCGGCTTGGGCAATCCAGGGCGAGTGCTCGTACAGCCCATCGAGCATGGCCAGCGCCGCATCGGGCGTGGCTTGGTTGAGTTGTTCCAGGGTCAGGGCCATGTGTTTCCTATCGAATGGATGGGGTACTAGCGCTTCTTTTCGCTCGGGCGCGGCGCTGTGTCATCTTTCAAAGCGTGGGGGCGGGAAAGTGCTCGGCCCAGTGGCGGGCAATGTCGATGCGGCGGCAGACCCAGACGTTCTGGTGCTGTTGGATGTGGTCCAGAAAGCGCTGCAGCGCGGTGATGCGGCCCGGGCGGCCCAGCAGGCGGCAGTGCATGCCGATGCTCATCATCTTAGGGCGGTTCTCGCCAGCAGGGTCACCTTCGGCGTACAGCACATCAAAGCTGTCCTTGAGGTACTGGAAGAAGGGATCGGCGTGCGAGTAGCCCTGGGGCAGCGCAAAGCGCATGTCGTTGCAGTCCAGGGTGTAGGGAACGATCAGCTGGTGCGCGGCGCTGCCATCGCTCTTGCCGACCTTCATCCAGAAGGGCAGGTCGTCGCCGTAGTAGTCGCTGTCATAGGCAAAGCCGCCAAAATCGGCCACCAGGCGGTGGGTGTTGGGGCTATCGCGGCCGGTGTACCAGCCCAGGCCGTGGGTGCTGCGGCTGCCGTAGAGGCTGTGGAAGATGTCCATCGCCTGCTGCATATGGGCGCGCTCGACCTCTTCGGGCGTATTTTGGTAATGCACCCATTTGAGGCCGTGGCAGGCCACTTCATGGCCCAGATCGGAAAACGCCTGGGCCAGTTCGCGGTGTCGCTGCAAGGCCGTGGCCACGCCAAACACCGTCAGCGGCAGGCCGCGCTTTTCAAACTCGCGCAGCAGGCGCCAGACGCCGGCGCGCGAGCCGTATTCATAGATGCCATCCATGCTCATGTGGCGGTCCGGGTAAGAGGCCGGGTTGAACATCTCCGAGAGGAACTGCTCGCTGCCCGGGTCGCCGTGCAGCACATGGTTTTCGCCGCCTTCCTCGTAGTTCAGCACAAACTGCACGGCAATGCGTGCGCCCTGGGGCCACTGGGCATGGGGCAGATCGCGGCCGTAGCCGATCAGGTCGCGGGGGTAGGGGGTGGTAGCGTCGTAGGTCATAGCGTGATCGAGGACAGAGCCATGGATAAATCGTTGCTGGGAATCTCGCGTTCGAACTGCAGGCCTTGCTCCACATGCTCCAGGTGCGCGATCATCAGCTGCACGGCGCCTTCGGCATCCTTGCGGGCGAGGGCCTGCACAATCTCTTCGTGCTCCTCATGCGAGTGGGCAGCGGCGCTGGCCGACTGGTACATCAAGGTGATCAGCGCGCAGCGCGAGATCAGATCGCCCAGCAGCTGGGCCAGCACATCGTTGCCCATCAGCTCGGCCATGCGCACATGGAAGTCGCCCAGCAGCTCGGTGCGCTCGGTGACATCGGCGCGGTGCACGGCGGCAGCCTCTTGCCGCACATGCTCGCGCAGCACCTTGATTTGTTTGGGCGTGACGGTCTCGACAAAGCTGCGGGTCATCTGCGCTTCAAGCATCTTGCGCACGGCAAAGACCTGGCGCGCTTCGGTCACAGACGGGGTGGACACAAAGGCGCCGCGTGCGGGCTCCAGCGTGACCAGGTGGTTTTGCGACAGCTGGAACAGCGCCTGGCGCACTAGGGTGCGCGACACGCCAAAGTGGTCCGCGAGTTTTTGCTCGGCCAGCTTGGTGCCCGGCAGCAACCGGTGCTCGACGATGGCACGGGTCAGGGATTGGGCAATGGTGGACGTTGAGGTGGATTCCATGTCAGGATAGTAGGCCGAATGACAAAAAGTGTATACACTTTTAGTGCACATCACCAGTCCGATCTTACCCAGAATCATCAGGAGATTTACCTATGGGCCTGAGCACCCACGTTCTCGATACGATGCACGGCTGCCCCGCTGCGGGCATGGACATTGCGCTGTACGCCACCGATGGTGGCGAAGCGCGCCTCATCCGCCGCGAAACCCTGAACCACGACGGACGCACCCAGACCCCGTTGTTTGACAATGCGACGCTGCGCCCCGGCACCTACCGCCTGAGCTTTGAAGTGGCGGCCTACTTTGCGGCCAAGGGCGTGGAGCTGCCCAGCCCCAACTTTTTGAACCAGGTGAACCTGGACTTTGGCGTGGCCCATGCCGACCAGCACTACCACGTGCCGCTGCTGGTCAGCCCCTGGAGCTATTCGACGTACCGGGGGTCTTGAGGCGGGGCGAGGGCGGGTGGGGCATTGGGTAGTCGGCTGCCCTTGACCTGTCTCAAACGCGCATCGCCAAAACTGTAGGCCGAAGCCGCAAGTTGCGGCTGCGGCCTTCCAGCGTCATCGGGGATGGCTACTATTTGCTCCTAGGCGCACCGCAGGATTCACAGCGGTGCCAACCTGATCGATATAACAGCAAATTTCATAGGAGTAGGTATGCAACGTTTTTCTATGCGCACCCTGGGTGTCGCCGCTGCAGTGGTTGCCGGCGCTCTGTCGATGGCGGCCTGCACGGTCACCAAGCCTGAAACCAGCAATGCGCCTCGTGCCGATGAGACGTCGGTAGACGCCCGCGCCAACGCCGCGCTCGAGCGCCTGTACCAGACCGCTCCTGGCTCCAAGGACCTGGTCGCACGCTCCAAGGGCGTGCTGGTGTTCCCATCAGTGATTGGCGGCAGCTTTGTGGTGGGCGTGGAGCACGGCCGCGGCGTGCTGCGCGTGGGCAGCCGCAGCGACAGCTACTACAGCACCACGGGCGCGTCGATCGGCTGGCAGGCCGGTGGCCAGTCCAAGGCTGTCATCTATGTGTTCAACACGCCTGAAGCGCTGGCGAAGTTCCGCGACAGCAATGGCTGGTCCGTGGGTGCAGATGCCACCGTGGCCGCAGGCCGCGTAGGCGCCAATGGCAGCATCGACACCACCTCGGCCCAGGCCCCGGTGACCAGCTTTGTGCTGAACAATGCCGGCCTGGAAGCGGGCGTGTCGCTGCAAGGCGCCAAGATCACCAAGATCAAGGAATAAAGCAGCGCCCACCGCGCCTGCAAAGCACAAACCGGCCAGCAGGCCGGTTTTTTTTGCGCTTGTCGCACCTGTCCTATGCCAGCCTTTATTGCTGGCCTTCGCTCAAGGTATGCAGCTGGAACTTGCCCGAGGCATCCCAGAGCCAGGTCTCGGTGTAGGAGACCATGACCTCGCCGTGGCGCAAATGCTGGGGGGCGGGAAAGGGCGCAGCGGCTTGCACCAGCGCCTCAATCAGTGGCGGCACCTCCTGGGCCTGCGCGGGCTCGCGCATCCAGTTCATGTCCTGGATATGGCCGTCTTCGTCGAGCAAGAGCTCCAGCACGCCAATGGCATAGAGCATGGGCGGCAGCATGCCAGGGTAGATGCGATCGGCGTAGCGTTCATACAGGTGCTGGGCACACTGCTTGCGGTAGGCCTCGTCGGCGACCGGGTTGAGGACGGAGTCCTGCCCATCGGCTTGCGGGGACCATTGGGGCATGCGCGCGCCGGGCAACTGGGTCAGCACCGAGAGATAACTGTCCTGGTCGTCCTCCTGCTCGGCGGCATGGGGCGGCTTGGCGCTGCCCCTTGCCTGTGCAGGTGTTCGCGACGGGTGCGGTATACGAAAAAGCGTATGCCAAAGTCGTGACAGCAGGGAGGTGGAGGGTCGATCGCTCATGGTACAAATCCGTCTATAGCGGACCTGCAGTATGGCAGGCCGATCTTCATCATGGAACAAGGCATGCCCGTTCTGCAGCAATTATTGGCGCGCCTGGCGACGCAGGAGGCCTGTATGGTACAGGTGGCGTCGACCCAGGGGTCGGCTCCGCGCGATGCCGGCGCCTGGATGGCCGTGTTTGCGCAGGACCAACTGGGCACGATTGGCGGTGGCCACCTGGAGTGGCAGGCCGCCAACAAGGCCCGCAATCTGCTGGCCAGCGGCGGCGCCCCGCAGAGCGAGCGCTTTGCGCTGGGCCCGCGCCTGGGCCAATGCTGCGGCGGTGTGGTACATCTGCGTTTTCAGCGGATTGGACAGGCTGACCGCGAACCGCTGGCGCAGCAGCTGGCGCCCGAGTGCAGCCCCGTGGCGGTGTTTGGCGCGGGCCACGTGGGCGCAGCGCTGGTGCAGGTGCTGAGCAACCTGCCTATGCGCATCACCTGGGTGGACAGCCGCGAGGCGCTGTTTCCGGACGCGTTGCCTGCCAACGTGCAGACCGAGTATTCCGACCCCATCGAGCGCGCGGTGGCTGACCTGGCGCCGCGCAGCAGTGTGTTCATCCTCACCCACGACCACCAGCAGGACCTGCAGATCACCCAGGCCTGCCTGCAGCGCCAGCGCAACAGCGGCGATCTGGACCTGATCGGGCTCATTGGCAGTGCTACCAAGCGCGCCAGCTTTGCGCACCGGCTGGCCGAGCGGGGTTTTGCCGATGCGGAGTTTGCCCGCATCACCTGCCCGATCGGCCTGCCGGGCATCCGGGGCAAGGCGCCGGAGGTGATTGCCATTGCGGTGGCCGCGCAGCTTTTGCAGCATCTGCAGCGAACGCAGCATGCCTGATGTGGCTTGCCCCCCGGGCAGGAGCCATGCATGCGGTGTAGAGGCCACCTGCAGCGGGTTTGCTGCGTTGCATCAGGGTTTTATCTAGGGGGTGTGCAGCTTTTTGCCGACCTTTGGGTGGCAGAAATTGCATACACTTTGAGTCTACAAAAGGTCGCAGCGGTGCCCCGGTCATCCCGATGATGGCTGTGGATTGCGGCCTGTCTGCTGCTCAGATCGCCCGCCGTGGTGAGCAGGTTCAACAAGTGGCCGGTGCCTCCACGCTGGCTGCTTGATGAGGAGAGCGGGCATCACCCCTCCCTCGCACTGGCAGACCCCACGCTGCCAAGGATGAGAGCAATGGAAGGCTATATCCTCGATTGGGCGAACCTGTTGTTGCGCTGGCTGCATGTGATCACAGCCATTGCCTGGGTCGGTTCGTCGTTCTATTTTGTGTTTCTCGACAGCAGCCTGACCCCGCCCGAAGACGAAGACCTGAAAAAGCAGGGCGTCAGCGGCGAGCTCTGGGCCGTGCATGGCGGCGGCTTCTACCACCCTGTCAAGTTCAATGTCTCGCCGCCCAAGCTGCCCGACCACCTGCACTGGTTCTACTGGGAGAGCTACACCACCTGGCTGTCGGGCTTTGCGCTCCTGACGGTGTCCTACCTCTGGAACGCCAATATCTACCTGGTCAACCCGGCCGACCCCAATGCGATGAGCGCGCCGCTGGCGGTGTTCACGGCGCTGAGCTTTCTGGCGGTGTTCTGGCTGCTCTATGACGGCATCTGCCGCGTGTTTGGTTTCAAAAAGCATGGCGATGCGATTGTGGGCGCCATGGTGCTGGTGCTGGTCTGCATTGCCGCGTATCTCGCCTGCCATATCTTCCCGGGCCAGGCAGCCTTCTTGCTGATGGGCGCGATGCTGGCCACCTCGATGAGCGCGAACGTGTTCTTCTGGATCATCCCGGGCCAGCGCACCGTGGTGCGGGCGCTCAAGAATGGCGACCCGGTCGACCCCATCTACGGCAAACGCGGCAAGCAGCGCAGTGTGCACAACACCTATTTCACGTTACCGGTGCTGTTTGCGATGCTGTCCAACCACTACGGCTGGCTCTACAACCAGAAGTACAACTGGCTGGTGCTCATCGGCATGATGTTTGCCGGCGCGGCCATTCGCCAGTTCTTTGTGCTGCGCCATGGCCACAAGCTCGGCCGCAACAAGCACCCCTGGCCCTATGCACTGATCGGTGTGCTGGTGATTCTGGGCGTGATCGCCTGGCTGCGGCCCGGCCCCAAGCCCGCAGCAGCCGCTGCGCCCGCATCGGCCCCTGCGAGCCAGCCCGCAGCTGGCGCCGTGCCCTATGGCGAGGTGGCCAAGGTGTTTGCCCAGCACTGCGTGCTGTGCCACAGCGCCACGGGCCTGGCGCAAAAGAATGTGAAGCTCGACAGCCCCGGCGAGGTGGCCCAGCACACCCAGCAGATCTACCAGCAGGTGGTGGTGCTGCGCAAGATGCCCTTTGGCAACCCCGAGGGGTTGAGTGCCGACGAGCGCGATCTGGTCAAGCGCTGGTTTGAATCCGGCGCCTCTACCGCGCCTTGATGGCGGGTGGCAGGGGGCGGGGCAGGGCCCCCGCCCGCCGAAATCCGACTACAGCCTGGGGTGGCTGATCGGCGTAGGATGGGAGGGTTGGGGCATGCCCTAGCCCCTCTTTGCGGTGGGTGGCTGGGGATGCGTGTCACAAATCCACATCTTCTCGCATGTCAAATTTCGATATCCAATTGCTGCTGACCGCCTTGGTGAGCGTGCTGGTGCTGGTGGCGCTGATTGTTTCGCGCATCCGCATGCACCCCTTGCTGGCCTTGCTGATCGTCTGTATCGGTGTGGGCTTTGCCACCGGCATGGCGCCGGGCGACATTGCTAAGAACATCACCAACGGCGCGGGCAAGACCCTGGGCGCGGTCGGCGTGGTGATTGCCTTGGGCGCGATGCTCGGCAAGATCCTGGCCGACTCGGGCACCACCGAGCGCCTGGCCAGCGCCATTCTGCGCCACACCTCGGACCGCATGATCCCCTGGGCGATGACCCTGGTAGCCTTCATCATCGGCATCCCGATGTTCTTCGAGGTGGGCCTGGTGGTGATGCTGCCGCTGATCTTCAGCGTGGCGCGCAAGCTCGAGAGCCGCGAAAACTTCAAGGGCTCGGCCTATGTCTATGTGGGCGTGCCGGTGATTGCGGCACTCGCCTCGATGCACGGCATGGTGCCGCCCCATCCTGGCCCGCTGACCGCGATTGCCACCTTGAAGACCACGGTCGGCCCGACGATGCTCTACGGCTTTTTGGCCGCCTTGCCCGCGATGGTGCTGGGCGGGCCGCTGTACGGCGCCTTCATCACCCCGCGCATGACGACCCGGCCTGAGCAGGCGCTGCTCGACCAGTTCACCGAAGCGAAGCCCGACAGCGGCAAGGACCAGCCGGGCATCGCGATGGGCGTGCTGTCTGCCCTGCTGCCTGCGCTGCTGATGCTCGCCCATGCGCTGGCCGAGATGGCCTTGCCCAAGGGCTCGGCCCTGCTGCAGGTGGCCAGCTTTCTGGGCAACCCGCTGATTGCAATGCTGCTGGGCGTGCTGTTTGCCGCCTTCACCCTGGTCTACCTGCGCGGCGGCGATGCCGAAAAGCTGCGTGACACCCTGGGCGCCAGCCTCAAGCCGATTGCCGGCATCATCATGATCATTGCTGGCGGCGGCGCTTTCCAGCAGGTGCTGACCAGCGCCAAGGTGGGCGACGCCATCGTGCACCTGACGCACCAGTTTGCATTTCCGCCGCTGGTGCTGGGCTGGCTCATTGCGATGCTGCTGTCGGTCTCGACCGGCTCGGCCACCGTGGGCATCGTGGGTGCGGCCGGTTTGCTCGCGCCGCTCGCCGCTGCCGACCCCAGCCTGAACCTGCCTTTGCTGGCGCTGTCGATTGGCTGCGGCTCGCTGTTCTTCAACTATGCCAACCATGCCGGTTTCTGGATGGTCAAGGAATCCTTTGGCATGACCATGGGGGAGGCAACGCGCACGATCACCGTGGTGCAGTCCATCGTCTCGTTTGTGGGCCTCTTGATGGTGCTGCTGTTCAACACCTTGCCGGCGCTGGGCGGCTAGCGCCTTTTCCCATAAGCAAAAGGGCCGCAGCAGCAATGCTGGCGGCCCATTTTGTTGCGCCCAAGGGCGCGGCGCTCAGTCGGCCGGCTTGTCTTGCGCAGGCGCGCCGCTGCTGTCCGCGCCGGTCGCTGGCTCCTGCTCGGGGGCGTCGCCATCAGCGCCATCAGGTGTGTCCGAGGCATGCCCGCTGGCCTTGCGCAGGGCTTTTTCTTCCTTTTTCTTCTTCTTTTCCAGCTCACGCTGGCGCTTTTCATACTGGTAATTCGGCTTGGCCATGTTTTTTGTTCCTTATCGGTGTGCAGCCTCCACCATACAGCATGCGCCGTACTCGGGGCGCCGCCATAGGATTGTTTGAAGGCCGCGATGGGTAAAGTGGGCGGTTTGGGGGCCTGGCCGAGGCGGTCAGGATGTCGGCACTGCTCCCACCGGCTGGGAATGCGGGGAGCGGGCAGCAAAAAACCGCCCGAAGGCGGTTATGGGGAGCGGTGCCGGGCGATCAGGCGCCTGCCACTTCAATGCCCTTGAATTCACCGGTGGCGATCTTTTCCTTCCAGATCGCCGGGCCGGTGATATGGGCACTGGTGCCGCCGGCATCCACGGCCACGGTCACGGGCATGTCGACCACGTCGAATTCATAGATCGCTTCCATGCCCAGATCGGCAAAACCGACCACCTTGGCCTGCTTGATGGCCTTGGAGACCAGATAAGCGGCGCCGCCCACGGCCATCAGGTAGGCCGACTTGTGGTTCTTGATCGCTTCGATGGCGACCGGGCCACGCTCGGACTTGCCGATCATCGCGATCAGGCCGGTCTGCGACAGCATCATGTCGGTGAACTTGTCCATGCGGGTGGCGGTGGTCGGGCCGGCGGGGCCGACGACTTCGTCACGCACCGGGTCCACCGGGCCCACGTAGTAGATCACGCGGTTGCTGAAGTCGACGGGCAGTGGCTCGCCCTTGGCCAGCATGTCCTGGATGCGCTTGTGCGCAGCGTCGCGGCCGGTCAGCATCTTGCCGTTGAGCAAGAGGGTGTCGCCCGGCTTCCAGCTGGCCACTTCTTCCTTGGTCAGCGTGTTCAGGTCCACGCGCTTGGACTTGTTGTAGTCCGGTGCCCAGTCGATCTTGGGCCAGGTGTCCAGCGATGGGGGATCGAGGTATACGGGGCCGGAGCCGTCCATCACGAAATGGGCGTGGCGGGTGGCGGCGCAGTTGGGGATCATCGCCACGGGCTTGGAGGCCGCGTGCGTGGGGTACATGTTGATCTTGACGTCCAGCACGGTGGTGAGGCCGCCCAGGCCCTGGGCGCCAATACCGAGGGCATTGACCTTCTCGAACAGCTCCAGGCGCAGCTTTTCCACCTGGTCGAGCTCGGCACCGCTGGCAGCTTTTTGCTGCAGCTCGTACATGTCGAGGTCTTCCATCAGGCTTTCCTTGGCCAGCAGCACGGCCTTTTCAGCGGTGCCGCCAATGCCGATGCCCAGCATGCCCGGTGGGCACCAGCCCGCGCCCATGGTCGGCACGGTCTTGAGCACCCAGTCCACAATGCTGTCGCTGGGGTTCATCATGATCATCTTGGACTTGTTCTCCGAGCCGCCGCCCTTGGCCGCCACGGTCACATCCAGCTTGTCGCCCGGCACGATCTGCACATTGATGACGGCAGGCGTGTTGTCCTTGGTGTTCTTGCGGGCGAACTGGGGATCGGCCACCACGGAGGCGCGCAAGGTGTTGTCGGGGTGGTTGTAGCCCCGGCGCACGCCTTCGTTGATCGCGTCTTCCAGGCCCATCGTGAAGTCTTCCCACTTCACGTCCATGCCCACCTTCAGGAACACGTTGACGATGCCGGTGTCCTGGCAGATGGGGCGCTGGCCGGTGGCGCTCATCTTGGAGTTGGTCAGGATCTGGGCCATCGCATCCTTGGCCGCCGGGCTTTGCTCGCGCTCATAGGCCCGTGCCAGGTGCTGGATGAAATCCGGTGTGTGGTAGTAGCTGATGTACTGCAGGGCGCCCGCGATCGAGTCGATCAGGTCCTGCTGACGGATGGAGGTGGTCATCGTGCTTGTGGGGTGGGTTTTGGATTGCGCAAGGCTATGGTGCCGTTGGCGCTCGGTATCACGGGGGCAATTATCGGCCTTTCGCCAGGCCGGTGGTGGCAAATGCCCGATAAGTCTTCTAGAAGACTCAGGTGTCGAGATGGTGCAAGAGCATGCGCCCAGTATGGCTGCTTGATGCAGATGAGAACGGCTGTCATTGCCTGCGTTAGGATGCGATGCCGCGCCCGCTTTGCCGCAAAGCGGGCGGCATCCTATTTACGAATCCTGCGGCCCACCAGCCACATGCTTACCAGCCAGACGAGCCGCGTTGCAATTGTTGAGATACAAGGAGTGATCCAGACATGACAGCTACCCGCCAGGAAAAAGACACCTTCGGCCTGATCGACGTGCCGGCCGACAAACTCTGGGGTGCCCAGACGCAGCGCTCGCTGCAGAACTTTGACATCAGCGGCGAGAAGCAGCCCGGCGAGATCATCCACGCGCTGGCGCAGGTGAAAAAGGCCAGTGCCACCGTCAACCACGCGCTGGGCCTGCTCGACGAGAAGAAGGCCAAGGCTATCAATGCGGCGGCCGACGAGGTGATTGCCGGCCAGCACCCCGATGAGTTCCCGCTGGTGGTCTGGCAGACCGGCTCGGGCACGCAGACCAATATGAACGTCAACGAAGTGCTGGCCAACCGCGCCAGCGAGCTGCTGGGCGGCGAGCGCGGTGAGTCGCGCCTGGTGCACCCCAATGACGAGGTGAACAAAAGCCAGTCCAGCAACGACGTCTACCCCACCGCCATGCATGTGGCCGCCGTCACCGCCATCGAGCGCAAGCTGCTGCCCGCGCTGGAAAAGCTGCGCCGCACCCTGCAGGCCAAGAGCGAGGCCTTCAACGACATCGTCAAGATCGGCCGCACCCATTTGCAGGATGCGACGCCGCTAACCCTGGGCCAGGAGATCTCCGGCTGGGTGGCCCAGCTCGAACACGGCGCCAAGCACATCAAGTCGGCGCTGCCCCATTTGTATGAACTGGCGCTGGGCGGCACGGCTGTGGGCACGGGCCTCAACGCCCCCAAGGGCTATGCCGAGGGTGTGGCCCAAGAGCTGGCCAAGCTGACCGGCTACCCCTTCATCACCTCGCCCAACAAGTTCGAATCGCTGGGTTCCTGCGACGCGCTGGTGTTTGGCCATGGCGCCCTCAAGACGCTGGCCGCCAGCCTGATGAAGATCGCCAACGATGTGCGCTGGCTGGCATCGGGCCCGCGCAGCGGCCTGGGCGAGATCTCCATCCCCGAGAACGAGCCGGGCTCGTCGATCATGCCGGGCAAGGTCAACCCCACGCAGTGCGAAGCGATGACCATGCTCTGCGCCCAGGTGTTTGGCAATGACGCGGCGATCAACGTGGGCGGTGCCTCGGGCAACTTTGAGCTCAACGTGTTCCGCCCCATGGTGGCGCACAACTTCCTGCAAAGCGTGCGCCTGCTGGCCGATGGCATGGTAAGCTTCAACGACCACTGCGCCGTGGGCATCGAGCCCAACCGCGAGCGCATCACCGAGCTGGTCAGCCGCTCGCTGATGCTGGTGACCGCCCTGAACACCCATATCGGCTACGACAAGGCGGCCTATATTGCGAAGAAGGCGCACAAGGAAGGCAGCAGCCTGCGCGATGCGGCCGTGGCCAGCGGCCATGTGACCGCCGAGCAGTTTGACCAGTGGGTCGTGCCCGAGCATATGGTCGGCAATCTGTAAGCGCCAGCCAGACGCACTTGACCGTTCCAGGGCCCGCATGACTGCGGGCCTTGTGCTTTTACACTGGCGGTTTCTGCCTTTTCCCTGTGGACCATTCATGCCCTCAGCGCCCATGCAGTCGTTGACCGCCAACTCCCAGCCAGGTGAAGGCTTGGTGGTCGGTGGCCTGGATATCCATGTGCTGGCCCAGGCCCTGGGCGTGCCGGTGTTCCAGACTCCCTGGCATATGCCGCAGTACGAGTTGGGCGAGCAGTGCGCCTGGCGGCTGCTGCGCGGCGGCATGGGGCTGGACAGGGGTTACTACAGCGGCAGCTGCGTCTATGCGGGCTCTACCGCGCTGTTGCGCCAGAACGCACAAGGCGGCTGGGATACGTGGATGTCGCTGTCGCCTTTCGAGATCGAGAGCCAGGAGCTGGCCTGCCGCCATGCGCATGGCCACACGGTGGTCATGGGCCTGGGGATGGGATGGGTGACGGCCAATATAGCGCTGAACCCGTCCGTGGAGCGGGTCACCGTGGTCGAGCGTGATCCAGAGGTGATCGCGCTGTTCCAGCGTATGCAGGTGCTGGAAGGCTTGCAGGCAGATGTCGCCGCCAAGATTCATATTGTGCAAGCCGATGCGCTGCAGTGGCGCCCGGCGCCGCAGCAGCCGGTGGACTTTCTGTATGCCGATATCTGGCTGCAACTGGCCGAGCCCCAGGCGCTGGCCGAAGTGCGGCAGATGCAGGCAAATGTGCAAGCGACGCAACTGTACTTTTGGGGCCAGGAGTGGGTGCTGGCTGCTTCTTTGCAAGCACTGTGGGGCAGCCCAAGTTGGTCCCCTGCATTGGCAGACGCTTTGACCGCCACGCGCCTGCCCTTGCTCACCGCCGTGGACGGCGGATTTGCCCCCTGGGTGGAGCGCATCTGGCGTGAGCGCCTGGCACGCACGCCTGCTTCAAGCATTCGGTGATCTAGGCCCGCGCCCGCGCTGCCCAGACCGAGCGGCCGCCTTGCCAGGCCAGCATTGCCAAGGCCAGCAGCATCGCCACATTCACCGCCTGCCAGCCCAGCGTCTGGATCAGCACGCCGCAGCTGAGCGACATCAGCGCGGCGCTGCCGTTGTTGCTCCACTCCATCATCGGCTGGGCCTGGGGGCGCTCCTCGGGCGTACAGGCCTGGTTCAGCAAGCTGGTGCCGGCGAGGATCATCAGGTTCCAGCCGGCGCCCAGCAGCAAGGAGCTGAGCAGGAACGGCAGAAATTCCGTACCGATCAGCGCCACGCCTGCGCTGGCGGCCAGCAGCGCCGCGCCCAGCCAGGCCAGGCGCCGCGCGCCAAAGCGGTCCACCGCGCGGCCCGCAAACAAGGACGGCGCAAACATGCCCAGCACATGCCACTGGATCACCTGGGTGGAGCTGGCCAGCGAGTGGCCCGCGCCATGCATGGCCAGCGGGGTAGCGTTCATCACCAGCACCATCAGCCCATGGCCGCAGGCGCTCAGCACAATGGCCTGGCGCAGCGCAGGGCGCTGCCACAACTGGCGCCGCGAGATGGCGGGCTGGCCAGCAGCCTTGGCCTGCATCGGCAGGTGCAGGCGTGGCGGCAGGCATTGCAGCAGCGCGCAGGCCAGCAAGGCCAGCACGGCAATCGCCAGGTAGGCGCCGGCCAGCGGTGTGGCCAGGGCGCCTGCGGTGTGGATGGCCAGGCTGGGGGCGAGCAGGGCGGCCGCCATGCCCCCTGCCAGCACCCAGGCTGCGGCACGGCCGCTGTGCTCGGCCGGCATGCCGTCCAGCGCGGTGAAACGGTAAAAACCGGCCGAGGCCTGGTAGCCACCCAGCAGCAGCATTGCCAGGCAAAACAGCCCAAAGCTCGCCTGCACCACCGCCCAGGCCGCCAGCAGCCCCGCTGCGACCCCCAGCAGTGCGCCACCCTGCAGGCCCCGGGCGCGGCCATGCCGCTGCATCCAGCGGGCCAGTGGGCCAATCGACAGCAGATTGCCCGCCACCAGCAAGGTCAGCGGCACCGTGGCCAGCACCGGCCAGGGCGCCAGCTGCCGGCCCACGAGGCCCGTGAGCGCAATGCCGATGATGGAGCAGGACCAGTACAGCGCTTGCGCGATGCTGAGGGTGAGCAGTTGGGGATGGCGTTGGAGCAGCATGGGCGGTGATTTGGGAATAACGGGGCGTGTGGGTGCTGCCGGGCAGCATCGGCTGTCCGGATCGCATGGTTTGGGCGGGAGGATTCAGCCGCTTAGTGGCGGGCGCTGGTTAACCCACGCCAAAGCGCTCGGCAAAGGCCTGGGGGCTGACGGCCAAGGTCTTGTGAAAGCTGCGGCGCAGGTTTTCCGGGTGGCCAAAGCCGCACAGCTGCGCCACCGTGGAGACGGAGGCCTGACGCTGGCTGAGCAAGGTGGTGGCGGCCTGCAGCCGCACGCGTTCCACATAGCGGGCCGGCGTGGTGCCCAGCTCTTGCTGGAACACCCGCGCCAAGGTGCGCGGCGGCAGGCAGGCCTGCGCGGCCAGCTGCTCCACACCCAGGCGCTCGCCCAGGTGGCCGGGAATCCATTCAAGCAGGCCAGCCAGGCGCGGCGCCTGCGTGGTCTCGGCTGCCAGCAGTGGGCTGAACTGCGCCTGGCCGCCGGGCCGGCGCACAAACATTACCAAGTGGCGGGCGACGGCCAGCGCCATGCTGCGGCCCAGGTCGGCTTCGACGAGGCTCAGCGCCAGGTCGATGCCCGAGGTCACCCCCGCCGATGTGAAGATATGGCGCTGCTGCGGATCGCTGGCATCAAAGGTGTGCAGCCGGTCGCCATCGACCTGGATGGGGCGCTCCATCGCCGCGAGCTCGGCCAGGCGGCACCAGTGGGTGGTGGCAGGCAGGCCATCGAGCAGGCCGGCGCGCGCCAGGATCAACGCACCCGAGCAGACCGAGCCAAGGCGCTGCACCTGGGGCGCCGTGCGCTGCAGCCATTGGCGCAGGCCGCTGTGGTGCTGCACATCGACCACGCCATCGCCCCCCGGCACCAGCACCGTGCTGTTGGCGCCCGGGCGCAGCTGGCCCAGGCCCTCGGTGGCGATGGTCTGCAAACCGCAGGACAAGGTCACCGGCCCGGCCTCCAGCCCGGCAAAGACCAACTGGTAGAAGGCAGGCAGGCCCTGGCGCTGGCGCACATCGTTGGCGGTGGCAAACACCTGCATGGGCCCGGTGATGTCCAGGCTCATCGCGCGCGGGTAGGCAATGCAGATGACGTGGTGGCCGGGCTGGGCGCTGTGGGCGGCGGTGGTGCGGGATGGAGACATGCGCACAGTGTGCATGCAGCGCGATGTGGCAGCAATGACATTGATCGCACAGATTCTGCCAAGCTGCGGCTCAAGCGCAACAGCTATGGGGGTGATTGGGCAATGCAAACGGACAAGCGCGGAGTTTGTAGGACAGCTGCGCGACAATAGCCGATTGCCATCCAACCGCCAAGACGCAGCGGCTCAGCTGCGCGTCCCCAAATAATGACCGCTTTGAACCAACCCGGAATCCTGCTGGCGCTGCCAGCTGCCAGCCGCTACCAACTCTGGAAACTCTCGGGCGACGCCCCGGCCGTGCGCGCCGCGCTGGCGCGCCTGCAGCAATGGGCCGATGGCGAGCAGGCTGTCGTCTGCATTGGCCAGCCGGTGGCCGATCTGCTGGGCGTGCAGGTGCCGGGCCTGCGCAATTTTCCGGCCATCAACGGGCCCCAAGGCCCGCTGGCGCTGACGCCCCATGCGCTGTGCCTGTGGCTGCGCGGCAATGACCAGGGCGATGTGCTGCGTCTGTCGCGCGAGGCCGCTGCGCTGCTGGCGCCGGCCTTCAGCCGCGAGAAGGTGGTCGATTGCTTCCGCCATGGCTGGAACGGCAAGGACGCGGTGCGCGATCTGACCGGCTATGAAGACGGCACCGAAAACCCCCAGGACGATGACGCCGTGCATGCCGCCATTGCCGATGGCATGGGCCCGGGGCTGGATGGCGGCAGCTACTTTGCCGTGCAGCAGTGGCTGCATGACATGGACGCCTTTGCCCGCATGAGCGCCTTGCAAAAGGACCACATGATTGGCCGCCGCCTGAGCGACAACGAGGAGCTGGACGACGCGCCCGAGTCGGCCCACGTCAAGCGCACCGCGCAGGAGAGCTTCAGCCCCGAGGCCTTTATCCTGCGCCGCAATATGCCCTGGTGGAAGGTGCAGCCCGATGGCAGCGACGCCGTGGGCGCCATCTTTGCCGGTTTTGGCCGCAGCTTTGAGGCCTTTGAGGCGCAGATGCGCCGCATGGCGGGCGAGGAAGACGGCATTGCCGACGGCCTGTTCCAGATGTCCAACCCGGTCACCAATGCCTACTACTGGTGCCCGCCGATGCGGGACGGGCGCATTGATCTGCGCGCGCTGGGTTTGTAAAACGCTAGTTCCAAAGCGTGGGTTTGTTGACCATCAGGTAGTACACGCCCAGCATCGCCACAAAGGCCGGGTAGCCCAGCGCTTCCCAGCGCCCGGCCAGGCGCCGGTAGGCGTCGGGCAGCGGCAGGCCCTGGGCATCGGCCTGGGCGGCCATGTGGGCCATGCGGATCTGCATGGCCACCACTGGCAACCAGCACAGGCCTGCTAGCACATACAGTGCCATCGACAAGAGCAGCCAGGGCGTGTGCCAGGGCCAGCCGGCCATCGCCATCAGCGCCCAGCCGCTGATCGGCTGGATGATGACCGCTGGCGTCGTGAACCACCAGTCGGCCCGCACCACCAGGCGGCTGACCACGGCCTGGGCCGCTACATTGCCGCTGCGGTTGGCAAAGAACATATAGAAGGCCGAGCCAAAGCCGGTGCCGACCATCAGCACGCTCGACAGGATATGCAGCGTTTTGAGCAGCAAATAGGTGTTCATCATCGGCTCCATCCGTCGCGGGCGCTGCTTTGCCACAGCAGCCACAGCGCGGCGGCAATCGGCAGGTTCTTGGACAAGGGGCCCAGCGGGTGCAACCACAGGCTGGGCAGCAGGGCGGTGGCGGCCAGGGTCATCGCCAGCATCGCTGCCAACGATGCGGCATAGGCCCTGCGCCCGGGTCGGCACAGCAGCCACAGACCCAGCAGCAGATCCAGCGCAGCGCCGCCGCCTATCAGCCAGGCTTGCAGGCGAGGATCAGCAATGCCGCCCGCTACCAAGAGCGCGGTGCTGTCGCCCTGCCACTGCAGCCAGCTGGCTGCGGCCGTCCACAGCCAGACGGCGACCAAGCTCAGGCGCAATAGCTGCAAGGGCTGCTGCATGGGCTGAGCGCGGGGCGGGGTGGTCATGCGCGGCTTTCGGGCGATGGGTGGGCTGCCGGGTTGCGGATCAGGGCCAGCATCTGCGCCGGATCGGTGGGCGCACGCCCCAGCCACTGGGCCATTGGCGCGGGGTCGCAGCAGTTGTCCAGCGATGCCAGTTGCAGTGAGACACTGCACCAGGGGCTGGTGGGTACTGCATCGCCCAGGCGTGCACTGGCCTGGGTGGCCCAGCCGGGCAGGCGCAGCTGCAGCGCCTTGCTGCGGCCCGCTTGCTGGCGCAGGCTGTCAATCATCTGCGCCATGCTGAGGCGCTGGGGCCCGCCCAGCAGCACAACGCCGGTGGTGGGCGATTGCAGCAGCCGCACCATCACCTCGGCCAACTCGTCAACGGCGACCGGCTGCATCAGGCGCTGCTGCATCACCGCTGGCAGCACCAGCACCGGCAGCAGCGCCAGGCGCATGAACAGCTGGGTGCTGGCGCCTTGCGCGCCGATGACGATGCTGGGCCGCACGACGATGCCTTCGAGCTGGCCCTGCGCGGTCAGCGCCAGCAAATGGGCATCGGCCGCACGCTTGGTGCGGGCGTAATCGGTGTCGTTGCTCTCCACCCCCAGGGCCGAGAGCTGCATCACGCGCCGCACGCCCGCCTGGGCGCAGGCATCGAACAGCGCTTGCGGGCTGGTCTGGTGCAGCGCCTGCAAGGGGGCGCCGTTGGGCCCGGGCTGGTCGCGCAGGCTGCCCACCGCGTTGATGACCATGTCCACGCCTTGCAGATAGGGCAGCCAATCGGACGGCTGCTGCATCTTGCCAAACTGCAGCGGCGGCTGCGAGCGCCTGCTGGCTGCGATAACCCGCAGGCCCAGGGCGCGCAACTGGCGCGCCAGCGCCTGGCCGATAAAGCCCTGGCCGCCGCAGAGCAGGACGGTGGGTTGGGGAGCATTGGGGGTATGCATGGTCTCTCCTGATTGGCCAAGGGCGTTGGGGTTGCAGCGCGTTTAGCGCGGGCGGTCGATGTCGCAGGCGTCGCTGCCGCGTGCGCAGGCCTCGCTGCGCGCTGCGGCCTGCCGGGCCTGGCGCCGTACGGTGCATTGCAGGCCCTGCTCCAGTACCCAGGCCATCGGGGCCAGCGGCAGGCGGTAGCGGTTGCGGGCCAGCAGCGGGTAGAGCGTGTCCAGTGCACCGGCCACCAGCGGCAGCCCCGCGAGCCGGGGCACCCAGTCCCAGCCCACGCCCAGGTAGGCGCGCGTCAGGCAATCGACGCCGGTGTAGACCTGGCCGTCGGCCCCCACGCCATGGATGGACTGCATCAGCGCGGCCTTGTCGGCCGGGGCCTGGCTCAGATCGGCGGTGCAGGCATCGACAAAGAGGAGCTTGCCCGCGCGGTTGCGCAGCATCAGATGGCGCATCTCGGCATTGCACATGCGGCAGCTGGCGTCGTAGTAGATGGTCAGCGGAAACTGGGTGGCAAAACTGTCACGGCGGGGCATATGCTGTCCTTTCAATATTTCTGTCAAAACAGAAATGAATGCGCCAAAAAAAGGCCGGTCCCTGCTGGGCACGGCCATGGTGTTCTCAGGGTTTGCTCAGCGCCTCGGGCTCCTGCGCGGCAGGTGTGCCACGCACAAAGCGCTGCACGGTCGCGCCCAAGGTCAGGATCTTGTCCAGCGTGGCGGGCGAGAGCCGCAGCATCTCGTCGCTCCAGGCGCCCAGCTTTTGCATCAACTCCAGGGTCGCCAGGATACGGTCCTGGCCATCGGGGCTTTCGCGGGCAAAGTCGGGGCTGTTGACCAAGGACTGCAGCAGGCGGGTGGTGGGGTCGAACTCCCGCTCCTTGCGCTCCCGCACGATGGTTCGGAGGAGCTCCCAGACATCGACACTGGTCTCGAAATAGTCGCGCCGGTCGCCCAGCACATGCGTCACCCGCACCAGCTGCCAGGATTGCAGCTCCTTCAAGCTGTTGCTGACATTGGAGCGCGCCACATTCAAGGTCTCGCTCAGCTGCTCGGCATTGAGCGGCTTGCCCAGCACAAACAGCAGCGCATGGATTTGCGAGACCGTGCGGTTGACGCCCCACAGCGATCCCATCTCGCCCCAGTGCAGCACAAATTGTTGTTGGATGTCGGTCATTTGCATGGGTGAATTCTAGGGCTTCATTTATTTCTGTCAAGACAGAAATTAAGATGCAATAAAAAGGCCATCGCGGATGGATGGCCTTGGTTTGGGTTGTTTTGCTGGCGGTCTGGTGACAGATGCAGCCAGCGCCGTGCTCAGTGCAGCAGGTTATTGCCTGGCGCCTGGGGTTGCACGCGGAAAAAGCCGGTGCCGCAGGTGCCCGTGCCGATCTCTTCTTCGGTCGCCTCGCGCACGGCAGCCACCTGGATGTCCAGGCGAATGGCGATGCCGGCCAGCGGATGGTTGCCGTCCAGCACCACATGCTCGGGGTAGAGCTCGGTGACGGTGTAGATCATGTCGCGCGGCGCATCGGGGTTGGTGCCCTGGGGCAGAGCATGGCCTTCGATGGTCATGCCTTCTTCCAGATCGGCGGGGAAGAGCGCGCGCGATTCCAGAAAGACTTTTTCTTCGTCGTAATCGCCAAAGGCATCTTCGGGCTCCAGGTGCAGCTGCACGCGGCTACCGACGGTATGGCCTTGCAGCGCCTGCTCCACGCGCGCCAGCAGATCCTGGCCTCCGACCAGGAATTCCACGGGCTCGTCGAGCACATCCAGGGTCTCGCCCAAAGTGTCTTTCAGCGTCCAGGTCAGTGCGACCACGCATTGATCAATGATTTCCATAGGACAATTGTCGCAGTTTGGGCGCGGGCGCCCAGAGGATTACCGAGAAAGCCATGCAAATCGAACAAGCACTGCCTCTGCTGGGGGGCATCTCCCCGGCCCAGTTCATGCGCCGTTACTGGCAGAAAAAACCACTGCTGGTGCGCGGCGCCGTCAGCGACTGGAAGGACCTGCAGCTGCCGCTGCCGCGCAGAGAGCTGTTTGCGCTGGCCGGCGAGGAGGGGGTGGAGTCGCGCCTGATCCAGCACAAGGCGGGCGCCTGGACGGTCAAGCACGGGCCCTTCAGCCGCCGTGCCATCCCCTCGCTCAAGACGCCGGAATGGACCTTGCTGCTGCAGGGCCTGGATCTGCACAGCGATGCTGCCCATGCGCTGCTGCAGCGCTTCGCCTTTGTGCCGGCCGCGCGCCTCGATGACCTGATGGTCAGCTACGCCAGCGATGGCGGCGGCGTGGGCCCGCATTTCGACAGCTATGACGTGTTCTTGCTGCAGGCCCATGGCAAGCGCCGCTGGCGCATCGGCAAGCAAAAGAACCTGGCGCTGAAGGACGGCATACCGCTCAAGATCCTGGCCGAGTTCGAAGCGCAAGAGGAGTATGTGCTCGAGCCCGGCGACATGCTCTACCTGCCGCCGCGCTATGCGCACGACGGCGTGGCCGAAGGCGAGTGCATGACCTACTCGATCGGTTTCCGCTCCCCCGCGCAGCAGGAGCTGGCTGGCGAGCTGCTGATGCGCATGTCCGAGAGCGATGAGATGGACGAGGTCAACGCCAAGGCCGGCTCGCCGATCTACCAGGACCCCAAGCAGGCGGCGGTGCAGGCGCCCGGAGCGATACCGCCTGCGATGCTGGACTTTGCCCGCGCGGCGATCGAAAAGCGCCTGGCCGAGCCGCTGGCGCTGGCCCGTGCACTGGGCGAGGCGCTGACCGAGCCCAAGGCCAATGTCTGGTTCGAGCCCGAGGATTCGCCTGCCATGCTCGAAGCCGTGGCGCTGGACCGCAAGACCCGCATGGTGTACGACGAGCACCATGTCTTCATCAATGGCGAGAGCTACCGCGCTGCCGGCCGCGACTTCAGCCTGATGAAGAAGCTGGCCGATGGCCGCCACCTGGACCGGCGCGATATCAGCGGCGCCAGCGACGATGCCTTGCAGCTGCTGTCGCAGTGGTGCGAGGATGGCTGGGCCCACGCGTTGCCGCAGTGATGGCCAGCGCCAGCCCCGCGCCCGCTGCATGGCAGCCCGCCGATGGCCTGAGCGGCCGTTTTGACGGCCGGGCTGCATTCGATGCGCAAGTGCTGCATTTTCTGCAGCAGGCCGCGGTGCAGGGCTGGCGCCAGGTCATCGTCGCCGACCTGGATTTTGCCGACTGGCCCTGGGGCAGCGCCGATGCGGTGGAGCTGCTGCACCAATGGGCGCGCCAGGGCGGGCAGATGACGGTGCTGGCCCACCGCTTTGACCGCCTGGTGCAGCGCCACCCGCGCTGGGTGCAATGGCGCAGGACCTGGGACCACCGCCTGCAGTGCCGCAGGCTGCTCAGCCGCGACGAGGCGCAGGTCCCCAGCGCGCTGTGGTCGCCCCAGTGGGCCGTGCAGCGCCTCGATGCGGCGCGCTGCGTGGGCGTGGCCAGTGCCGAGCGCAGCGCCATCGTGCCCTTGGGCGAGCGCCTGCAGGAGTGGATCCGCTCGGCCAGCACGCCGGACTTTGCCGCGACGGTGCTGGGTTTGTAGGCCATTGTTGACAAGCGTGTCTTTCGTTGCTGCGCGGCAACGAAAGACATACGCCTGGCATAGTCAGCCAGACCGGGTAATCCCTATAATTCATTTCAGACGCTCAGGCGTTAATTACTTTGTGCTACGCACTCTTGGCCCGAGCGTTCTGTTTGCCCTGGCCCGTTCCACAAAAATCCACCGTCGTTAGGAATATCCAAATGAAGAAATCCCTTGTTATCGCATCGTTGATGGCTGCTGTTGCTCTGGCTGCTTGCGGCAAGAAGGAAGAAGCTGCTGTGCCCACACCAGCACCTGCGCCCGTGGAAGCGCCAGCACCTGCACCCGCACCTGCTGTTGAAGCTGCCAAGGACGCCGCCAACGCTGCTGCTGATGCTGCCAAGGACGCTGCTGCCGATGCCAGCGCTGCTGCTTCGAAGGCTGCAGACGCTACCAAGGAAGCTGCTGGCAATGCCGTCGATGCGACCAAGGACGCTGCCCACAATGCCGCTGAAGCCGCCAAGGACGCAGGCGCTGCTGCCGCTGACGCTGCCAAGTCGGCTGCTGATGCTGCTGCCAACGCCGCTACCGCTGCCAAGGAATCGGTGAGCAAGTAAGCGCTGAGCCGCTGGCCTGGTGGATGCCGGGCCTGCGCTGCAGACTTGCCTGAACGAGCCCGTGCTTTGCACGGGCTTTTTTATTGGCGCGCGCGGGGTGCATTGCGAGCAGCCGCTGGCATGGCTCTGAAGTCAATGTCCTTGGTTGCCCACAGTCCATTCCATAGCCCGCGCCCATGAAAAAAGCCACTGCGGCTGCGCAGTGGCTTCGGGGGTGTTGCGGTACACGGCCAGGTCAGGCCGCGCAGCGCATCACTTCATGTCGTCTGCCAGCACCTTCAGAATGCGCTGGGCGTTCGCCGAGGTGTCGGCCTTGCCGCTCTCGTTGAGCACGGTGACATTGCTGGTGTTGGCTTCGCTCTTGACCTGGATGCGGTACTTGATCGGGTCCGGTGCATCCGGGTTGCGGTTGAAGATCTTGGCAAAGAAACCGTCGGGCTTCTTGTTCAGATCGGTCGGGTCGATGTAGCGCACAAAGTACACGCCCTGGCTGCGGTCGCGGTCCTCAACGGTAAAGCCCGTGCGGTCCAGCGCCAGGCCCACACGGCGCCAGGTGCGGTCAAACGGATCGCTGACCTGCAGCACGGGCGAGCCATCGGCAGCGGTCGCGATCTTGGAGGTGCTCACAGGGGCCAGCGGCGCTGCGGCAATCGCCTTGGACTGCTCTTCGCTCACGCCCAGCTTGACCATGATGCGGCGCAGGAATTCGGTTTCCAGCTCTGGATCGGCCTTGCGCGGCTGCCAGATAGTGCTGTCCTTTTCCTTGTTGGAGTAGACCTCTTCCATGCCGCGGTGGCTCACGTAAATTTCGGTCTTGCCATCGGGGCGGCGCTCGATGCGGGTGCGGAACTTGTCCTGCTCGCCGGTCGAGTAGATCGAGTCAAACACCTTGCCAATGGAGCGGCGGATGAAATCCTGCGGCAGCTTGGCGCGGTTTTCGGCCCAGTCGGTTTCCATGATGCCGATGTCGGGGCGCTCGATGGTCAGCGCAAAGCCGCTTTCCTGCCAGAAGTCCTTGACCGGCTCCCAGACCTTGTCTGCGGGGCGGTCGATGACCAGCCAGCGCTGGTTGCCATCGCGCTCGATTTGCACGTCGCCAATCTGCGACGCGGCGGTGTTGGCCGTGCCCTTGGGGGCCGCATCCTTTTGCACCTGGTAGGCCGCAGCCGAGACCGTGCCGCCAGGCACGACATAGCGCGAGTCCTTGGACAGCTGGGTCAGGTCCGGGGGGACTTCCAGCGTTGGCCCCTTGGAGGCGCTCTTGTAGTCGATCTTGTCGCCTTCGAGAATATTGCCGGTACCGCAAGCGGCCAAAGTGACAGACAGGCTCAGCACGCTGAGTTTTGCGAGGGAATTCACGTTCAAATCCTTAACAGAGGCAACGCGCGGGTGTTGCTTTAGAGCAAGGAGGCTCCGCGCATTGCAGCTTCCACCGTGCCATGCAGACCGGCGGAAAGCTCGGTCATCGGCAGGCGCAGGGTCGGGCCACACAGGCCCATCTTGTTGGCCGCCCACTTTACCGGAATGGGGTTGGCCTCCAAGAAGAGGGCTTTATGCAGCGGCAGCAGTTTATTCTGAATTTCCATAGCCCGACCAACATCCTTGGCAATTGCCGCCTGGCATAGCTGGCTCATCAGGCGTGGCGCGACGTTGGCGGTGACGCTGACATTGCCGTGTCCGCCGCACAGCATCAGGGCCACGGCGGTGGGGTCATCGCCTGAGTAGATGCCAAAGCCGGCTGGCGCATCCTTGATCAGCCACTGGGCGCGCTCGATGTTGCCGGTCGCTTCCTTGATGCCGACGATGCCGGGCACTTCGGCCAGGCGCAGCACGGTGTCGTGCTGCATGTCGGCCACGCTGCGGCCCGGTACGTTGTAGAGGAAGATGGGCAGGTCGCCCACCGCTTCGGCAATCGCCTTGAAGTGCTGGAACTGGCCTTCCTGGGTCGGCTTGTTGTAGTAGGGCACGACCTGCAGCTGGCTGTCGGCGCCCACGCTCTTGGCGTACTTGGCCAGCGTGATGGCTTCGTGGGTCGAGTTGGCGCCACAGCCGGCCATGATGGGCACGCGCTTGTTGGCCTGCTCGACGGAGACGCGGATGATCTCCATGTGCTCTTCGACGGTGACCGTGGGCGACTCGCCCGTGGTGCCCACCACACCGATGCAGTTGGTGCCTTCGGCGATATGCCAGTCGATCAGTTTTCGCAGGCTTGCATAGTCCACGCTGCCATCGGCATGCAGGGGGGTGATCAGGGCAACAATACTACCGGTCAATGGAACACTGGTGGAAGTCATAGCGTGGAATGGAAGCTGGATGGAAGATTCTAGCGGGGGCTGGACTGCCGCCGCCGCAGGCAGTATAGCGCGCCCAGCAGCAATTGCTGTCATATTGATTGCAAACACGTTTATTGTTTGGTCATTTTGAATGTCTTGTAGCAGTTATTTGGTTAATTTGACGTAAATTTTGGGGTGATGGCTTGATATCGATTGTGTAATCGAATGCGCATGGGTGCGGGTAAGTCCTGTGGCTCCCACTGGGGATGGCGCTGCCTGCCGTGAACTGCGGCACAATGCCTGCCATGCTGATGTATCCCCAATTTGACCCGATTGCCATCAAGCTCGGCCCGCTGGCCGTGCATTGGTATGGACTGACCTATCTGGTCGCCTTTGGCCTGTTTTTGTTCCTGGGCATACGCCGCCTCAAGGACCAGCCCTTTGCCTCGGTCACCACGCCCACGCGCTGGCAGCGCAAGGATGTCGAGGACATTCTGTTCTATGGCGTGCTGGGCGTCATCGTCGGCGGCCGCCTGGGCTACTGCCTGTTCTACAAACCCGCTTACTACCTCAGCCACCCGCTGGAGATCTTGGCCGTCTGGCAGGGCGGCATGAGCTTTCATGGCGGCCTGGTGGGCGTGATCGTGTCCATGGTGCTGTATGCCAAGCTCAAGGGCCGGCCCTGGCTGCAGGTGGCCGACTTTGTCGCGCCCTGCATCCCGCTGGGCCTGGCCTCGGGCCGCGTGGGCAACTTCATCAATGGCGAGCTCTGGGGGCGCTTCTCAAGCCCCGATCTGCCCTGGGGCATGGTATTTCCGCAAAGCGGCTCGATGCTGCCGCGCCACCCCTCGCAGATCTACCAGTTCCTGCTCGAAGGCGTGCTGCTGTTCGTGGTGATGTGGCTGTACTCGCGCAAGCCGCGTGGCGAGGGCCAGGTCGCTGGCGTCTTTCTGATCGGCTACGGCCTGCTGCGCTTTATTGCCGAGTACTTCCGCGAGCCCGATGACTTTTTGGGCCTGCTGTCGCTGAACCTGAGCATGGGCCAGTGGCTCAGCCTGCCGATGGTGCTGCTGGGGATTTACCTCTGGAGCCGGGGCCGCAACCAGCCGGTGTTGACGACGGCCTAAACCGCGTATCCCCTGAATTTATAGGGCTATACTGATCAGCCGCTGTGCCGGATTCCTCTGGCACAGCGGCTTTGTTTTTTGTCTGAGCGGAGATAGGACGATATGACCAAAAAATGGGTGCTGGGCCTGGTGGCCGGTGTGTGCGTGCTGGGCAGTGCAGCGGTGTCTGCGCTGCAGGCCTTGCCCGATCTGAAAGTGGCCGTGGACCTGAGCTATGAGCCCTTTACCTACAAGCTGCCCACTGGCCAGCCCGCCGGTTTCGACGTCGACATCGCCAACGCGCTGTGCGCCCAGATCAAGCGCAAGTGCGTGTTTGTCGAGCAGGTCTGGGACGGCATGATCCCCGGTCTGCAGGCCAAGAAGTACGACGTGATCATCAGCTCGATGGCCAAGAACGAGGACCGCGCCCGTGTTGTGGACTTCACGAACAAGTACTACCACACCGGTGCGCGCATCGTGATGCCCAAAGGCTTCAAGTACACCGGCCCTGAATCGCTCAAAGGCAAGAAGATCGGTGTGCTCAAGGCCAGCATCCAGGAGAAGTGGGCGCTGACCTACCTCAAGCCCGCAGGCGCCGATGTGGTGTCCTACCCCGGCCGTGACCCGGTCTACCTGGACATCAATTCCGGCCGCCTGGACGGCTCGGTCGCCGACAGCGTCGAGATCGCCTACGGCTTTTTGAAAAAGCCCGAGGGCCAGAACTTTGAGTTTGTCAGCGACACCTTGGTGGACAAGAAGATCTTTGGCGAAGGCGCCAGCATTGCGATGCGCAAGGGCCAGCCCGAGCTGAAGAAGTCACTCAATGATGCGATTGCCGCCATCCGCGCGGACGGGCGCTACAAGCAGATCGCCGACAAGTACTTTGACTTTGACCCTTACGGCAAGGACTGAGAACGCAACGTAGTTCGCAGCGGCAGGGGGCGTGGCCCCCACCAATGACGCAAGCAGGCCTGGAGCAACCGGTGCCTGCTTTTTTTGTGTCCGCAAAGCGGGAGGGTAAGCGTTTGCACCGGTAACAGTGGTCGCGGGGGATGAACCGGGTGTTAACACGGGGGCCAAAATGCGCTGTAATTTCTCATAATTACAGCATTGCACCGTTGAGTTGGGTCTCTTAGTCAGAGACAATGCCAGAGCCAACCTGAGATTTTGGCGTGGACGGTGCAGAACGACTTTTCCAAAGGAGTGAGCGGATGGCGGTTGCCGGACAGTCCTTGCACGACACGGTGGCGATCCAGGTGCGCGACCTGATCTTTGCCGGCACCTTGGCGGCGGGCGAGCTGCTCGATGAAAAGGCGCTGTGCGACCAGCTCTCCGTCTCGCGCACGCCGCTGCGCGAAGCGCTCAAACTGCTGGTCTCCGAAGGGTTGCTGCGCCATGAGCCGCGGCGTGGCTGCTTTGTCGAGACCGTGACCGAGCGCGATCTGGACGATATCTTTCCAGTCATTGCGCTCTTGGAAGGGCGTGCCGCGTACGAGGCGACCAAGAAACTCAGCAGCGCCGACCGCGCCGTGCTCGATGTGATGCACGAGCAGCTGGCCCACTACGCCGAGGCGGGCGATATCGCGGCCTACTACCGCATGAACCACCAGATCCATGAGGCCTTCATCACCCTGGCCGACAACCGCTGGCTGGCCCAGGCCATTGCCGATCTGCGCCGCATTCTGCGTCTGGCGCGGCTGCACCAGCTGCGCGCGCCGGGCCGCCTGCAGGCCAGCTTGCAGGAGCACCTCGATATCTATGCCGTGATGCTGACGGGCGACGCCGATGCCGCCGAGCAGACCATGCGCAACCATTTGCTGCAGCAGCGCAAGGCCCTGCTGCGAACCACCCCCCTTTCACTGTCAAGGATTGCTTTATGACCACCGCTACCGAAACTTCGCCCGCTACCGCGGTGGACAGCGCCGCCAACAACTGGCTGCAAAAAAGCGCGGCCTGGCTGCGCTCGGTCGGCATTCCTACCGAGTTGGGCAGCAGCAGCGCTGCCGAAGGCGAGCGCAGCACCACCGAGCGCCTCAAGGCCACCTTGCGCCGGGGCAATGAGGCGCTGTCGCCGCGCGAGTTGCGCCGCCTGCTGGCGGACCTGCAGGCCGTGGGTGCCAGCGAGGTGAGTGACGCCGAAGGCGGGCGCCTGGCCGAGCCGGTGATGCAGTGGTATGCCGCCGCCCAGCCCGAGCAGCGCCTGGACTGCTGGCGCCTGCTGTGCGAGCAGTTCATGCCCGATGTGGCCAAGATTGGCCAGGCGCGCCAGCGCTACGAAGACGCGATCGGCACCGCCAGCATGGCCGCTGCCGAGCGCCACCTGCGCAAGGCCTTGCAGACCCCGCGCATGCGCCTGTTTCAGCGCTTTGCGGTGCCCGCGCAGGGCATGCGCTTCTTGCTCGATCTGCGCGCGCAGATGCTGCCCCAGCTCAAGAGCCAGGAATGGCTGGTCGCTGTGGACGCCGATCTGGAATACCTGTTCTCGACCTGGTTTGACATCGCCTTTTTGGAGCTGCGCAGCCTCAGCTGGGATTCGCCCGCGTCCTTGCTCGAAAAACTCATCAAGTACGAAGCGGTGCACGACATCCGCAGCTGGACGGACCTGAAAAACCGCCTCGACAGCGACCGCCGCTGCTACGGCTTTTTCCACCCGCGCCTGCCCAACGAACCGCTGATCTTTGTCGAGGTGGCCCTGGTCGACAAGATGTCGGACAGCATTGCGCCGCTGCTGGACGAGGCCGCTGCCGCAGCCGATGTGAACAAGGCCAGCACGGCGATCTTCTACTCGATCAGCAACACCCAGACGGGTTTGCGCGGCGTGAGTTTTGGCGATTCGCTGATCAAGACCGTGGTCGAGCAACTGCTGCAGGAGTTTCCCAAGCTGCGCCAGTTCGCCACCTTGTCGCCGATACCCGGTTTTCGCAGCTGGCTGGGCAAGAATGCTGGCGAGGTCTGGGAGGGCGCCGACAAGCGCCTGCGTGCCGAGCTGGGCAAGGCGCTGGACAAGGCTGAGCCCACGGTGGACGACTGGATGGCCGCGCTGGAGCAACCGGGCCAGTGGCAGGCGGGCGATGCGGCCGCCAAGCTGCTGCTGCATGCCGCTGCCCGCTACCTGGGCAAGAGCCTGGTCAAGGACAAACCGGTGGACCCGGTCGCGCGCTTTCACCTCGGCAATGGCTCGCGGGTCGAGCGCCTGAACTGGGCGGGCGATACCTCGGCCAAGGGCATCAAGCAGTCCTATGGTTTGATGGTGAACTACCTGTACGACTTGAAGCGCCTGGACAAGCACCGCAATGCGCTCGCCCAGGGAAAGATTCCGGTGTCATCGGGCATTGAGGCGCTGGCCAAGGTCTGAACCTGTTTTTGAGGATGGCAGGCCAGCATCGCGCCCCCGGGCGCTGCGCTGGCCTGGAGAGAGCTGCAGGCCCCCATAGGGCCGCAGCCTGGGTGGTAGGCATTCTTTGCTGACCACCCAGGGCCTGAGCGTTGCTGTCGGCGCGCGCAGGCGGGTGTGCGTGGATCTTTAAAAATAACCGTTAGGAGACAAGATGACCAAGAGCAATACACCTTCCCCGTCCAGAAGACGAACTGTCCTGGGCCTGGCCGCTGGCATGGCGGGCAGCGCGCTGCCCGCCTGGAGCTGGGCCAGTGCGGCCGCTGCGCGCGACTGGCCGAGCAAGCCGGTGACCTGGGTGGTGCCCTTTCCTGCAGGGGGTGGCACCGATGCCTTTGCGCGGCCGCTGTCCTCGCAGTTCTCGAAAATCTCGGGCAAGACCCTGGTGATCGACAACAAGGGCGGCGCAGGCGGCACCCTGGGGGCCAGCTTTGCCGCGCGCCAGCCCTCCGATGGCTACCATTTCTTTATGGGCGGCACCCACCATGTGATTGCGCCCTCGGTCTATCCCCGGCTTGATTACGACATTCAGAAGGACCTGGTGCCGCTGGCCTTGCTGGCGACGGTGCCGCAGGTGCTGGTGGTCAACCCCAAGCGGGTGACGGCGGCCAATATGCAGCAGCTGCTGGCCCAGCTCAAGGCCAACCCGGGCAAGATGAGCTTTGCCTCGGCTGGCGCCGGCACCAGCCACCACCTGGCCGGCGAGCTGTTCAAGATCCAGAGCCAGACCGACATCCTGCATGTACCCTACAAGGGCGCGGGCCCGGCGCTGCAGGACCTGATTGCCGGCAATGTGGACATGCTGTTCGATGGCCTGGGCTCGTCGGCCGCGCATATCGCCGCCGGACGCATCAAGTGCCTGATGGTCTCGGGCAGCCAGCGCAACCCCTCGCTGCCCGATGTGCCCTGCGCTGCCGAAGTCGGCTTGCCCGACTACAACGTGACCACCTGGTACGGCCTCTGGGCCATCAAGGGCACCTCGCCCGAGCTGCAGGCGCGCATGTTCGAAGAGGCCAAGCGCATGGGCGCCTCCGAAGAAATCAAGGCCATCTGGGCCAAGAATGGTGCGGAATATGGCAGCATGACGCAGCCGCAGTTTGCCGCCTTTGTGGCCGACGAGGTCAAGCGCTGGGCCGAGGTGGTCAAGGCCTCGGGCGCGAAGATTGAATGACAAGAGGAGCGAGATGATGGCGGGGCAGGTTCGTGTGCAATCGTGGGTGGCGGGCGAGGAGGCATCCCGCGCGCAGGCCGTGCGCGTGGTGCTGAACCATGCGGGCAAGCGCAATGCCATGTCGCGCGCCATGTGGCGCCAGCTGCGCAGCGTGTTTGAGGACCTGCAGCGCCAGCCCGGGCTGCGCTGCATCGTGCTGCAAGGCGAGGGCGAGGCCTTTTGTGCCGGTGGCGATATCTCGGAGTACGCCGACTTTCGCTTTGCCCCAGAGAGCCTGGCCGCCTTCCACGAAGGCGAGGTCTGGCCGGCGCTCAACGCCATGCTGCAATGCGATGTGCCGTTGGTGGCCGCCATTGAAGGCGCCTGCATGGGCGCGGGCGTGGAGCTGGCCAGCTGCTGCGACATGCGCCTGGCGGCCGACACCGCCCAGTTTGGCGCGCCGATTGCCAAACTGGGCTTTCCGATGGCACCCAAGGAGGCGGCGTTGGTGCTGAGCCAGGTGGGGCCTGCCAAGACGCGGCAGATGCTGCTGGAGGCAGCGCTCTTTGGCGCCGACCAGATGCTGGCCTCGGGCTTTTTGAGCCAGGTTCACCCCGCTCAAGACCTGCAGGCCCAGCTGGAACGCAGCGTGGCCCGCATCTGCGGCCTGGCGCCCCAGGCTGCCCGCATGACCAAGCAGCTGCTGCGTGCACTGGCCGAAGGCGATGCCCAGGCCCCGGTGCTGCAGCAGCCCTATGCCTATGCCGATTCGGCAGAACACCGCGAAGGCATTGCCGCCTTTGTCGACAAAAGAGCAGCCCAGTTTTGACCGTGCCTGCGCTGGCCACCGGCCGGGCCGCAGGCGCCAAGGAAACCACCAACCAAGTAGACAAACATGACCAACGACAACCTGTTCTGCGCCCTGCGCGCGGCCTTTCCTGAGGACCTCGATGCCATCGCCGTGGAGACCACGTCGGCCAGCGGTGAGCCGCTGAACTACAGCTGGCGCGATCTGGACCGCATGAGCGCGCGCATCGCCAACCTGCTCGATTCGCTGAATATTCCTTCCGGCAGCCGCGTGGCGGTGCAGGTGGAAAAGTCGGTCGAAGCGATGGCGCTATACCTGGCCACCTTGCGTGCCGGCCATGTGTTTCTACCGCTCAACACCGCCTACCAAAGCGCCGAGATCGAGTACTTTGTCACCAATGCCGAGCCGGCCGTTGTGGTCTGCTCACCGGCCAACTTTGGCTGGGTCTCCAAGATCGCCTTCCAGTGCGGCACGCAAAGCGTGTTCACCCTGGGCGATGACCGCAGCGGAACCTTGCTGGAGCGTGCGGTGCACTGCGCCGATGCACACACGCCTGCGCAGAAATCTGCCGACGACATGGCCGCCATCCTCTACACCAGTGGCACCACTGGGCGCAGCAAGGGTGCGATGCTCAGCCACGGCAACCTGCTGAGCAATGCCGTCATGCTCAAGGACTACTGGGGCTGGAAAAAGGGCGATGTGCTGATCCATGCGCTGCCGATCTTCCATGTGCATGGCCTGTTTGTCGCGATCCATGCGGCCTTGCTCAATGGCAGCAAGATGATCTGGTTTGCCAAGTTCGAGCCCAAGGCGGTGATTGCCGCGATGGCGCGGGCGACGGTCTTCATGGGCGTGCCGACCTTGTATGTGCGCCTGCTGGCCGAGCCGGGCCTGACCAAGGCAGCGGCCCAGCACATGCGTCTGTTCATCTCCGGCTCGGCGCCGTTGCTGATCGAGACCTTCCGCGACTGGCAGACCCGCACCGGCCACACCATCCTGGAGCGCTATGGCATGAGCGAGACCATCATGCTGGTCTCCAACCCCTACCAGGCCGATGCCCGCCATGGCGGCCAGGACGAGCGCCGGGGCGGCACGGTGGGCTTTGCGCTGCCGGGTGTGGGCGTGCGGGTGCAGGGCGATGACGGCCAGGCGCTGGGCGCCGACGAGATCGGCCATATCCAGGTGCAAGGCCCCAATGTGTTCAGCGGCTACTGGCGCATGCCCGAGAAGACCGCGCAGGAGTTCACTGCCGACGGCTGGTTCAAGACCGGCGACGTAGGCAAGATCGATGCGCGCGGCTATGTGACCATCGTCGGCCGCAGCAAGGACCTGATCATCTCCGGCGGCTACAACGTCTACCCGGCCGAGATCGAGGGCTTCATCAACGAACTGCCGGGCGTCGCGGAAAGCGCGCTGGTCGGCGTGCCGCACCCCGATTTTGGCGAAGTGGGTGTGGCGGTGGTCATTGCCAAGGCGGGCCAACCGCTCGATGCCGACGGCATCATTGCGACCTTGAAAAAGCAGCTGGCCAATTTCAAGATTCCCAAGCGCTGCTTTGTCGTGGGCGAGCTGCCACGCAACACCATGGGCAAGGTGCAAAAGAACCTGCTGCGCGACCAGTACCAGGACCTGTTCAAGGGCTGATGCGCCTATGGAGGCGGCATGCGCCGCCATGACAAAACCCTCGCGCTGTGGCCGCTCAGAAGCTGCCGCAGGCGAGGGTTTTGCTATGGGGATGATGCGGTTATACGGCGATCAGCGCAGTACCAGCACCGGTATCGTGGCATGGGTCAGTACATGCTGTGTTTCGCTGCCCAGCAGCAGGCGCTTCAAGCCCCGGTAGCCGTGCGATGCCATGACGATCAGGTCGCAGTTTTCCTTCTTCGCCGTCTCCAGCAGCGCCTCGGCAATCATGTCGGACTTGATCACCAGGGTCTTGATGGGCACGCCGGTCGCGGCGCCTTCGGCCACCACCTTATCGACAATGCCTTGCGCTGCGCGTTCCCAGCCATCCTCGATGCGCGCAATGTCATCGGGGTTTTGCATGGTGCTGCCTTCGAAGTAGCTGCGCGGGTAGTTGGGCGAGATGTTGACGGCAGTCACCGTGGCATGGCTCAGCTTGGCCAGCGCCAGTGCGTGGCGCACGGCCTTCTCGGACAGCTCAGAGCCATCGGTGGCAAGCAGGATATGTTGGTACATGGCAGGCTCCTTTCAGGTCAGACATGGGGCAGGGCTGTGGGTGGCAGCCTTGCCGTGGATGCAACTCAGAGCATCGCCGCTTGCGGCTTGAGCGGATGTCGGATCAGACCGCGTTTGTATCCGCTGGCGGAGCGACTTGGAACAGGGTCTTAAGCCGAGCAGGCCTGGGTGTTGATCAGGCCCTGGAGCTTGTCGGTGTCCAGAATGCGCACATGGCGCTGCTTGACCTCGATGATGTTCTCCTCGGCAAACTTGGAGAAGGTGCGGCTGACGGTCTCGAGCTTGAGGCCCAGGTAGCTGCCGATTTCCTCGCGCGTCATGCGCAGGATCAGCTCATGCTGCGAAAAGCCCCGGGCATGCAAGCGCTGCACCAGGTTCAGCAAGAAGGCGGCCAGGCGCTCTTCGGCGCGCATGCTGCCCAGCAGCAGCATGACGCCATGCTCGCGCACGATCTCTCGGCTCATGACCTTGTGCACATGGTGCTGCAAGGCGGTCACCTCGCGCGACAGGTCTTCGAGCGAGGAGTAGGGCATCACGCAGACCTCGGCATCTTCGAGCGCAATCGCGTCGCAGGAATGGCGGTCGTTGACGATGCCGTCCAGGCCGATGATCTCACCCGCCATCTGGAAGCCGGTGACCTGGTCGCGCCCGTCTTCGGTGGCGATGCTGGTCTTGAAGAAACCGGTGCGTATCGCATACAAGGAGGTGAAGGTCTCACCGTTGCGGAACAGCGCGCTGCCGCGCTTGATCTTGCGCCGGGTGGCGACGATCTCGTCGATGCGCTCCATCTGTTCGGCCGACAGTCCCACGGGCATGCACAGCTCGCGCAAATTGCAGCTGGAGCACGCTACTTTGATGGAGTTGGATGTCATGTATCAATACCCGTGAACAACTATTCAGATAGGAACGACGTTCCTTGGATGGGCCTATTGTGCGTGCTGGCGCCCAGAGGCTTCTTGATGTACATCAAGGACGCGTGGCAGGCCTTGGGGCACATTGGGGCGTCCGCTAGGAAGAAGAACCATGATTTCCCTGACCCCTGAACTGCTGTGCCGTTTTGATGTTCCCGGCCCCCGTTACACCTCGTATCCTACCGCAGACCGATTTGTTGAAGCCTTTGCTGCGAATGAGTACAAGCTGGCGCTGGCGCAACGCGGCACCGGTCTGGCGGGCCGGCTGTCGCCGCTGTCCTTGTATGTGCATGTGCCGTTCTGCGCCTCGCTGTGCTACTACTGCGCCTGCAACAAGATCATCACCAAGCACGCCGAGCGGGCCGACGAATACCTGGATTACCTCGAGCGCGAGCTGGACCTGCAACTGGCCCATGTCAGCGCCCGCCCGACCATCAGCCAACTGCACCTGGGTGGGGGCTCGCCCACCTTCCTGACCGATGCCGGCCTCAGCCGCCTGATGGATATGGTCAAAGAGCGTTTTCATCTGCAGCCCGGTGGCGAGTACGCGATCGAGATCGACCCGCGCACTGTGAGCGGCGAGCGCCTGCAGCACCTGTACCGGCTCGGCTTCAACCGGCTGAGCTTTGGCGTGCAGGACTTTGACCCGCTGGTGCAAAAGGCGGTGCACCGCGAGCAGCCCGCTGACCAGGTGTTTGCCTTGGTCGAGCAGGCGCGCGCTATCGGCTTTGAATCCATCAATATCGATTTGATCTATGGTCTGCCCCAACAAAGCCCGGCCAGCTTTGTGCGCACCATGGAGCAGGTCAACGCGCTGCGGCCCGACCGCATTGCGCTGTATGCCTATGCGCACCTGCCCGAGCGCTTCAAGCCCCAGCGCCGCATCCAGGCCCAGGACCTGCCCAGCCCCGCCGACAAGCTGGCGATGCTGGCCCAGGCCCTGGCGGCGCTGGAAGCCGCCGGTTATGTGTATGTGGGCATGGACCATTTCGCCTTGCCCGACGATGCCTTGGCGGTGGCCAAGCGCCAGGGCCGCCTGCACCGCAACTTTCAGGGCTACAGCACCCAGCCCGATTGCGATCTTATGGCGCTGGGCGTGTCAGCCATCGGACGCATTGGCGCCACCTACAGCCAAAATGCCAAGACCCTGGAGGAGTACTACGACCTGATCGACCAGGGCCAGATTCCCGTGGTGCGTGGGCTGGCACTGACGCGCGACGACCTGCTGCGCCGCACGGTGATCATGGGCCTGATGTGCCAGGGGTGCCTGGCGATTGAATCGCTGGAGCAGGCCTGGCTGATTGATTTTGCGCAGTACTTTGCCGCCGAGCTGGCCCAGCTGCGTGAGCTGCAGGAGCAGGGCCTGGTGCAGCTGAGCGACGAATCGATCAATGTGACCGAGCTGGGCTGGTACTTTGTGCGTGGCGTCGCCATGGTGTTTGACAAGAACCTGCAGGCCGACCGCAACCGGGCGCGCTTCTCGCGGATTATCTGAGGGCAGGGCGTGGGCGGGCCTCAGCCCTGCCAGGCCGCCAAGCTCTTGTAGAGCATGTAGAGCGCCAGGCACAGCAAGATGCCGCCAAAGATCTTCTTGAGCTGGCCCACCGGCAGCCGGTGCGCGGCGCGGGCGCCCAGCGGCGCGGTCAGCACGCTGCAGGTGGCAATGGCGGCCAGGCCGGGCAGCCAGATATAACCCAGCGAATGCGGTGGCAGCCCCTGCAGGTGCAGGCCGGCCACCATGAAGCCGATGACATTGGTGACCGCAATCGGAAAGCCCAGCGCCGAGCTCGTGGCTACCGCGTTGTGCATCGGCACGCTGCACCAGGTCATGAAAGGCACGCTGATGAAGGCGCCGCCCGCGCCCACCAGGCCCGAGAGGCAGCCGATCACGCCACCCGCAGCCAGCTGGCCGGCCGTGCCCGGCATGGCGCGCATGGCCTGGCTATTGGGCTTGCGGAACATGCGCAGTGCCGAGTAACCAATGAACAGGCCAAAAAACAAACCCAGGTAGCTGCCCTTGAGCACCGCAAAAATACCCAGGCTGGCCAGCAGGCCGCCCAGCACAATGCCCGGGGCCAGGCGTTTGACAAGGTCCCAGCGCACCGCGCCATGCTGGTGGTGGGCGCGCACGCTGGACATCGAGGTGAAGACGATGGTCGCCATCGAGGTGGCAATCGCCATCTTGATCGCCAGCTCCGGCGCCACGCCCTGGGTGCCCAGGATGTAGGTGATGAAGGGCACCAGCACCATGCCGCCGCCAATGCCCAGCAGGCCCGCCAGAAAACCGCCGATCAGGCCCAGAAACGACAGCGGCAGCAAAACAAGAGGATCAGTCATGGCGCGCAGTAAAAAGGCCACCTGAAACAGGTGGCCTGAAACCCCGCTGTCGCGGAGAGGAGAAGACAGGTTGGGCGGAGCCTGCCCGAAAAAATCAGGTGTTCGCAGCGGATCCACTGGACCGTCATCCTGAACCGGGGGTTCAGGTGGGCGAGGGCAACCTATCGTTGGGTTCATCTGACGCGAGACGATCACGCTCAATAGGTAATGTACCAAGCCCGTGCTCGTAGAGCATTGGTTCAAGGAACTATAAAGTCCAGCAGGGCTGCGAACGCTTTCATTGTAATCGCTCGCGCCTGCCGCACCCACCAAAACTGCAATTCAATGTGCCTGGATTGGTCAAAAAAGATAGCTGGTTAGCCAGATTGAGCAATGGGTGGCGTGATATTTTGCAGCCAGGCATTGCATGGCGCGGCAATCTGGTGTTGGCGCCTGCTCGCGGCAGTGCCTCAAGCGCTGGTGCCCAGGGTGTCGGCCGGTTGCGCGGGGGCCGGCGCCAGCGCCGCGTCCAGCCGTTGCATCACCGACTGCACACGGGGCGCATCCCAGTCCAGGCTCGCCTGGTCCCCAGGGGCGGTCTGGGCCTGGACCTCAACCATCGCGGCAGACTGCGCAGCAGCTTGCGCCTGCAGGGCGTCTGCGGTCTGGCTGAGCTGGCTGTTTTGCACTTGCAAATCAAGCAGGTCAAAAGCGACATTGAGGGCCGCCAGCACAGCGATGCGCTCGCGGCCACGGATCTTGCCCGCGTCGCGGATGCCGCTCATGGCCTCATCGACATGCTTGACGGCAGCCAGCAGACGTGCTTCCTGGCCTTCGGGGCAGCCCAGCATATAGCTTTGCTGCATGATGTGTACTTCCAGCTGTTTCATCATTCGTCCTGGTCAAAGGTCTTGGGCAGGCGTTCGATCAGTGCATCCACGCGGGCGCGGGCCGCTGTCAGGCGCGATTGGAGGGAGTCGCGCTCCTGGGTCAGGGTGGTGACTTGCTCTTGCAATTGGGCGTGGGCGCGTTGCAAAGCCTCATGACGGCTCAGCAGTGCCTCCACCCGCTCAAGCATCAGATCCATAGAAGGCGTAGTGGCCATAGAGAGACAGTCTTCTTAAGTGCGCAATGGGTTTAACGCTAAAATTGTACCCGTTGGTGCTCGCCCCAGTGGTTCACATGGGGGCAGTTCAACGGGAAGCAGGAGCGCTGCTTGTGCCCTACAAGCCTTGCGCAACCTGCGCTGCCCCCGCAACGGTAAGCGATGGTTGGCTTTTGCGCCATCCACAGCCACCACTATGCCACTGAATACCTTGAACAAGTGTTTGGGAAGGCGTGTGCTGTGTCATCGCCAGCCCGGATACCGGCCAACAATAGTGGAGGCGCGTGGCTGAGGCCTTGCCGCGGCTTCCGTGTTCCCCATTGCCGGCGGGGAGGCTGGCGCGGGGTGGTTCATCACCAACTCAGTGCATGTTTTCCTCTGCTTTTTCGACACGCCCCTGCGCGCGTCCCGCGCTTGCGCCCCGCTCGGGCACCCTCCATACCCCCCGTTTTTTGGCCTTGGCCATCGCAGCGGCGTTGCCCCTGTTGGCGCTGCAAGCTCAGGCGCAGCAGGCTACAGCCGCCCAGGAAACAGAGGGTAAGAACCTGCAAGAGATGGTGGTAACCGCCAACCGCATCGAGCAGCCGCTGTCCGATCTGGTGGCCGACATGTCCATCATCGATGCGCAGACCATCGAGCGCCAGGGCCCGGGCAGCGTGGCCGATGTGCTCGCGCGCGTGCCGGGCATCCAGATTTCGCGCAACGGCGGGCCGGGCACGACGACCAGCGTGTTCATGCGCGGCGCCGATTCGCGCTTTACCGCTGTCTATGTTGATGGCGTGCGCATGGATTCGCAATCGACCGGCGGCGCCTCCTGGCAATCGATTCCGCTGGCGCTGATCGATCGCATCGAAGTGCTGCGCGGCCCGGCCGCTGCCGTCTACGGCTCGGACGCGATGGGCGGCGTAGTGCAGATCTTCACCAAGAAAGGTGAGGGCACGCCCCAGCCCTATGTCGGCCTGGGCTTTGGCAACCGGGGCACGTTCACGGCCGAGGCCGGTATCTCCGGCGGCGCCGACGGCTGGGATTACGCGCTGGGTCTGAACCGCTCGCAGACCGATGGCTTCAATGCCCGCACCGTGGCCACCGCCAACCCAGACAAGGACGACTACCGCAGCAATGCGGTCAGCGGCCGCCTGGGCTACCAGCTCAACGGCCAGCACCGGCTCGAAGCCACCTTGCTGGCCAGCGATGTGAACTCGGGCTATGACAGCAGCCTGACCGAGGACGACCGCAGCCTGAACAAGATGTATGCGCTGGGCCTGAACTGGCAGGCGCAGTGGACCGAGCACTACAGCACCAAGCTGCAGTTCAGCCAGTCGCGCGACTATTACGAGACCCGGCCCTCGCCCTACCAGACGGACACGCGCCTGCATAACTACCTGTTCCAAAATACCTGGCGCCTGGGCGTCCACACCTTGACGGCCGCACTGGAGCGGCGTGACGACGCGCTGACGAATGGCGGCATTGACCGCGACCGCCACCAGAATGCGCTGGCGCTGGGCTATGGCCTGAACACCGGCCCGCACACGGTGCAGCTGAACCTGCGCCGGGATGACGACAGCGAGTTCGGCGGCAAGACCACCGGCAGCGCTGCCTATGGCTATGCCTTTGCAACCAACTGGCGCGCCACCGCGACAGTGGGCACGGCCTTTCGCGCGCCCACGCTCTACCAGCGCTTTAGCGAATACGGCGACGCATCGCTGCAGCCCGAGAAAAGCCGCAATGCCGAGCTGGGCCTGCGCTGGGCGCAGGGTGCCGACAGCTTCTCGGCCACGGCCTACCGCAACCGGGTCACCAACCTGATCAACTTCTCGTCGCCCGGCAGTTGCGACAGCGAATTCGGCTGCTATGCCAATGTGGGCAAGGCACGCCTGGAAGGCATTACCTTGGCGGCCACGACCAAGCTGGGCGCGTTCAACCTGCATGGTTCGGTCGACTTCCAGAACCCGCGCGATACCGAAAACGACAAGCTGCTGGCGCGCCGCGCCAAGCGCTATGCCACCCTGGGCGCCGAGACGCGTGCAGCCGGTTGGACCTGGGCGGCCGACCTGCAGACCAGCGCCAAGCGCTTTGACAATGCCGCCAACACCAATGTGCTGGGCGGCTACACCTTGTTCAACCTGTCGGCGCAGACCGAGGTGGCCAAGGATGTGAACCTGATCGCCCGTATCAACAACCTGGCCGACAAGCGCTACCAGACCGCACGCACCTATGCCACCGAAGGTCGCAGCGTGTATGTGGGTGTGAAGTGGATGCCGCGCTGAGCGCAGAGGGGATAAGCCAGCCATGACAGAGACGACGGTTCAGGACCGCCCAACGGCCGCTTGCGTGGCACTGCTGATTGCGGCGCCCGCATCGGGCCAGGGCAAGACCACGGTGACGGCAGCCTTGGCGCGCCTGCATGCCCGCCAGGGCCGGCGGGTCCAGGTGTTCAAATGCGGCCCGGATTTTCTCGATCCGCAGTGGCTGCGCCTGGCCAGCGGCCAGCCCGTGCATGCGCTGGATCGCTGGATGAACGGTGAAGTGGATGTGCGCGCACGCCTGTTTCAGGCCGCGCAAAGCAACGATGTGCTGCTGATCGAAGGCGTGATGGGCCTGTTCGATGGTGCCAACAGCGCGGCCGAGCTGGCCAAGTCGCTGGGCATCTCCGCTGTGGTGGTGGTCGATGCATCGGCCATGGCCGCTACCTTTGGCGCCATTGCCCATGGCCTGCAGCACTATGACCCAGGCCTGCAGCTGGCCGGTGTGCTGGCCAACCGCGTGGCCACTGCCCACCATGGTGAGCTGCTGCGCAGCGGCCTGCGCGACCCGGCACTGTGGCTGGGCGCGATGCACCAGGTGAGCCTCGATGCTGCGAAACCGCGCGCCAACCTGCTGCCCGAGCGCCACCTGGGCCTGGTGGCAGCCCATGAGCTGCACGACGCTGCCGAGCGCCTGGATGCCGCCGCCGACGTGCTGGCGCTAACGCCGCTGGGCCAGCTGAGCTGGCAAGAGTGGCAGCAGCGCTGGACGGTGGCCTTTACCGCGCCTGCTGTTGCCGCCCCGGTGCCCGCCTGGCTGGCCGGGCGCCGCATTGCCGTCGCCCGCGATGCCGCTTTCAGCTTTATCTACACCGCCAATCTGGAATGCCTGCAGGCCATGGGCGCCGAGCTGGCCTTTTTCTCGCCGATCGCAGGCGACCGCCTGCCCGCCTGCGATGCGCTGTGGCTGCCTGGCGGCTACCCGGAGCTGCACCTGCCCGCGCTCAAGGCCAATGCCGGCTTGCAGCTGGATCTGCAGGCGCACCTGGAACAGCGCAAGCCCGTCTGGGCCGAATGCGGCGGCATGGTGGCACTGGCCGAGGGCCTGACCGACCTGGACAGCCGCTGGCACAGCTTGTGGGGCTTGCTGCCAGCGCAGGCCGTGATGCACCAGCGCCTGGCGGGTCTGGGCATGCAGCAGCTGCTGACGCCCTGGGGCATGCTGCGCGGCCATACCTTTCACTATTCCAAGCTGCAGAGTGAGGCCCTGGAAGTGGCGCGCAGCAGCCGCCCGGGCCAGGCGGCCGAGAGCGGCAAGGGCGAAGCCGTCTACCAGCAGGGCAGCATCCATGCGAGCTATTTCCATGCCTGGTTTCCCTCGTGCCCGCAGGCCGTAGCGGCCTTGCTGGGGGTGGACATGCCGGTGGTCGATCCGCAGGCCTGGCACCGTGAGGCGTTGAACGCCTAAGATGCGCGGCATGGATGACTCTCTTTTCCACGTTGATGGAGCGCCGCTGAAGCTCTTGCTGCTGGGCGGGCAGAAATCGGGCAAATCACGCCAGGCCGAGCTGCTGGCGCGCGCCTGGCTGCAGGCCGATGCCGGCCGCAGCGCCAGCCTGGTCGCCACCGGCACCGCGTATGACGCCGAGATGCACGAGCGCATTGCGCGCCACCAGCGTGACCGCCGCGCCCGCGTGCCGCAACTGGCCACCGTGGAGGCGCCGCGCGACGTCGCCCAGCAGCTGCTGGCGAGCAGCCGGCCCGAACACCTGCTGGTGGTCGACTGCCTGACCCTGTGGCTCACCAACTGGTTGATGCCGATGGAGCCTCCAGCGCTTTCACCTGCGCAAGCCTGGCAGGTACAGTGCGATGCCTTTGTCGCTGCCCTGCAGGCCGCACCGGGGCCTGTCATTTTGGTCAGCAATGAGATTGGCCTGGGTGTCATTCCGATGGGCCGCGAGGTGCGCGCCTTTGTCGATGCGCTGGGTCTGCTCAACCAGCAAGCGGCAGCGGCCTGCAACCGCGTGCAACTGATGGCAGCGGGCTTGCCGCTGCAGATGAAATGATGGCCTTGTTGATGGCTCCCCGACCCCTTTTGCGGCAGGCACTGGCCCGTGTGGCGCTGATGCTCGCGTTGCCGATGGCCCAAGCTGCGCCGTCCGCCAGCGTCGATGAACTGCGCCTGCAACCCTTTGCCAATGCGCCGGTCTGGAAAGACCAGGACCTGGTTGCTCCCGTGGCCATCGTCGACGACCGGGGCCGCAAGGTCCAGCTGGCGCAACCACCGCAGCGCATCGTGAGTCTTCTGCCGTCGCTCACCGAGAGCACCTGCGCGCTGGGACTGTGTGAGCGCCTGGTGGGGGTGGACCGCTATTCGGACTGGCCCGCCTCGGTCAAGAAACTACCGGTGGTGGGCGGCGGTCTGGACCCGAGCGTTGAATCCGTGGTGGCGCTCAAGCCCGATGTGGTGCTGCTGTCCGATGCCTCCAAGGCAGCAGAGCGCTTGCAGGCGCTGGGCCTGAAGGTGGTGGCGCTCGATGTGAAGTCCAAGGCCGATATCCACCGCGTGCTGGGCACCCTGGGCCAGCTCCTGGGCGTGCCCCAGGCGCAGGGCGCTGACCGGGTCTGGCACGCGCTGGAATCGGGCATTGATGCGGTGGTGCGCGACCTGCCCGAGCGCACGCGCCATACCCGGGTCTACTTTGAGGTGAGCCGCGGCCCTTATGCGGCCGGCCCCCAGTCCTTTATTGGCGAGACCCTGACCCAACTGGGCGTGGACAATGTCGTGCCCGCTGAGCTGGGCCCCTTCCCCCGGCTGAGTCCCGAGTTTTTGCTGCGCGCCCAGCCGGATGTGATCATGCTGGGCAACCGCAGCATGCAGGCTGCCACCAGCTACCCGGGCTGGCACAACCTCCAGGCCGTCAAGGCCGGGCGGGTCTGTGTGTTTACGGATGAAGAGTCGTATGCGATCGTGCGCCCAGGCCCGCGCATGGCCCAGGCGGCGGCGCTGATGGCGCGCTGCCTGGCCGACAAGGCACCGGGCAAGGCTGCGGTGGCGCGCTGATGGCTGCTTTTCCCACCTCAGCACCCGCATCCGCAGCGCAGCGCGAGGCGGCGCCCGGCCTGCGCCGCAGTGCCTGGCTGGCGCTGGTGCTGCTGGTGCTCAGCGCCTTGCTGCTGCTTGTCGGCGCCAGCGTCGGTAGCACCGGTTGGGAGAGCGTGTTGCGCATGCGCGACGACCCGACTTCCTGGCAGATCGTCGTCGATATCCGCCTGCCGCGCTCGCTGGGCGCCTGGCTGGCTGGTGGCCTGCTGGGCCTGGCGGGGGCTGTCGCTCAGGGCCTGTTTCGCAACCCGCTGGCCGATCCCTATTTGCTGGGCAGTGCGTCTGGCGCCTCGCTGGGCAGCGCATTGGGCCTGGTGCTGCTGGGCTCGTCCGTCACCAGCCTGAATCTGCTCTACCGCCTGGGCATGACCGGCATGGCCTTTGTGGGTGCCGCCTGCGCGGTGGCGCTGACGGTGGTGCTGGCGCGCAATGTGCAAAACACCTTGCGCCTGTTGCTGGCCGGCGTGATCGTCGGTGTGGTGCTGGGCGCCATGCGTGATCTGCTGGAGCTGCGCCACCCCGATATTCTGCAGGCGATGCAGGCCTTTACCCTGGGCACCTCGGCCTTTGTCGGCTGGGAGGGCTGCGCGCTGATGGCCGGCGTGCTGCTGGTCTGCGTGCTGGCCACCTGGTGCTGCGCCCGCCTGCTCGATGGCCTGACCCTGGGCGAGGCGACGGCCGCCAGCCTGGGCTTGCCACTGGCCCCGTTGCGCTATGGCCTGGTGGCCGTGCTGGCCCTGGCCACCGGAACCTCGGTGGCGCAGACTGGCCTGATCGCCTTTGTCGGCCTGGCCGCCCCGCACTTGGTGCGCAGCCTGGTGCAGGTGGGCCATGGCCGCAGCACCGTGCTGGCTGCCGCGATGGGTGGCGTGCTGCTGCTGGCCGCCGATATCTTGGCGCGCTGGCTGGTGGCCCCGCAGGAGCTGCCGGTGGGCGTGCTGACCGCCGCGCTGGGCGGCACTTACCTGCTCTGGCGCATGCACCGCAGCACCCGGTCGGCAGGGGGGCTGTGATGCAAACTCCGAACTCTGCTGCGCTGAGCGCCACCAATATCCACGCCGCTGTGCATGCAAGGCCGATTCTGCAAGGCGTCAATGCCCAGTTTGCCCAAGGCCGCTGGACCAGCATTGTCGGCCCCAATGGCGCGGGCAAATCCAGCCTGCTCAAGGTGCTGGGCGGTTTGTGGCCGGCGGCACAGCTGCAGGGCGAGGTAGCACTGCTGGGCAAGGATTTGCAGCGCTGGCCGCGCAAGCAGCGCGCCCAGGCGCTGGCCTGGCTGGGCCAGGGCGAGGTGGTGACGCAAGAGCTGACGGTGATGGATGTGGCCATGCTGGGCCGCCTGCCGCACCAGCCCTGGTTTGCAGCGCCCAGCCGCGAAGACCATGCGGTGGTGGAGCAATGCCTGCGCGCAGCCCATGCCTGGGACTGGCGCCACCGGCCGGTGGCCGAACTCTCGGGCGGCGAGCGCCAGCGCGTGCTGCTGGCCCGGGCCATGGCCGTGCAAGCCCAGGTACTGCTGATGGATGAGCCGCTGGCCAACCTGGACCCACCGCACCAGACCGACTGGGTGGACAGCATGCGGGCCTTGACCGCCCAGGGCATCACCGTGGTCAGCGTGCTCCACGAGATATCAGTGGCGCTGCTGGCCGACCATATGCTGGTGCTGCAGGCCGGCCGGGTGCTGCACCAGGGCCGCTGCGACGACCCGGCCACGCATGCCGCACTGGAGGCGGTGTTTGACCACCGCATCCAGGTGCGAGCGATTGATGGCGTCTGGATAGCCTTGCCGCGCACCGCCACTGTAGTGCAAGCCCCTGAGCGCCTGCGCTGAATCCCTGTGAAGCCGGGCCTGGCCCCGTTTCCAAAGACACAACGACTCAACGAAAGACTTCCGATGCAGATTGAAACGCCACCCAGCGAAAAGCCTTATGAAAAGCCCGAGGGCGAGCGCCGTGGCCTGGTGATCGTCAACACCGGCGATGGCAAGGGCAAGACCACGGCGGCCTTTGGCCTGGCGTTCCGCGCCACGGGCCGGGGCAAGGCCGTGAAGGTCTACCAGTTCATGAAGGTGCCGACCGCGCGTTTTGGCGAGCACCGCCTGTCTGAGCAGGTGGGCCTGCCGGTCGAAGGCCTGGGCGATGGCTTCAGCTGGAAGAGCCGCGATCTGGAGCACAGCGGCCAGCTGGCGCGCGAAGGCTGGGAAAAGGCCAAGGCAGCCATCCTCTCGGGTGAGTATTTCCTGGTGGTGCTCGATGAGGTCACCTACCCGCTGATCTACGGCTGGCTGCCCTTGCAAGAGGTGCTGGACACCCTGGCCGCGCGCCCCAAGGAGGTGCATGTCTGCATCACCGGCCGGCGCTGCCCGCAGGAGATCATCGATGCGGCCGACACGGTCACCGAGATGACGATGATCAAGCATGCGTTCAAGGCCGGCATTCCGGCGCAGCGCGGCATTGAAGACTGAGGCCCCGCAGCCGATTGCTGGCATGAGCGATATCAACTCCCACGCCCCCATCAGCGCCCCCACGATTGCCGCCACGGCCTTCAGCGAGGCTGAGCGCGCAGCCGTCTACCGCGCCATCCATGAGCGGCGCGACATGCGCCACTTTGCCGGCGGCCAGGTGGACGATGCCGTCCTGCTGCGCCTGCTGCGGGCGGCGCACCATGCGCCCAGCGTTGGCTTTATGCAGCCCTGGCGCTTTATCCGGGTGCGCGATGCGCAGATGCGCGGCCGCATCCATGCGCTGGTTGAAGAGGAGCGGCTGCGCACCGCCCAAGCCTTGGGTGCGCGCGAGGCCGACTTTATGCAGCTCAAGGTGCAGGGTGTGCTGCAGGCGGCCGAGGTGCTGGTGGTGGCCATGCCGCCGGGGCGCGAAGCCCATGTGTTTGGCCGCCGCACCTTGCCCGAGATGGATGTGGCCAGCACCGCCTGCGCGATCCAGAACCTGTGGCTGGCGGCGCGTGCCGAGGGGCTGGGGATGGGCTGGGTATCGCTGTTCGAACCCCAGGCGCTGGCGCAGCTGCTGGCCATGCCCGCAGGTGCGCATCCGTTGGCCGTGTTGTGCCTGGGCCCTGTAGAGGCCTTTTATGCCGAGCCCATGCTGCAGCAAGAGCGCTGGGCCAGCCGCGCGCCCTTGCAGGACATGCTGATGGACGGGTGCTGGCAGCCAAACCAAGGGACGCAGCCATGAGCGATGGCGGCCTGTGGTCGCTGGCACTGGCCGGTGGCAGCCCGCTGCTGCAACTGGTCCAGGCCTTGGCGGATGCTGGCCCTGCCGTGCCCTGGCAGGCGCCGATGGCGGCCTTGCTGGCGGTCTTGGTGGCCTTGCTGGTGGATCGGCTTTGGGGCGAGCCGCCAGTGCGGCTGCACCCTGTTGTCTATATGGGCCAGCTGCTGGGCATGCTGGGCCAGGGGATTGCGCCGCGCCAGGCGCTGGAGCGCGCTTACGGTCGCTTTGTGCTGGCGGCGCTGGCCTGGTGCATGCTGGCGGCGGGCGCCTGGCTGGTGTATGCGGCACTGCAGTGGCTGCTGCTGTTGGCGCCCTGGTGGCTGGGCGCACTGGGGGCGGGTCTGCTGCTCAAGCCCTTGCTGTCCTGGCGCATGCTGCGCAGCGAGGTGCTGGCGGTGGAGGCCGCGCTCGGCGAATCGCTGGACGCGGGCCGGGCCCGGCTGTCCTGGCTGGTGAGCCGCGATACCGCACAGCTCGAGGCAGCGACAGTGCGCGAGAGCGCGATCGAGACGCTGGCCGAGAACCTGAGCGACTCGGTGCTGGCGCCGCTGTTCTGGTTTGCCGTCGCCGGCCTGCCGGGTGCGGCGCTGTACCGGTTGGCCAACACGGCCGATGCGATGTGGGGCTACCCAGGCTGGCGCGGCCAGGGCGCTCAGCGCCGCCACTGGCAGTGGGCGGGCAAATGGGCGGCACGGGCCGATGATGTGCTGAACTGGCTGCCGGCCCGCATCACCGCAGCCTGGCTGGCCGCGTTGGCGGGCGGCCTGTCCTGGTCCGGCCTGCGGCGCGATGCGGCGGTCACGCCATCGCCCAATGGCGGCTGGCCCATGGGCGCGATGGCGCGGGCGCTGGGCCTGCACCTGTCCAAACCCGGTGTGTACCAGCTCAACCCGCAAGGCCGGCCGCCGCAGGCCCAGGATGTGCAGCGGGCGCTGGCCCTGGCGGGCCGGGTGGTGTGGGCACAGGCACTGTGCGCCTTGTTGCTGGCCCTGGGTTTGGCGGTAAAGATAGCAATCGCCTCGATGGCGCAAGGAGCATTGGCCCATGGCTGATAACGAGCATGGTGGCACCGACGCCTTGGGCGTGCCGGCGCATGATTTTTCCACCAACCGCAATGCCTGCGGCCCCTGCCCGGAGGCGGTGGCCGCCTTGCAGGCCGCGCACCTGGCGCAGTACCCCGACCCGCACTACACGGCGCTGCGCCTGCAGCTGGCGGCCTTCCATGCGGTGGATCCCGAGCGCTTGGTCATTGGCGGGAGCAGCAGCGAGCTGATCCACCGCCTGACCCAGCATGCGCTGCGCCAGGGTGCCACGCAGGTGAGCCTGCCCCGCTATTCCTATGGCGACTATGCCCAGGCGGCGGAGGTGTGGGGCCTGCGCAGCAGCACCCGCAATCCGGCTTGGGGCGAAGGCCTGCACTGGGCCTGCGAGCCCTCCAGCCCACTGGGCCGTGCCGAAGATATTTGGCAAGCGTTGCCTGCAGACGCTAGCCACCATGGCCTGGTGCTCGATTGCGCCTACCGGCCGCTGTGGCTGGAGGGCCCTGCGCCGCCACGCGACATGGCCGCGCTGTGGCAGCTGTGGACGCCCAACAAGGCACTGGGCATGACGGGGGTACGCGCTGCCTATGCGATTGCACCTGAGGACACGGCACAGGCGCAGATTGATGCACTGCGGGCGCTGGCGCCTTCCTGGGTGGTGGGTGCCCATGGCGTGGCCATGCTGCAGGCCTGGGTGACGCCCGAGGTGCAGGCCTGGCTGGCCCGCAGTCTGGACACCTTGCGCCACTGGAAGGGCCGGCAGCTGGCGCTGTGCGAGCGCCTGGGCTGGGCGGTGCTGCCCGGCCACCAGGCCAATTACTTTGTCGCGCGCCTGCCGCTGGCGCAGGCAGACCTGCCCGCGCGCCTGGCAGCACTGCGCAGCCAGGGTATCAAGCTGCGCGATGCCCGCAGCTTTGGCCTGCCCGGCCATGTGCGCCTGGGCGTGATGGCGCCGGTGGCGCAGGCGGCGCTGGCGCGGGTCTGGCTGTCGCTGGCAGATGCATAGCGAGGACATGCGGCAACCGCTACCATTTGGTATGGATTTACAAACTTTGCAACTGCGCACCGTCTTGGTCGAGCGCTATGTGACGCCGCTGCGCGAGGGCGGCTCAATGCCGGCCGTCGTCGAGGCGGACGATCTGGGCCTGTATGTGCTCAAGTTCCGGGGCGCTGGTCAGGGCGTGCGCGCGCTGATGGGCGAGCTCATTTGCGGCGGCATCGCCCGCGCGCTGGGCCTGCCGCTGCCCGAGCTGGTGCTGGCCCTGCTGCACGCCAAGCTCGCGCAAACCGAGCCCGACCCCGAGATCCAGGACCTGATCCGGGCCAGTGATGGCCTCAATGTTGGGCTGGATTACCTGCCCGGCTCGGTCAATTTTGACCCGGCCGTCGATGCGGTGAGCATTGACTTCGCCTCGCGCCTGGTCTGGTTCGATGCGCTGGTCAGCAATGTGGACCGCACGGCCCGCAACACCAATATGCTGATGTGGCAGCGCAAGCCCTGGCTGATTGACCACGGCGCGACCCTGACCTTCCACCATGCCTGGGATGGCACGGTGGCCGACCCGGCCAAGCCCTTTGCGCCGATTGCCGACCATGTGCTGCTGGCCCAGGCCAGCCAGCTGGCCGAGGTGGACGAGGCCCTGGCCGCACAACTGACCGAGCCGGTGCTGAGCGCCATTCTGGCCACGGTGCCCGACTGCTTTTTAGCCAAGGCGGCCGAGGACCGCAATAGCCCGCTGCTGGCCGATCCGCAGGCGCACCGCGCCGCCTATGTGAATTATTTTCTGGCCCGCCTGCAAGCGCGTGGCCGCTGGTTGCAAGGAGCCATCGATGCACGCGCATGATGTGTATGACTACGCTATCGTGCGCGTGGTGCCCCGGGTCGAGCGGGAGGAGTTCATCAACGCCGGCGTGATTGTGTCCTGCCAGCGCAGCGGCTATCTGCAGGCAGCGATGGCGCTCGATGAGGCGCGGCTGCTGGCGCTCGATCCAGAAGTCGATCTGCAGGCCGTCTACCGCCACCTGGGCAGCATTGTCGCTATCTGCGCCGGCGTGCCCGAGGCCGGGCCCATCGGCCAGCTGCCATACCGCGCGCGCTTCCACTGGCTGACGGCCAAGCGCAGCAGCATGATCCAGACTTCGCCCGTGCACACGGGGCTGTGCGCCGATGCGGGCTCGGCGCTGGAGCGCATCATGGCGCGCATGGTGCTGCCGCTGGGCAGCGTGCAGCGATGAGCGCGCGCTGCATCATGGTGCTGGGCACCAGCAGTGGCGCGGGCAAAAGCTGGGTGGCCACGGCGCTGTGCGCCTGGTACCGGGCCCAGGGCTACAAGGTGGCGCCCTTCAAGGCGCAGAACATGAGCAACAACGCCCGCGTGGTGGCCACGCCGGATGGCCAGTGGGGCGAGATTGGCACCGCCCAGTACCTGCAGGCGCTCGCCGCAGGCGCCGTGCCCGATGTGCGCATGAATCCGTTGTTGCTCAAGCCCGAGGCCGACGCGCGCAGCCAGGTGGTGCTGTTTGGCCAGGTGGACGAGGCGCTGTCCAAAATGCCCTGGCGCGGCCGCAGCCTCCAGGTGTGGCCGCAGATCGCGCAGGCGCTCGATGCGCTGCGCGCCGAGAACGATGTGGTGGTGATCGAGGGAGCTGGGTCGCCCGCCGAGATCAATCTGCACCGCAGCGACGTGGTCAATATGCGCGTGGCGCGCCACTGCGATGCGCATTGCCTGCTGGTGGCCGATATCGACCGGGGCGGGGCCTTTGCCCACCTCTACGGCACCTGGGCGCTGCTGCCGCCCGAGGAGCAAAGCCTCATCCAGGGCTTTGTGCTCAACAAGTTTCGGGGCGATGCGGCCTTGCTGGCGCCGGCGCCGCAGATGCTGCAAGACATGACTGGTGTGCCCACGGTGGCCTGCATTCCGATGCAGTTCCAGCATGGCCTGCCCGAAGAAGACGGCGTGTTTGACGACCGGGGCAGTGGTGGTGCCGGGCAACCGGTGCACACCTGCATCGCCATCGTCGCCTACCCGCGCATCAGCAACCTCGACGAGTTCCAGCCGCTGCTGCAACTGCCAGGCGTGCGTGTGGTCTGGGCCCGCACGCCCGCGCAGCTGAGCGATGCGGACTGGGTGATTCTGCCGGGCAGCAAGGCCACCGCAGCCGATCTGGCCTGGATGCGCCAGCAGGGGCTGGATGCGGCTGTCGCCCGCCATGCGCAGGCGGGCAAACGGGTGCTGGGCATTTGCGGCGGCCTGCAGATGCTGGGCGAGGCGCTCGTCGATCTGCATGGCGTGGACGGCAATGCCGCCGGCCTGGGCCTGCTGCCGCTGGTGACGTTGTTTGCGCAGCAAAAGAATGTGCAGCCCACGCGCCTGCTGCTGCCTGCCGTGCAGGCGCCCTGGCAGGCCTTGAGCGGCCTGGTGGTGACGGGTTATGAAATCCACCACGGCCAGACCGAACTGCGCCCCGACATGCAGGCCGGCGCCGCCCAGCCCGCGCAGGAGCTGCTGCCCGGCCTGCTGTGGCAGGGCGGGGCGCCGCAGGTGCTGGGTACCTATGTGCATGGCCTGTTCGAGAATGCCACTGTCATCCATGCGCTGTTTGGCCACGATGCGCCCAGCCTGGACCAGGTCTTTGCGCGCATGGCCCAAGGGGTGGGCGAGTGGTTTGGAGGCCGCCTACCCTGAGTGGGCGGGGCCTTTGCCTGTAGGCCAAATATTGCAAGCGCTGGCGGATTGGGCCGATAGGGGTGCGCTTGCAGCGCAGGCATGCTGTTTGTGTTGCTTCCCATCACCGATAAGGATGATCGCTATGAAAAACATGTTCCGCCAGTCTTTGCAAATGGCCGCGATGGCCCTCGCGCTGGGTACCGCCGGCTATGCCAGCGCCCAATCGGCACCGCCCCCTCCACCACCGCCTGCCAAGCACATGAAGCCCATGCCGCATGGCCCGCACGGTGCCCACCACAAGCGCGGTGAAATGCGCGGCGATGCCCGCGCCAACGCCGATGTGGCCGAAGGCAGCTCTAACGCCCGCGAAGCGGCAGCCGCTCGCCAGGCCGCACGCCAGGGCCAGTTGACCGATCCGGGTTCCAGCTTCCGCGAAAACGCCACCGCACGCTGCGCCGTCTTCAAGACCGATGAAGACCGCCGTGCCTGCGTCGGCCGCGTGGCCCAGGGCCAGGACAGTGGCTCGGTGCAAGGCGGTGGCATCTTGCGCGAGTACACCTATACGGTGCCTGCCAAGTAAGCCGACTGATCTAGTCCATCAACGCTCTGCCCAGCTTTTGCTGCGCAGAGCGTTTTTGCATGGTTTGTGCGCGCCGGGCTGCAAACCGGGGCGGGCAGCGCGATACTGGCGGCTTGGCGTATCACCGTGCCCCGTTCTCTAGCTTGACCATGTCCGAATCCTCGTTCTCCCCGCTCATCCCTTCCATTGCCTCGATTGAGGACGCCGCCTTTCGCCAGCAAGTGCAGCAGCTGCTGGACAACAAGACCAAGCCGCTGGGCTCGCTGGGCTTGCTGGAGGCCCTCGCGCTGCGCATCGCCTCCATTCTGGGTAGCACCCAGCCCCGTCTGGCAGACCCCCAGATGGTGGTGTTTGCAGCCGACCATGGCCTGGTGGCGCAGGGCGTGTCGGCCTACCCGGCCGATGTGACCTGGCAGATGGTGGGCAATTTTCTGGCTGGCGGGGCGGCGGTGAGTGTGCTCTCGCGCCAGCATGGCGTGGCGCTGAATGTGGTCGACTGCGGCGTGGCCCGCGATTTTGAACCCCAGACCGATGCGTTGCCCCCAGGCACGCCGCGCCTGTGGCTGCGCAAGGTGGCTCCGGGCACGCAAGACAGCAGCCTGGGCCCGGCGATGGACATGGCGCAGTGCGAAGCGGCCATTGCCAATGGCCGCGCGCTGCTGCAGGCCTTGCCCGGCAATGCCTTGCTGCTGGGTGAGATGGGCATTGGCAACACCTCGAGCGCGTCGCTGCTGTTGGCGCGGCTGTGCAACCTGGATGTGGAAACCGTCACCGGCGCAGGTACCGGGCTGAGCGGCGAGGGCGTAGCCCGCAAGGCCGCCGTGCTGCGCCGGGTGCTGGCGCGCCATGCCGATGTGCACGAGCCCCTGGCCGTGCTGGCCGCGATGGGCGGGCTGGAAGTGGCCACAATGGTGGGCGCGGTGCTGCAGGCTGCGCTGGAGCGCCGCGTGATCGTGGTCGATGGCTTTATCACCAGCGCGGCCGTGCTGGTGGCCTCACGCCTGCAGCCCGCCGTGCTGGAGCGCTGCGTCTATGCCCACCGCTCGGGCGAGCCCGGCCATAGCCACTTGCTGGCGGCCTTGCAGGCCCAGCCTTTGCTCGACTGGCAGCTGCGCCTGGGCGAAGGCTCGGGTGCGGCGCTGGCCTGGCCGCTGCTGGAGTCGGCCTGCGCGATGCTGCGCGACATGGCCAGCTTTGCATCGGCGGGTGTCAGCACCCAGAGCAACGCTTGATGCCTTGCCGCTGCGATCAGCGCAGCGCGCCTTGCGGTGGCGGTGTCTTGGGCGAGAAATCGCAGTAGCTGCTGACCAGGCATTCCCAGCAGCGCGGCTTGCGCGCCTGGCAGACATAGCGGCCCAGCAGGATCAGCCAGTGGTGCGAATCGACGGCATAGTCGTCCGGCACGCGCTGCATCAGCTGCTTTTCCACCTCCAGCGGGTTCTTGCCGGGCGCCAGGCCGGTGCGGTTGCTGACGCGGAAGATATGGGTGTCCACCGCCATCGTCGGCTGGCCAAAGGCCACATTGAGCACCACATTGGCGGTCTTGCGGCCCACGCCGGGAAGCGCTTCGAGCGCCTCGCGCGTATCGGGCACCTGGCCGCCATGGCGTTCCACCAGAATGCGGCAGGTTTCCATCAGATGCTTGGCCTTGCTGCGGTACAGGCCGATGGTCTTGATATAGCCCTCCAGGCCTTCCAGCCCCAGCGCCAGCATGGCCTGGGGCGTGTTGGCGACCGGAAAGAGCTTGCGGGTGGCCTTGTTCACGCCCACATCGGTTGCCTGGGCCGACAGCAGCACGGCAGCGAGCAGCTCGAACACCGAGGTGTATTCCAGCTCGGTCTGGGGCGAAGGATTGGCCGCCTTCAAGGTGGCGAAGAAGGGTTGGATATCAGCGGTTTTCATCGTGTTGTTGTGCAGGCTCGGCTGCCATTATCTGGTAAGGCCTGAGCCTGGGTCCCTGCATCAGGGCTGCAGCGGCGCCTGCGGCACGCCCTGGCGGATGGCGGCCGAGAAATCCTCACCCGGGCGCACTGCCTTGGCGCGGGCGTTGATGTGCGCGGCCTCATGGATGGCCTCAAAGTCATGCGGGCGGGCGAGGGCGCCCAGGCTGTCCACATACTGGGGCAGGTAGCCGCTGGCCAGCAGGCGCCAGTCCATCGGCAGGCCCGGCACGATGCGGCGCACCATCTCGAACACGATGGTGGTGCAGTTGGCAAACAGCGTGTGGTAGAACTGCGGCGTCTCGACCAGCGCATTGGCCTTGTCCACATAGGCGATGAACAGCGAGCGCATCGCAGCGCGCGGCATGGCGACGCTGTAGAGGTAGACCTCTTCCCCGCGCATATTGCTGCGCACGCGCAGGATGTCGTGCTCATCGGCGGCGACCAGGCTTTGCTCGAACTGCTTGAAAAAGCCGCCTACGGCCGAGAACTGCTCGCCGCGCTCCTTGCGGATCTCCACCGAGAAGGTCAGGTAGCGGCGCGGGCCCTTGCCATCGTCAAAGCCAAAGGACACCAGGGTGTGGGCAATGGCCGGCCCCATCCAGTACGAGGTGCTCATGTCCACCGAGACGAGCTGGCGCAGGTCATAGTTGCGGTCTTCCCAGCGCGGGGTCGCCTTGCTTGCGGTCTGCCAGTCAAAATTGCGCACATTGTGCAGCTGCACCAGGTCGCCCTGCACTGTGCCCGACAGCTGCTGGGCTACATCCGGCGCCCATTTGCGCGTGTTGGACGGCTGGATGCTGGCCCACCAGGCCAGGATGCCTGCCAACAGCAGACCATAGATCAGCAAACCCCGGGGCGCTCGCTGCTGCCACAGCAGGAAGATGCAGTACAGGCCCACCCCCACCCAGACCCCCAGCAGCAGACCCCGGGCCGAGCCCGACTTGACCGACTGTGCCAGCTGAAACCACAGCGCCCCGCAGGCCCAGACAACGCCTGCGAGCATGAGCAGCGAGGCCAGCAATTTGACCAAAACAATAAAGAAAGCGGCGATGCGCATGGTGACAAAATCCTTTGGACCGCAAGCATAGTCGATAGGAGAGGCCAATGGCGGGCTCAGGGATGCCAGAGCGACGCATGGGGCCGGTAAAAAGTAGCAAAATGCCAAGGCGGCCGGTCGCTCGACCTGGCTGCGCTTTTTTGATTTGAGAGAACACTCCATGACACTGCGCTTTGCCTCCCGCCTCGACAATGTCGAGACGTCCGCCATCCGTGAACTGTTCAAGCTGCTGGGCAAGCCCGGCATCATCAGTTTTGCCGGGGGCTTTCCGGATGCAGCCATGTTCGATGTGGAAGGGGTGCGCGAGGCCGCCAATGCGGCGCTGACCGAGGAGCCGGGCGCCGCGCTGCAGTACGGTGCGACCGAGGGCTACCAGCCGTTTCGCGAGCAGATCGTCGGTCTGATGGCCGCCAAGGGCGTGCAGTCGCTGACGCCCGAGCAGCTGATCGTCACCACCGGCAGCCAGCAGGCGCTGGACCTGCTGGGCAAGACCATGATCTCGCCCGGCGACAAGGTGATCGTCGAGGGCCCGACCTTTCTGGCCACGATCCAGTGCTTTCGCCTCTACGGCGCCGAAGTCATCAGCGCCCCCACCGATGAGAACGGCGTCATCCCCGAAGCGCTGGAGCAACTGATCGCCGAGCATCAGCCCAAGCTGGTCTACCTGATCCCCACCTTTGGCAACCCCAGCGGCGCGCTGCTGAGCCTGGAGCGCCGCCGCCAGGTTCTGGAGATGGCCGTGCGCCACCAGACCCTGGTGGTCGAGGACGATCCCTATGGCGACCTGTATTTTGATGCGCCGCCGCCGCCCAGCATGCTGGCGCTGTCGGACAGCGTGCCCGGCAGCCGTGACTACCTGGCCCACTGCGGCAGCATGAGCAAGGTGCTCAGCCCCGGCCTGCGCCTGGGCTGGCTGATTGCGCCGGCCGAGCTGCTGGGCAAGTGCGTGATGTGCAAGCAGTTCAGCGATGCGCATACCAGCACCTTCAGCCAGGCCACCGCCGCCCAGTACCTCAAAGCCGGCCGCATGCCCGCCACCTTGGACCGCGTGCGCACCACCTACGCGGCGCGCAGCAAGGCCATGGGCGAGGGTCTGCGCAGCCAGCTGGGCGATGCCGTGCGCTTTGTGCAGCCGCTGGGCGGCATGTTCATCTGGGTGCAGCTGACGGGCGCCCGAGGCCAGGAGACGGACGGCAATGCGCTGGCCAAGCGCGCCATCGAGCAGGGCGTGGCCTTTGTGCCCGGCACGCCGTTCTTCGCGCAGAACCCCGATACCTCGACCCTGCGCCTGTCGTTTGCCACCGCCGATATCGCGCGCATCGAAGAGGGCATTGCCCGTCTGGCCAAGGCGCTGTAAGCGTTGTTGACACCCCAACGCCGGCATGTGCGCTGTCACATGCCGGCGTTATTCTTTGCCTCGCCCGCCCCGTTTTTAGCCAGGAGCCGCCATGTCCACCCTCGAACCCCTGCAGCAGCGCCTTGAAGCCTTGGAGATCAAGTCCGCCTATGCCGACGACCTGCTCGAAGAGCTGAACCTGACGATATACAAGCAGCAGCAGCAGATCGACCGCCTGCTGCACCTGGTCAAAGACCTGCAGCAGCGCATGCCCGAGACCGGATCTGTTGCGCCAGGTGCACGCGACGAGCTGCCGCCGCACTACTGAGCACACAATTTGCTGCAAATCAGCCCAGAAACAGGGCGGAAAAGGTATTAGGGTTTGCACCTATTTGGTGCGAGAATGTTGGCTTGAATTTTGCAGTGTTCATTGCAGGCGTTGCAGCCTGCACAAGGCGTGTGCTGCAGCGCAGTTTGTCCACCCTCTCTGCCCTAACACCATGTCCATCGACGTCAGCAACATCACCCACAGCATCCAGCTGGCTGTGGCTCCCGTTTTCTTTCTCACCGGGGTGGCGGGCATGATTGGCGCCGTCGCCGGCCGGCTCGCGCGCATCATCGACCGGGGCCGCGTGCTCGAAGACCGCATGATGGCCTCCAAGGACGAGGACTATGTGCAGCGCTCCTTGCTGGAGCTGAACTTTCTGCGCCGCCGCGGGCGCCTGGCCAATCTCTGCATTGGTTTGCTGACCTTGTGCGGCGCGCTGATTGCGCTGACCATCATCTTGCTGTTCGTCGGCCAGACCACCAAGACCGAGATCGACGCCAACAGCTGGTCGCTGGCAGCCATGTTCAGCTTTGGCCTGGGTGTGGTCAGCTTTGTCTCGGCGCTGTGCTGCTTCATGGTCGAGACCATGATGGCCACGCAGCTGCTGAACTTCCATCCGCTGCGCCAGCCGGCCACGATTCCCTGCATGGCCGCGTCCCAGGCGGCTGCCGCTGCGGCCCCGCGCAAAGCAGGGGCCGAGCCCAGCCGCCACGATGCCTTCATGCCCCAGGCCTGAGGCTGGCAGCGGCCCGCCTTAGCAGGCGGTGGATAGGTGCCTAAAGCGCAAAGATATCGTCCTTCGCCGCGCTGCGGGGCGTGATGGCCTTGAGGCGCCACACCAGCGCTACGGCCAGCACGGCCAACTGCACCAGCATACCGCTCCAGGCGAGCCAGCCCAGCGCCGGCGCATGCTGGAAGTTGGACGACAGGCGCGGGTCAAAGGCGCCAAACAGCGGCTCGAACAGCGGCGCCAGCCCCAGTGACCAGAACATGGCCGGCAGCAGGGCGCTGAGCACAAAGACCACCAGCAAGGTCATGCCCAGCGGCGAGCGGCTGCTTTTGCGCAGCGAGAACACCAGGTAGATGCCGCAGTCGCGCAGCACATGCAGCAGCACCATGAAGGCCAGCGGGCCCAGTTGGGAGCGGTTGGACAGCGGGTCGGCATTCCACAACAGGTAGGCTGGCAGCAGCACCGCAAATGCCATGCACCAGCTGATCGGCCACAGTGGCATGTTCTGCCAAAAGCGCCGCCACTGGCCGTGCTGCGCGCTATAGAGCAGGGCGCGCCAGCGCTGCGCCACCTGGCTCTCGAGCGCAGCGGCGTAGTAGGTTACCAGCGCCAGCAGCAGCATGCCGGTCAGCGCCCGGCCGGTGCCGCTGGGCACCAGGCCCACGAGCAGCAGACAGCCCGCCGCATTGCCCAGCGCCCAGGCCCAGGGCGTGGTGGGCACCGACAGCTGCATGGACATGGCCCGCCACAGCGCCAGCAGACCCAGCAGCAAACTGGCGGCCGCGAAAATCAGCAGCAGCGCGCCCGAGCCCAGATGCAGGCCCCACCAGGCGCCGCCACCGTCACCGCCCAGCAGGCTGTCCAGCCCCACCACCAGGCTGCTGACGAGTTGCAGCAGCAGGAACACCAGCACCACCAGCACCCAGACATTGCGGCTCGTGGCCGGTTTGTTGGGATCCATGCTGTAGAGGCGGCTGGCCATCATCGCGCAGTGCAGCGCGCAGGCGCCCACAATGGTGAGGACGAGCACCAGCACGGTCTCGGCCAGCTCGCCCAGCCAGAAGCCGCACAGCAGGGCCGCTGCGGTGCACAGCAGCGCGCCATACCAGGCATAGCTGGGGCCGCCCAGCAGTTTGCCCCAGGCCATGCGCCAGGGGCCCATGGCGCTCATGCGCTGCTGGTCCCAGGTGCGTTCGTTCAGCTCGTCATTGATGCTGGACAGTGCGGTGAAGGTGCCCACGCAGGCGGCCAGCAGGCCTACCAGCGTCATCGCACCCTTGTGCAAATAAACCAGCGGCTGCTTGCCCTCGATCACAAACACGCAGATGGCCAGCATCAGCAAGATGGCCGGCATCAGCACCAGGCGCGCAGGGCTCAGCTCCAGGCTGAGCTGGCGGCGAAATTCCGGATTCATGGCCACTCCTTGGCAAACAGCGCTTGGGGATCAACGGGCGCCTCCAGGCTTTGCTGGTAGCGCTCCTGCAGGCTGGTGCGCGCCTCCTGGTAGCCCAGCACCTGCGCACCATGGGCCACGAGCTGCTGCAGCAGCTGCACGCGGGCAGCAGTGTCATGCGCAGGCATGCCAATCCACAGGATATGAGAGGCGCTGCCCTCACGGCCCGCACGCATATCGACCAGGCGGTAGCCAGCCAGTGCCAGCTCGGGCTGGGCGAGCGGCGCGGCCAGCTCCAGCTGCATCACCAGCTCGGAGGGCAGGGCGCCGATGCCGCCGGCGCCAGCGACCGCATTCAGGGGCCCGTGGCTGGTGATGCGGCCTTCGCGGATCGACAGGATATGGCTGCAGTACTCGTCGAGCTCGCTCAGGATGTGGCTGGAGACGACCAGGGTCATGCCCTGGGCCTGCAGCTGGCGGAACAGGGTCGAGAGGCTGCTGCGCGCTTCCGTATCGAGCCCGCTGGCGGGCTCATCGAGTAGCAGCACCTGGGGCTCATGGATGATGGCCTGGCCAATGGCCACGCGCTGGCGCTGGCCACGCGAGAGATTGCGCGTGGCATGGCCCAGCTTGGCCGTCAGCGCCAATTGCTCGGCCACGGCATGCACGCGCGCGGTGGCTGCCTGGCGGCTCAGGCCCTGGCTTTCGGCGGCGTACTGCAGGCACTGGGCCACGCTCAGGGTCTCGTAGAGCCCGAAGAAATCCGACAGATAGCCCATGCACTGGTGGGCGCGGCGGGGCGCTTGCTGCACATCAATGCCTGCCACCCGGGTGCTGCCGCTCAGCGGCGCTTCCAGCCCGGTAATGCAGCGCAGCAAGGTGGATTTGCCCGCGCCATTGGGCCCCACCAAGGCGGTGACGGTGCCCGCCTCGATCTGCAGGCTCACGCCATGCAGCGCGCGGTGGCCGGGGTAGTCGACGATGAGATCCTGCACCTCAATCATGCTGTGCTCTTTCTAATGAAAACCATGGAGTCCTCCCTCTGCGGCAGCGCCCAGGTAGGCCGGTGCTGCCGCTGCCAGCATCATAGGCGCACCAGCCTGCGCCTTGCTGACAACCCCAGGGCAGCAAGGCTCAAGCCGCAGGCGTGAGCACGCGGCTGGCTGCGCGCATGACGCAGTCCGTCAACCGGGCCAGGCTGGTCTGCGCGCTGCGCGGCAGCGCCCAGTACAGCGGCACGTCCAGCGGGGTGTCGGGCACCAGCGGCACCAGGCTGCCGCGCGCGAGCTGCTCGGCAATCAGCACCGTGGGGTGCATGCCCCAGCCCATGCCGATCTCGCAGGCACGCACATAGCCCTGGTTGGATGGCAGAAAATGCCGGGGACCGCTGCCGCGCGAGGCCATGCCCTGGGCCTGCAGCCACTGGTCCTGCAGCCGGTCCTTGCGGTCAAAGGTCATGATGGGCGCCTGGGCCAGCGCCTGGGTGCTCACCCCGTCTGCAAAGTAACGCGTCATAAAGCCGGGGCTGGCCGCTGCCACATAGCGCATCGTGCCCAGCGGCCAGCTGTTGCAGCCCGGAATCTGGCCGCTGGTGCCGGTCACTGCGCCCAGCACCGCCCCTTCGCGCAGCGCCTGGGCGGTGTGGTCCTGGTCGTCCACGCGCAAATCCAGCAGCTCGTTGCCCGAGGCGGTGAATTCGGCCATCGCATCCATGAACCAGGTCGAGAGCGAGTCGGCATTGACAGCCAGCTTGATGGTGGGCGCGACCGGCGCGTCGGGCAGCAGATCGGGGTTGCTGCGGCGCAGGGCGTTTTCCAGCAAGGCCACCTGCTCGAGGTGCAGGCACAGACGCAGGCCGGCCTCGGTGCCGGTGCAGGGATTGCCGCGCTGCACCAGCACCTGGCCGCTGCGCTCCTCGAGCTGCTTGATGCGCTGCGACACCGCGGATGGGGTGACATGGAGTTTCTTGGCGGCGCGCTCGAAGCTGCCCTCGCGCACCACGGCCGCCAGCGCGGCCAGTCCCAGGTAGTCCAGCATTTAGTTTTGCTTCATTTGACTAAGATTGTTTAATTTTACTTATTTAGTGGTGCGCCGCACAATAGCCGCCATGTGGACAACAAGCATGACTTCTACCTGGCTGGCCGGTTTCACGGTCTGCCTTTCTTTGATCGTCTCGATCGGTGCGCAAAACCTCTATGTGCTGCGCCAGGCCGTGAGCGGCGAGCATGTACGCGCCTGCGTCGCCTGGTGCGTGTTCAGCGATGCGTTGCTGATCGGTATTGGCGTGGCCGGCATGGCCCAGGTGCTGGGGGATTCGCCCACCCTGGCCTACTACCTCACCTTGGGCGGCGCACTGTTTTTGCTGGCCTATGGCCTGATGGCTCTGTGGCGCGCCGCGATGCCCGCTGGCGCAGCGCCTGCTGCCGATGGGGGCGGTGCGCCGGCAACGGTGGCCCGGCGCGGCCTGTGGCGCGTGCTGGGTGCGCTGGTCGTCATCACCTTGTTCAACCCCCATGTCTACCTGGACACGGTGGTGCTGGTGGGTTCGATCGGTGCACGCCAGGACGGCAGCCTCAAATGGATCTTTGTGCTGGGTGCGGCCAGTGCGAGTCTCGCCTGGTTTGTGATGCTGGCCAGCGCCGGCCGGCGCCTGCAAACGCTGTTTGCCAAGCCCCAGGCCTGGCGCGTGATGGACGGCTTTACCGGCGTGATGATGCTGGCGCTGGCCTGGTGGGTATACAGCGGGCTCGGCAGCATCGCAGCGGCCTGAGCCAGGCGATAGCGGGCGGCGCCCAAGGTCTTGTAGATCAAGCCCTGCCGCTGGCTTGCTCTACAATATTTATAGCTGCGCGCTACGCATAACGAATAACCAAAGCCGAGCCATACCGCTGCAAGCCGTGCCTACAAGCACTTGAATTTGCAGCGTTTCCCCTCATGTACCCAGGGTAGGCAAGCAGGCACCCCGCCTGTGGCCCCGGCCTTTTATTTGGAAATTTCGTAGTGAACCCCTCTTTTCGCACCTCTGCATCCGTTCTTGCTTTGACCATCGCCGGTCTGGTTCTGCCAGGCCTGGCCCACGCCAAGCGCATGGGCGGCGGTGTCAAGCGTCCCGCAGCCACGCAAAAGGCGGCCCCTGCACCGGCAGCCAAGCCTGCGACGCCAGCCGCCGCTGCACCCGCGGCCGCTCCAGCAGCGGCTGCAGCCCCTGCCGCTGCGGCACCGGCCGCCGGCGGCTCCAGCATGATGGGCACCATGGGCGCAGCTGCCGTGGGCGCCGTTGCTGGCACGATGGCCGGCAGTGCCATGGCGGGCGCCATGGGCGGTGACAAGGGCAAGGAAGAAGCCGCTGCCAAGGAAGCCGAAGCCAAGAAGGCAGAGGCCGAAGCGGCGGCGCTGCAAAAGCAGGCCGATGATGCCAAGGCCAAGGCCGACGCAGCCCGCTCTGCCGTCAAGTAAAGCAGCGTCTCAACAACCTGAACCCACCCGCAGCTGCTGGCAGCCTGCGGGTTTTTTCATTTTCGCGGAGGCTGTCCAGCTGCCTGCCCGCTCGCCTGCAGGCTGGCGCGCAGAGGGTGCAGCAACTCGCCCAGGCCGTTGTGGTCGATCTCGTGCATCAGTGCCAGCAGCCGGCCCAGATCGCCTTTGGGAAAGCCCTCCCGCGCAAACCAGTTGAGGTAATTGCCTGGCAGGTCCGCAATGGCGCGGCCCTGGTACTTGCCAAAAGGCATGGGGGTGGTGAGCAGGCGCAGCAGCTGATCGGGGTCAAACGGGCTAGACATGGCCCAGAGCATAGCGCGGCCGGCGCCCGGCGGCTGCCCGGACTGTGGCTTTGGGCCATAAAGATCAATTTCTTTATAACCAAATCTCTTTATATTCTTTGATCGATATGCCAATCAAGGCTAGACTTGCACCATCTTGGTTCAGTCCCATCAAGAAAAAATCCATGTGTTGCCCGGGCTGGTCTTTCTCATCTGTTCAAAACACCATGTTCAAAAAAACGCTTTCCGTTCTTGCCATCGCGGCCCTGGCCGTGTCTGCCCACGCTGCTGATGTGGTGCTGAAAGTGGCGGCCTCGCCGGTGCCACATGCCGAAATCCTCAATTTCATCAAGCCCAAGCTCAAGGCTGAGGGTGTGGATCTGCAAGTGCGCGAGTTCAGTGACTACATCCAGCCCAATGCGGCGGTGGAAGACAAGCAGCTCGATGCCAACTTCTTCCAGCACCAGCCTTACCTGGACAGCTACAACAAGGACCGCAAGAGCTCGCTGGTGCAAGTGCCCAATGGCAAGGTGCATGTGGAGCCCTTTGGCGCCTACTCCAGCAAGATCAAGAACATCAAGGACCTGAAGGACGGCGCCACCGTGGCCATCCCCAATGACCCGTCCAACGGCGGCCGCGCCTTGCTGCTGCTGCAAAAGCACGGCCTGATCGAGCTCAAGGACGCCTCCAAGCTGACTTCGACGCCGCTGGACATCGCCAAGAACCCCAAGAAGCTCAAGTTCAAGGAGCTCGAAGCGCCGCTGCTGCCGCGCGCGCTCGGTGACGTGGATCTGGCCCTGATCAACACCAACTACGCGATCGAAGCCAAGCTCAACCCCACGAAGGACGCGCTCTTTATCGAAGGCGCCGATTCGCCCTACACCAACATCATTGCCGCCCGTGCAGACCGCGCCAATGACGAGGCGATTGCCAAGCTGACCCGTGCGCTGCATGGCGACGATGTGAAGAAATTCATCCTGGAGAAGTACAAGGGCGCCGTCGTCCCCGCATTCTGATCGGCAAGTGAGCTGCTCTGGCAGGGCATAACACCATCCCGCACATTTTGTTGACGGGTATTTACAAAAGGCACTCCAACCGAGTGCCTTTTGTTGTTTTGGACGCTGTACCATGCAGGGTCGGCCCGGATAGCGCACACTGCCACGGGCCACTCCAGAATTCGCGACCTCCCCCCATCCATGTCCAAACTCATCGTGCACGGCGGCACCCCTTTGCAGGGCCGCATCATTCCCTCGTCCAACAAGAATGCCGTTTTGCCTGTGCTGTGCGCGACGTTGTTGACGGCCCAGCCCCTGGTGCTCCATGGCGTTCCGGACATCACCGATGTGCGCAAGATCCTGGACATCTTTGGCAAGCTCGGCTCGAGCGTGCAGATGGACTACGCCAGCGGCGTGCTCCAACTGCACCATCGCGATACCCACTTTGATGCCTGCAAGCACCACCTGCCCGAGGAAATGCGCTCATCCATCATGCTGGTGCCGCCGCTGCTGGCCCGCTTTGGCGTGGCGCGGCTGGAGGACAATGTCAAGGGCTGCACCCTGGGCGTGCGCGAGATCGATCCGCACATCGAGGTGTTCCGCCGCTTTGGCGGCCGCGTGGAGCATGGCGAGGGGTCGCTCATCGTGCGCTGCGATGGCCCGCTGCAGGCCACCCAGCACTGGCTCGACTATGCCTCGGTTACCACCACCGAAAACTTTGTGCTGTGCGCGGCCACGGCCAAGGGCAGCTCGGTGCTGACCAACGCCGCCTGCGAGCCGCATGTGCAGGAGTTCTGCCGCTTCATGGTGATGCTGGGCGCCAGGATCGAGGGCATTGGCACCTCGCGCCTGACGGTGCATGGCGTCGAGCAGCTGGGCGGCGGCGAGTTCCATTTTGAGGAAGACTTCCACGAGATCACCACCTTCTTGGCGTTGGGCGCGATCACCGGCGGCGATGTGCAGGTGCGCAACCGAACCCCCGACAACTTCCCGCTGATCGACCGCACCTTTGCCAAGTTTGGCGTACAGATCGAGCACAAGGACGGCTGGTCGCGCGCCATCCGCAAGGGCCCGCTCAAGGTCGAGACGCCGTTTACCCGCAATGTGCTGACCAAGGTCGAGGCCGCGCCCTGGCCTTACTTCCCGGTCGATCTGCTGCCGATCTTCATCGCGCTGGGCGTGCGTGCCGAGGGCAATGCGATGTTCTGGAACAAGGTTTATGACGGCGCCCTGGGCTGGACCGGCGAGCTGTCCAAGTTCGGTGCCCATGTGTTCTCGTCCGACCCGCACCGCATCGTCACGCTGGGCGGCAACCCGCTCAGCCCCGCCGTGGTGGAGAGCCCCTACATCATCCGCGTGGCCATTGCCTTGTTCATGGTTGCCGCCAGCATTGAAGGGCGCTCCGAGATTCGCAATGCCGCGCCGATCAAGCGCGCGCACCCGCGCTTTGTCGAGAACCTGCAAAGCCTGGGCGCCAAGGTGGAGTGGGCGGGCGAGAACTAAGCTGCTTCCATCCCAATACCCAAGCGCTTGCCGACTATGCGGCAGGCGCTTTTTTCATGGGCGGGTGGGTGGCGTGCTCAGGCGACGGCCTGGCCTTCGGTCTTGGGCGCTGCCGCCTGCGGCGGGGCAGAGGGCTTGGCCGTCAGTGCGCTGCCCATCGCTGCAAACATGATCAGTCCAATGGCCGACCACTGGGTTGCGGTCAGCAGCTCGCCCAGCACCAGCATGCCGGCAATGGCGGCAATGGCCGGCTCGGTGGCGAGCATGGTGGAAAAGGCCCCAGAGCTCAGGCGCTTGAGCGCAAACATCTCCAGGGTGTAGGGAATGGCGCTGGAGACAGCGGCCACTGCCAGGCCATAGAGCAGGATCGAAGGCTGCAGCAGCTTGGCGCCGGCCTCGGCAATGCCAAAGGGCACCACCACGATGGCCGCAGTCAGCAGCGCCAGTGACACCACCATGCCGCCATGCATATGGCCGGCGCGCTTGCCCAGCACGATGTAGCCGGCCCAGCAGGCCGAGGCCAGGATCGCAAAGCACAGGCCCACCGGGTCGAGCGCGGCAGTCTGCACACCAAACATCGGCAGCACCAGCAGCAAAAACAGGCCCAGCGCCGCCAAGCCCAGCCAGACCAGATCGAGCAGCCGGCGCGAGGTCCACACCGCCACCGACAGCGGGCCGACAAACTCGATGGCCACCGTCACGCCAAAGGGCAGGCGCTTGATGGCCATGTAAAACAGCAGGTTCATGAGCCCCAGCACCACGCCAAAGATCGCAATCTGCCTCAGGTGCGCCTTGGTAGGCCCAAAGCGCCAGGGGCGCCAGATGAGCAGCAGCAGCAATGCCGAAAAGCCCACGCGCAACGCAGTAGTGCCCTGGGCGCCGACAACGGGGAACAGGTGTTTGGCAAAGCTGGTGCCCAGGCACAGCGCGCTGACCGAGCCCAATACGGCCAAGGAGGGCAGCAGCCGCTGCCAGAGAGAATCTTGCATGGCCGAGATAATATTGCAGCTGGGCGAAGTAAATTGCTCGAAAAATCGGTGCCAAATGCAAGTTTCGCTCTTGCTGCGCACTCCCCCTCCAGGCCCTCGCGATGAACGCTGAACTCGATTCCTTCGACCTGGCCATTTTGGCCATCCTGCAGCGCGACAACCTGCGCCCCCAGCGCGAGGTGGCCGAGCAGGTGAACCTGTCACCGGCTGCCGTGCAGCGCCGCATCCGCCGTCTGCAAGACAGCGGTGTGATTGCGGCCAATACCGCACAGCTCAGCCCCGAGGCGGTGGGCCGGCCGCTGACGATCTTTATCGAGGTGCAGCTGGTCAATGAGCTCGATGCGCTGACCCAGGGCTTCCGCGCCCGGGTGGCGGCTGAGACGGCGGTGCAGCAGTGCTATGCCGTCACCGGCCAGACGGACTACCTGCTGGTGGTGACTGCGCGTGACATGCAGGAGTACCAGGCGATCACCCAGCGGCTGTTTGACGGCGATCAGAATATCCAGCGCTTCAACACCTCGATTGCGCTGGCCACGCTCAAGCGCAGCCTGCATCTGCCGCTGCCCGCGCGATAAGCGCCAGGTTCAGTAAATGGGGCGGGTGAGGAGGGCGCGTTAATGCGCCACCGCCTGCACCGGCAGAAACTGCAGCAAGCTGCCGCCGGCCAGCCCCTGCACATAGCCAATCACCGCGCGGCGGTATTTCTCGGATACGACATCGGCCATCAGGTCATTGCGGGCAATCATCTTGCCAAATTCGCGCTCGAAGCTCAGGTTGCGCTCGCTGGCATTGAGCTCGTTGCTCAGCAGCATGGTTTGGCCATTGCCCAGCTTGCGGTGGGTGAGCATCCAGTTGGCAATCTCCAGGTTGCGCGACGCGTTGTAGACCGCCTGGGCATCGAGCCCATGGATCAGGTAGAAGGTGGTGCGGCCGCCATAGGCGGTGATCAGCATGTCGGCCGTGGCCCAGGTGAAGGCGGCCACCCGGTCGCCGGCAAACTCGGGCGCCAGCGCCATGCTCATGCCGGCAATGTCGCGTTGATCCAACAGTTCGGGCCAGGGTTGCTGGTTTTCGATCGCCTCGCGCACGGCCTTCATCGCCGCCTCGCGGTTGTCAAAACCGCCCTTGCGCCACTCCTGCGGATTGCGGCGGTAGAGCTTGTCCATCAGCACATACAGGCTTTGCAGGTTGGCGCGCATGCTCAAGGTGGCCATGCGGTTCACATCGGACTGGCCCCACTCCTGGGCCTGCATATCGCGTTCGGGGACTTTGCCACGGGTGGCGGGGGTGCTGGAGCAGCCCCCTTGCAGCAATAACGCAGCCAGGCAGGCGGACATTCCAACAGATCGGGCGTAGCGATAGGGCATATCTAATCGTCAAGGTCTGCTATCGTTTTGATTATGGCAAGCCCGTTGGCGCCCGGATTGCGGGAAGACCAGCAGATTGCATCAGAATGTGGGAAAATGACAGTCGTTTTAGATTCCATCCACTGGTAAGAGCGAGAAAGGCAACATCGGTTATGACACCGCGAACTACAACCACTTGGGGTTTGACTGGCCAGTAAGGCCGGTGGTTCGCGCCTGTACGACGATTTCGTCTCCTCACACCAAAGCGCGGACAAGCTCCGCGCTTTTTGCTTTTCTGGCAGCGCGGCTTGGTAAAAGCTCACGATTATTTAGGATTTCTCATGGTTCAAATTACGCTTCCCGATGGCTCCAAGCGCGACTACCCGGGCCCCGTGTCGGTGGCCGAGGTCGCTGCATCGATTGGCGCTGGCCTGGCCAAGGCCGCGCTGGCTGGCAAGGTAGGTCTGGGCGACAACGCCAAGGTGGTGGACACCAGCTTTGTCATTGACCGCGACATGCCGCTGTCCATCGTGACGGCCAAGGATGCCGATGGCCTGGAAGTGATCCGCCACTCCACCGCCCACTTGCTGGCCTACGCCGTCAAGGAGCTGTTCCCGGAAGCCCAGGTCACCATCGGCCCGGTGATCGACAACGGTTTCTACTACGACTTCGCCTACAAGCGCCCCTTCACGCCCGAAGACCTGGTGGCGATCGAAAAGCGCATGACCGAGCTGGCCAACAAGGACGAGCCCGTGGTGCGCCGCGTGCTGCCGCGTGACGAAGCCGTGGCCTACTTCAAGGGCCTGGGTGAGAACTACAAGGCCGAGATCATTGCCTCCATCCCCAGCAATGAAGATGTGAGCCTGTACCGCGAAGGCGCGTTCGAAGACCTGTGCCGTGGCCCCCACGTGCCCAGCACCGGCAAGCTCAAGCATTTCAAGCTGATGAAGGTGGCCGGTGCCTACTGGCGCGGCGACCACAACAACGAGATGCTGCAACGCATCTACGGCACGGCCTGGGCCAGCAAGGACGATCTGCAGCAGTACCTGACGATGCTCGAAGAGGCTGAAAAGCGCGACCACCGCAAGCTCGGCCGCGAACTCGACCTGTTCCACATCGACGAGCATTCGCCCGGCACCGTGTTCTGGCACCCCAAGGGCTGGTCGATCTGGCAGGAAGTCGAGCAGTACATGCGCAAGGTGTACCGCGACAACGGCTACCAGGAGGTCAAGGGCCCGCAGATCCTGGACAAGACCCTGTGGGAGAAGACCGGCCACTGGGACAAGTACCGCGAGAACATGTTCACGACCGAGTCGGAAAAGCGCGAGTACGCGCTCAAGCCGATGAACTGCCCCGGCCACATCCTCATCTACAAGCAAGGCATCAAGAGCTACCGCGATCTGCCGCTGCGCTTTGGTGAGTTTGGTGCCTGCCACCGCAACGAGCCTACCGGCTCGCTGCACGGCATCATGCGCGTGCGCGCCTTCACGCAAGATGACGGCCACATCTTCTGCCTGCCCGAGCAGATCCAGGCCGAGGTGACCGCGTTCACCGCGCTGCTGCAAAAGGTGTATGCAGACTTTGGCTTCACCAACATCCTCTACCGCCTCTCGACCCGCCCTGAAAAGCGCATCGGCAGCGACGAGAGCTGGGATGCGGCCGAAGCGGCGCTGGCCGAAGGCCTGCGCGCCTCGGGTTGCGAGTTCGAGTACCTGCCCGGTGAGGGCGCGTTCTACGGCCCCAAGATCGAGTACACCTTGAAGGACGCGCTGGGCCGTGAATGGCAGTGCGGCACCATCCAGGTCGACCCGAACCTGCCCGAGCGCCTCGATGCCGAGTTCGTCGGCGAAGACGGCGAGCGCCACCGCCCCATCATGCTGCACCGCGCGATCGTGGGCTCGCTCGAGCGCTTCATCGGCATCCTGATCGAGCAGCACGCCGGCGCGCTGCCCGCCTGGCTCGCGCCCACGCAGGTGGCAGTGCTCAACATCACCGATGCGCAAGGCGCCTACGTGCAGGAAGTGGCCGACAAACTGCGTAAGGCCTTGCCCAGCCAAGGGCTGCGTGTGGTTACCGATCTGCGCAACGAGAAGATTACGTATAAAATACGGGAGCATTCGTTGCAAAAGCTGCCCTATATTCTTGTCGCTGGCGACAAGGAGAAGGCAGCCGGAGCCGTAGCAGTGCGCGCCCGGGGCGGGAAAGACCTCGGTGTGATGTCCATCGATGCATTCGTCGACTTGATTGCCAAGGACATTGCCGCTAAAGCCTAAGCAGCCTTTTTCTGGTTCGTCAAAGCTTTGGACAGCGTGGACTGCGTTTTGAGCAGCTACGCTGTCGTAGTTTTTAAATTTTTAGGGTGAAAGCCATAGCTACTGAATTCCGTGATCGCCGCCACCGCGAAGAACGCAAACACCGTCTGAATCGTGAGATTCAGGCACCAGAAGTGCGTCTGTCCGGTCCTGATAATGAACCGCTGGGCATCGTGCCGCTGATGGAAGCGCTGCGTATGGCCGGAGAGCTGGACGTCGACCTGGTGGAGATTGTCGCCACGGCCACGCCTCCGGTTTGCCGCCTGATGGACTACGGCAAGTTCAAGTATCTGGAGCAAAAGAAGGCGGCCGAGGCCAAGGCCAAGCAAACCGTCATCGAAATCAAGGAAATCAAGTTCCGCCCCGGTACTGATGATGGCGACTACAACGTCAAGATGCGCAATATCCGCCGCTTCCTGGCCGAAGGCGACAAGGTCAAGGTGACCCTGCGCTTCCGTGGTCGTGAAATCACCCACCAGAACCTGGGCATGGACCTGCTCAACCGCATCCGCGACGAGCTCGCCGACCTGATCCAGGTCGAGCAGTTCCCCAAGCTCGAAGGCCGCCAGATGATCATGATGATCGCTCCGGCGCGCAAGAAGCCCGGTGGCGCTGCAGCTGGCAAGCCGGTCGAGGGAAATTCCTCGCCAGTAGCCACAGCTTAAAGAAGCGGTTAGAATACTGGATTACCGACAAGCGGCTTAGGCCGCTTTCGGTTTTTAGCAGGGTAGCGGCAGTGCTTGCCTGAGTCTGGGGTTTCGGCTCTGGTGCTTAGGATAGGCGCAGCCAACACCTTGCGCATTGATAGAGTAGATCTAATCTAGGTCTGTCACAGAAGTGGCTCGGGGCCAAATCAAGTTTCATCATGGCGATGGAACGCCTCACGAGCACAAACATAAGGAGCATTCACATGCCCAAAATGAAGACCAAAAGCAGCGCGAAGAAGCGTTTTCGCGTTCGTCCAGGTGGCACCGTCAAGCGCGGTCAAGCCTTCAAGCGTCACATCTTGACCAAGAAGACCACCAAGAACAAGCGCCATCTGCGTGGTGCAACCGCTGTGCATGAGACCAACATGGGTCACATGGCACAAATGTTGCCCGGCATGGGCCTGTAATTCACTGACGAACTAGGAGAAAACACATGCCTCGCGTCAAACGTGGTGTAACGGCACGCGCCCGTCACAAAAAAGTTCTGGCCCTTGCTAAGGGTTTCCGCGGTCGCCGTGGTAACGTCTTCCGCGTTGCCAAGCAAGCGGTAATGAAGGCAGGCCAGTACGCCTACCGTGACCGTCGTACCAAGAAGCGCGTGTTCCGCCAATTGTGGATCGCCCGTATCAATGCCGCTTCCCGTGAACTGGGCCTGACCTACAGCCAGTTCGCCAACGGTCTGAAGAAGGCTGCCATTGAAATCGACCGCAAGATGCTGGCCGATATCGCCGTGCACGACAAGGCTGCTTTTGCAGCTATCGTCGACCAAGTCAAAGCCAAGCTGGCTGCCTAAGGTCACGATCGGTAGTTACTGTTGATTTAGTAGCTGCTGGTGCACACACAGCAAGGGCTAGGGCTTGAAAAGGCGCTAGCCCTTGTTTTTTTATCGCCAGGCTGCTTTTTGGTGGCCCGGCATTACAGTCGATAAGAGTCGATATGAACGAGTTGGATTCTCTGGTCGAAAGCGCGCAGCAACTGTTTGCGCAGGCCCATACCCCCGCTGATCTGGAAAACGCCAAGGCGCAGTTTTTGGGCAAGTCGGGCAAGATGACCGAGCTCATGAAGGGCATGGCGCAGCTTTCCGTCGAAGAGAAAAAATCGCGCGGTGCCGCCATCAACGTGGCCAAGCAGGCGATTGAGGCGGCCTTGACGGCACGCCGCAAGGCGCTGGCCGATGCCGAGCTGCAAGCCCACCTCAAGGCCGAAGTGCTGGACGTGAGCCTGCCCGGCCGCCGCCGCGGCAGCGGTGGTCTGCACCCCGTATCCATCACGATGGAGCGCATCGAAGGCATCTTCGGCTCCATGGGCTTCGATGTGGCCGAAGGCCCCGAGATCGAATCCGACTGGTTCAACTTCACCGCGCTCAATACGCCCGAAGACCATCCCGCGCGCTCGATGCACGACACCTTCTATGTCGAAGGTGGCACCCAGCACGCGCCCAATCTGCTGCGCACGCACACCAGCCCGATGCAGGTGCGCCATGCGGTCCAGCACGTCAAGCGCTACCGCAACCTGATCGACGCGGGCCAGACCATGCCCGAGATCCGCGTGATCGCGCCGGGCCGCACCTACCGCGTGGACTCGGACGCCACCCACTCGCCGATGTTCCACCAGTGCGAAGGCCTGTGGATCGGCGAGAACGTGAGCTTCAAGGACCTCAAGGTCGTGTTCACCGACTTCTGCAAGACCTTCTTCGAGCAGGATGACCTGGTGCTGCGCTTTCGCCCCAGCTTCTTCCCGTTCACCGAGCCCTCGGCCGAGATCGACATCCAGTTCCAAAGCGGGCCGCTGGCCGGCCGCTGGCTGGAAGTCTCGGGCGCCGGCCAGGTACACCCCAATGTGGTGCGCAACATGGGGCTCGATCCCGAGAAATACATTGGCTTTGCCTTTGGCATGGGCCCTGACCGCCTGACCATGCTGCGTTATGGCGTCAATGACCTGCGCCTGTTCTTTGACGGCGACATCCGTTTCCTGTCGCAGTTCCAGTCATGAGCACGGAGCGGTCAATGCTGCAGATCTGCAATGTGATCCCCAGCCCCCGGGCAGCATGCGCTGCCAGCCGCTCCCGATTGAAAAGCAAGAACGCCCGGCCTGCCGCTGCCCAAGACGGCGCAGCAGGCCTGAACGCCAAAGAGTCCGACTATGCAATTTCCTGAATCCTGGTTGCGCCAATACTGCAACCCGTCGCTGACCACCCAAGAGCTGGCCGATACCTTGACCATGGCAGGCCTCGAGGTCGAAGAACTCGACCCCGTAGCGCCACCGTTCACCGGCATCGTTGTCGGCGAGATCAAGGAAGCGGTGCAACACCCCGATGCCGACCGTCTGCGCGTCTGCCAGGTCGATGTCGGTGGCCCCGAGTTGCTCAATATCGTCTGCGGCGCGCCCAATGCGCGCGTGGGCATCCGCATCCCTTGCGCGACCGTGGGCGCCGAGCTGCCCCCCGGCGCGGACGGCAAGCCCTTCAAGATCAAGATCGGCAAACTGCGCGGCGTGCAAAGCTTTGGCATGCTGTGCTCGGCCAAGGAGCTGGGCATTGCCGACGACCACGGCGGTCTGCTGGAGCTGCCCGCCGATGCGCCACTGGGCCAGAACGTGCGCGAATACCTGAACCTTGATGACACCTTGTTCACCCTCAAGCTCACGCCCAACCTGGCACACTGCCTGTCGGTCTATGGTGTGGCGCGTGAGCTGTCGGCGCTGACCGGCACGCCGCTCAAGGCGCTGTCCTTCCCGGCGGCGGCTGTGGCTTCGCAAGACAAGCTGCCCGTCAAGATCGAAGCGACCGACCTGTGCGGCCGTTTCTCCGGCCGCATCGTGCGCAACGTCAACACCCAGGTCAAGACCCCGCAGTGGATGGTCGACCGCCTGGCCCGTTGCGGCCAGCGCGCCGTCAGCCCCCTGGTCGATATCTCCAACTACGTGATGTTCGAGCTGGGCCGGCCCAGCCACATCTTCGATCTGGACAAGATCAGCGGCGGCCTGAGCGTGCGCTGGGGCAAGCAGGGCGAGACGCTCAAGCTGCTCAACGGCAACACCATCGAGATCGACGACTTCCCCAAGGTCGGCGTGATTGCGGACGCGCACGGCCTGGAGTCGCTCGCCGGCATCATGGGTGGCGATGCCACTGCCGTGTCCGACGACACCAAGAACATCTACATCGAAGCGGCTTTCTGGTTCCCAAAGGCCGTTGCCGGCCGCTCGCGCCACTTCAACTTCTCGACCGACGCGGGCCACCGCTTCGAGCGTGGTGTGGACCCGCAGTTCACCACCGAGCACATCGAGCGCATCACCCAGCTGGTGCTCGAGATCTGCGGCACGCCCGAGACCCAGGTGGCCGCCATGGACGACCAGCAGCCCAACATGCCTGCACCCAAGACGGTGCAGCTGCGCGTGGCGCGTGCAGCCAAGGTCATCGGCATGCCGGTGACCCAGCAGCAGTGCCTCGATGCGCTGAACGGCCTGGGCCTGCCCGCCACCGTGGCGCAAGAAGGCGTGATCAGCGTGACCGCGCCTACCTTCCGCTTCGACATCAACCTGGAAGAAGACCTGGTTGAAGAAATCGCGCGGATGATTGGCTACGAGAACCTGCCCACCAGCAAGCCGCTGGCGCCGATCTCGCCCAAGCTGCGTGCCGAGAACTCCCGCAGCCCCTATGCCGTGCGCCATGCGCTGGCCGGCCTGGGCTACCAGGAGACGATCAACTTCAGCTTTGTCGAAGAAAAGTGGGAGCAAGAGCTGGCGGGCAACAGCCAGGCCATCAAGCTGCTCAACCCCATCGCCAGCCACCTGAGCGTGATGCGCTCGTCGTTGCTGGGCTCGCTGCTGCAGGTGCTCAAGTTCAATGTGGACCGCAAAGCTCAGCGCGTGCGCGTGTTCGAGCTGGGCCGCGTGTTCTTCAAGGACGACTCGGTCGCCGAGTCCGACACCACCGTCAAGGGCTTCCACCAGCCCATGCGCGTGGCGGGCCTGGCCTATGGCGCAGCCGACCAGCTGCAATGGGGCCGCAGCGAGACCAAGGTCGATTTCTACGACGTCAAGGGCGATGTCGAGGCACTGCTGGCGCCGCTCAAGCCGGTGTTTGAAGCGGCTGAGCACCCCGCGCTGCACCCTGGCCGCTGCGCCCGCGTGCTGCTGGACGGCAAGGCCATCGGCTTTGTTGGCGAGCTGCACCCCCAGTGGCGCCAGGAATGGGATTTGGCCCAGGCGCCAGTGATGTTCGAGCTGGCCCTCGATGCCGTGCTGGCACGCCAGGTGCCGGTGTTCGCACCGGTGGCCAAGCACCAGATGGTCGAGCGCGACATCGCTGTCGTGGTCAAGGAAACTGTCACCCACGCCCAGATCATGCAGGCCATCACGGCTGCCAGCGCAGGTGCTATCCTGCGCAGTGCCGTGCTGTTCGATGTGTTCCGGCCCAAGAAGCTCAAGGCGGGCGAAGAGGCCGCTGCCGGCAGCCTGGCCCAGGACGAGAAGAGCCTGGCCGTGCGTCTGAGCCTGGGCCATGACGAGCGCGCGCTGGAAGACACCGAGATTGAAGCGGCCGTGCAGGCCGTGGTCGAACAACTCACACAAAGCCTGGGTGCGCGTCTGCGCTGATCCCACACGCGAGGATTGCTATATGGAATTCACCGTTGAGAGCCTGGAACAACCGGCGCTGACCAAGGCGCAGCTGGCCGATATGCTGTTTGACAACATCGGCCTGAACAAGCGCGAAGCCAAGGACATGGTCGATGCCTTTTTCGACCTGATCTCGGAGAGCTTGATCAAGGGCGAGGATGTGAAGCTGTCAAGCTTTGGCAATTTCCAGGTGCGCATGAAGAAGGCCCGCCCCGGCCGCAATCCGCGCACCGGCGAAGAGGTGCCGATCGAGGCGCGCCGCGTGGTCACCTTCCATGCCAGCGGCAAGCTCAAGGATTCGGTGCAGGCCCCCGCCGACATGGAGTGACGCAGGCCCTGGGTGCGCGGCCGCCTGCAGTGCGTGGGCACTGAAGGTCAAACCGTCGCCCGCTTTCGCCTATATGCAACACGGCCGCTTTCGCGGCTGTTTACAATTTGTCCATGGAAAAACAGCTGCCCCCCATCCCTGCCAAGCGCTATTTCACCATCGGTGAGGTGTCGGTGCTGTGCGACGTCAAGCCGCATGTGCTGCGCTACTGGGAGCAGGAGTTCACGCAGCTGCGCCCGGTCAAGCGCCGGGGCAACCGCCGCTACTACCAGCACCATGAGGTGCTGATGATCCGCCGCATCCGTGAGCTGCTCTATGAGCGGGGCTTTACGATCAGCGGGGCGCGCAACCAGCTCCAGTCACTGCCGCGCGGCCAGGCCATGCTCGATGCGCTGGAAGACGACAGCATGTTCGCACTGCAGGACGAAGGTGCTGATGTGCTGGCTGCCGGCATGGCTGAAAGCGCTGAACCGCTGAGCTGGCAGCAGGCCGCGATCGAATTGCAAGAAATTCGTCGCATTCTTTCCGGGGACCCTGAAAACTAGGTATATAATTCAAGTCTTCGGAATGTAGCGCAGCCTGGTAGCGCACTTGCATGGGGTGCAAGGGGTCGCGAGTTCGAATCCCGCCATTCCGACCAAAAAGACAAGGACTTAGCTCGAAAGAGCTAAGTCCTTTTTCTTTTGTCCAAACAGGCTCTGGAGCCAACATCTGCCACCCATGTGCAGGCGCTGCGGCACGCCGGCGATATCATCGGTGCGCAAGCCCGCCGAGGCTTTCGGCGCTTGATGCCATCGCAGCGATGGCTGCGGTTTTCGCCCCTTTTTTGCTTAGCCTGATCTACCGTGCCCACCACCCCCCTCCAAGGATTCATCCTGACCCGCCATTGGCGGGACGCGGCTGCAGGCACCGAGATGGAGTACTGGCTGGCGACCGATGCCGGGCCGCTCAAAGTGCTGCTGACGCGGCAGGTCTCGGTGGCGTTTGTCGAGGCGCGGCACCGGGTGGTGGTGCAGACGCAGCTGCTGGCCATGCCCGGTATGGAGCTGCGCGAGCTGGCCCTCAAAAATTTTCAGCAGGAGCCGGTGCTGGGCGTCTATGCCACGCATTACCGGCAGTTGGGCAAGCTCGCGCGCGGCTTGAAGCAGCTCGATGTATCGCTTTTGGAAGCCGATGTGCGGCCCCATGAGCGCTATTTGATGGAGCGCTTTATCACCGCTGGCGTGCAGGTCGAGGGCGGACAGCTGCAAGGCAATACCGTGGTGGACTGCAGACTGGTGCCGGCGCCCGCCTACCGGCCTGCGCTCAAAGTCGTGTCGCTCGATATCGAAACCAGCCAGCACCAGGATCTGTACTCGATTGCGCTCGATGGCGTGGGCGAGCGCGTGGTGTACATGCTGGGCGATGCCCCGGTACCCGATGCACCGGCGCCCGACGCACCGGCGCCCGACGCACCGGCGCTCGCTGCACCGGCAGAGCAGGCTGAACCCACCAGCGATTTCAGGCTGGTGTATTGCGCCAGCCGCAAGGCGATGATCGAAGAGCTCAATGCCTGGTTTGCGCGCCATGACCCCGACGTCATCGTCGGCTGGAATGTGATCCAGTTTGACCTGCGGGTGCTGCAAAAGACGGCGGATGATTGCGCCACCCCGCTGCTGCTGGGGCGCGAGGGCCGGCCCATTGCCTGGCGCGCGCACCCGGGCAAGCAGGACTACTGGTTTGCGCCGATGCCGGGCCGCGCGGTGATCGATGGCATCGAGGCCTTGCGGGCGGCGGTGTGGAGCTTTCCGTCATTCAGCCTGGAGAACGTGGCCCAGGCCTTGCTGAGCGAGGGCAAGGACATTGGCGACGAGTACGACAAGATGGCCGAGATCGAGCGCCGCTACCAGCAGGACAAGCCCGCGCTGGCGGCCTACAACATCCGCGACTGCGAGCTGGTGCTGCGCATTTTTGACAAGGCCCAGCTGCTGCAGTTTGCGATGGAGCGGGCGCATGCCACCGGCCTGCAGCTGGACCAGTTTGGCGGCTCGATTGCCGCGTTCAGCCACCACTACCTGCCGCGCATGCACCGCCAAGGTTATGTGGCGCCCAATGTGGGCGATGTGCGGGGCAAGTCTTCGCCCGGTGGCTATGTGCTCGATTCGCGGCCCGGCTTTTATGACTCGGTGGTGGTGCTGGACTACAAAAGTCTCTATCCGTCCATCATCCGCACCTACCTGGTCGACCCGGTGGGCCTGGCCGAAGGCCTGCATGCCAGCGATACCGCATCGCCGATCCACGGGCCGATGGACACGCGCTTTTCGCGCGACAAGCACTGTCTGCCCGAGATCGTCACTACGCTCTGGCGCGCGCGCGATGAGGCCAAGCGCACGAAGAACGAGCCGCTGTCCCAGGCGCTCAAGCTGGTGATGAACTCCTTTGCCGGGGTGTTGGGCGCGACGGAATGCCGCTTCTTCAACCCAGCGCTGATCTCGTCGATCACCCTGCGCGGCCATGAGATGGTCAAACGCACCAAGGCGCTGGTGCAGCAGCGCGGCTACGAGGTCATCTACGGGGATACCGATTCGATCTTTATCTGGCTGGGGCGTGCCCACAGCAACCAGGAGGCCCATGCGGTGGCCACATCGCTGGTCGGCGACATCAATGCCTGGTGGACGCAAGGCCTGCGCCAGGAACAGAACCTCGAGAGCTTTCTCGAGATCGAGTTCGACACGCACTACAAGAAGTTCTTCATGCCCACGATCCGGGGCTCGGACGTGGGCAGCAAAAAGCGCTATGCGGGCTTGAGTGTGGATGCCGATGGCAAGGAGGCCATGGTCTACCGGGGCCTGGAGATGGCGCGCAGCGACTGGACACCGCTGGCGCGCCAGTTCCAGGAAGGGCTGCTCTCACGGGTCTTTCAAGGCGAGCCCTACCGTGACTTTGTCATCGACTATGCGCAGGCGACCCTGGCTGGCCAAAAGGATGACTTGCTGGTCTACCGCAAGCGCCTGCGCCACCGGCTCGATGCCTATGTGGCCAACCTGCCGCCGCAGGTGCGCGCGGCCCGCATGGCCGATGACTACAACCGGCGCCTGGGCCGCCCGCTGCAGTACCAAAGCGGTGGCTGGATTCGCTATGTGATGGGCAAGAACGGGCCCGAGCCCTTGGAAGTGCGCCAGTCGCCGATCGACTACGAGCACTACCTGAGCAAGCAGCTGCAGCCGATTGCCGATGCCATCTTGCAGCCGCTGGGGGAGGACTTCAACGGCCTCACCTCGATGCAGCAGGAGTTGTTCTAACGGCCTGCTGCAGCCGCTGATGGGAGCTGGGGCGGGCAGCGCAGGGGGGCGGGCCTGCGCTGCCGCGTTGATGCGCCAGAGCGGCTCAGGGCTTGGCGGCTGACTGCGCCTGGAACAGCGCATACAGCTCGTCCACCATCTGGCGCAAGGCGCGGCCAATGGCGGCGTATTCGTACTCGTTGAGGTTGGCCAGCGACGCCCGGCCCGATGGCCTGTCCGAGCCAAAGCCCCGGCCCGGCAGCAGCACAATGCCGGTCTCGTCGGCAATGCGGAATAGCATGTCGCCGGTCGAGGACTGCTGCACGGCCCAGTCGGAAAACGCCTGGCCATAGAGCCGGCAGGTGACGCTCTGCAGGTCGATCAGGGTGTAGTAGTTGACGGAGTTGGGGTTGTGCAGCGGCGGCATGCCCAGCTCGCGGTACAAGGTGGCCTCGCGGCGGCGGATCAGCTGCTTGAGCGCCTGCTTGTAGGCATCGGCTTCATCGATCAGCGCAAACAGCGAGAACAGCACCATCTGCACCTGCTGCGGGGTGGATAGGCCGGCCGTATGGTTCAGCGCCACCACGCGGCTGTCGGCCACCAGGCGGTCGATGAACTTGAGCGAGCGCACATCGGGCAGTAGCGAGCGGTAGCGGTGGTCCAGCTCGACCTTGGCGCTCTCGGGCAGCTGGGCCAGCGCCTTGTCGAAGACGTTTTCCTTGTGCGCGGCAATCACGCCCAGGCGCCAGCCGGTGGCGCCAAAATACTTGGAGAAGGAGTAGACCAGCAAGGTGTTGTGCGGGCATACCGAGAACAGCGACTGGAAGTCATCGGCAAAGGTGCCGTAGACATCGTCGGTCAGTACCATCAGATCGGGCCGGTGGTCGGCAATGATGGCCTTGATGCGCTCCAGGCTGCGCTGGTCCATCTTGACCGACGGCGGGTTGCTGGGGTTGACGCAGAAGAAGATCTTGACGGCCGGGTCGCGCAGCTTGTCCAGCTCGGCGTCAGAGTACTGCCAGCCATTGTCCGGGTCGGCATGGATGGGCACCTCTTCCAGTGCGTACTGGGCCAGCTCGGGGATCTCGATATAGGGCGTGAACACCGGCATGCCGATGGCAACCTTGTCACCGGCCTTGAGCAGGCCGCTGATGCGCAGGCTCTCGAAGATATAGGCCATGGCAGCGGTGCCGCCTTCGACGGCAAACAGGTCGACCGACTCCACCGGCACGGCGCCGCCGGCCATCTCGCGCACGATGTACTGGCGCACAATCTTCTCGCTCACGGTCAGCATGCGCGGGGGCACCGGGTAGTTGCAGCCCAGGATGCCGTCCACCATCTCATGCAGAAAGGCAGCCGGGTCCAGGCCCAACTGGTCGCGCACATAGCTGAGCGCCTTGGCCAGAAAGCGCACGCCTTCCTGGTCGCGGTGCTCGGCGGTGTAACGCTCAAAGCGGCTCTCAATGCCTTCAATCTTGGCCAGGCCGCCAACCCCTACCGTCATGTACGAGTACGACAGCTCGGACTCGGCCGCCGCAAACAGCCCCAGGCGAAAGAACGCGCGGCGCGGCGTGGTCGCCAGAAAGTTCGGGTTGCCGCGACCGGCATTGAGCATCAGCCGATTGGCCTTGCCCGATGCCACCTTGATCAATTCATCCTTGAGCTCGAACGGGCTCAAATGGGCCAGACGCTGGTAGTCCTGAGACATGGTGCAACTCCTTGCAGTCGTTGATAAACGGGATAAACGGAAAGAGGGGAGGCGGTGCAGCGCCGCCTGGAAATCCCTGAAAAAGAGAGCGCAGCAGCGCCCCTCATGCAAACGCGATGACCAGCGGGCCCAGCAATGTCAGAAACACATTGGCCAGCGCATAGGTGATCGCAAACGGCACCGTGGGGATGGCGTTGCCCGCCTTGTCCAGCACCTCGCCAAAGGCGGGGTTGGCGCTGCGCGCGCCCGACAGCGCCCCAGCAAAGATGGCCACGTTCTCATAGCGCAGCACATACTTGCCAAACAGCATCGCAATCAGCAGCGGCACGATGGTCACCACCATGCCCATCAGAAAGAGGCTCAGGCCTTGCTCCATCACCGTGCTCACCGCCTGCTGGCCCGACTGCAGGCCGACCATGGCCACAAAGCCGGCCAGGCCCAGGTCGCGCAGCAGGGCAGAGGCGGCAGTGGGCATATTGCCCAGGGTGTGCTTGCGGCTGCGCCACCAGCCAAACAGCAGACCCGCCAGCAAGGCGCCACCGCCGCTGCCCAGGGTGATGGGGATGGAGCCGATGCGTAGCACGAGCAGCCCAATCAGCAGCCCGACAGTGATGCCCAGGCCGTGGAAGACAAAGTCCGTCTTGTCACTGGGAATGAGGATGGGGCCCACCGACTGCGCGGCGTTCTGAACATCCTGGGGCGTACCAAACAGGGTCACCACATCGCCTGGCACGATCAGCGTGGCGGGCGTGATTGGCAGCGGTGAGCCCGAGCGCGTCAGCGCCACCGCATAGACGCCATGCTTGAAATCGGGCGTGAGGCTGTCCAGAATGTCCTTGACGCTGCGGTTGAGGTACTGGCTGTTGGTGATGGACACATCACGGCGCACCATGACCACGTCCATGTCTTCGGCGCTTTGCAGCTCATCACCGATGTTGGCACCCAGCGCCACCACCGCCGCGCGCCGGCCCACCAGCAGCGCAATATCGCCCGCTTCCAGCACCAACTGCGGGTCCACGCCGACCAGCGCATTCTTGCGGCGGATACGCTCGATGGTGACCGAGCCTTGCGGGGTGCTGGCCTCCAGCTCAGTCACCGTGCGGCCTGACTGCTTGACCTTGAAAATGCGGCCCACCAGATCGGGTGCCGCAGGCGATTCGCCCGCGCCATAGACATGCACGCCCTTGAGCATTTCCTGCTCGGCCTGGATGGCGTCGTCATGGATCTTGCGGCCGGTGAGCCACTGCAGCACATTCACGCACAGCAAGATGGCGCCGAACGAGCCAAAGATATAGGTCACCGCATAGCCAATCGCCACATTGGCCTGCATGCGCTGCACCTCGTCGGCGGCCAGGCCCAGCTTCTCGATGGCCGAGCCTGCCGTGCCGATGATGGCCGACTGCGTCATGCCGCCGGCAGCCAGCCCTGCGGCCAGCCCCTTGTCCAGGTGGAAGACCCGCGCCAGCACCACGACGGTGACGAGGCCCGAGATGGCGACCACGGCCGCCATCAGGATCTCCTTGATCGACTGCCGCCCCAGCGAGCGAAAGAACTGGGGCCCACTCTCAAAACCCACGGCATAGATGAACAGCGCAAACAGCACCGCCTTGATGCCCGAGTCGATCTGTACCCCCACCTGGCTGATCAACACAGCCGCCAGCAGCGAGCCCGCCACGCCCCCCAGCTGGAACGAGCCAAACCGCAGCTTGCCGACGCCATAGCCAAGTGCCAGCGATGCAAACAGCGCGATCTCGGGCGCCTGGTGCAAGATACCTCTGAGCCAATCCATAAGAGCCTTTCAGGTCAAAAGAAGGGCTGCTCTACCGGCTATATCCAAAGTCGCCCGGTGTACAGCTTGTTAGGAATTGTTTGCAATGGGGTGCTGCCACGTTAACCGAGTCCACGAAAATCTGTATGTAGGAGAGGGCTGACAAAGTCGTTGAATGCGCTGCGCTTGTCATAGATCAGAAATTGAACTTTTTCAAGGATTTAGCATGGCATACTGCATGCGCTGATCCGGTTTTCGGTGCTTGCTCTGTGCTGGCGCATCAGTGAGTGAACACCCGCATTGGGGCGATCCAGACCCCGTTTAAGCGTCGCAAGCGGGCTGGTCATTGCTGATTTTTACGCGCGTGGAAGCCGGCCGTGCTGATGTGTTCTTGCCACAGTACAGCCCATGTTTATAGATCTGATCGATGAGTGCAAGCAAGATTGGCTTGAATGACGAAAGCCGAATTTTGGTGTGCATGTTGCTGCGCTGGGGCTGCACCGCGCCGGTTCTCCATGCCCCGGATCAGCCAGCCGCTGCACGGTGCCTCCCTCGCCTGTGCCTGCTGGCGAGCTGAAGGGCGCGCTACCGGTTCTAAAAAGCGGTAGCGCGGACCGGCCAGGAGAGGCTTGGCCGGTCTTGGAGGGTGAGGGCCGCTTAGGCCGCCACCGCCGCCTGCTTGCCCGCACCACGGTAGCGCTCCAGCCAGTGGGCGTAAGGCGCAGGCAGCACCCAGTCCGGGCGGGCGGCCTTGAGCTGCTGGGCCAGCGTGTAGGGGTAGTGCGGGTTGGCCAGCATCGAGCGGCCCATCATCACCAGCGCCATCTGGCCTTCGGCTACGACGCGCTCGGCCAGCTCGGGGTCGTCAATGCCCCAGCTCGATGCGACAGGCAGGCCCGCTTCGCGGCTGACGCGCTGGGCAATCGGGGCCAGGAAGGCGGGCTCGCTCCAGGGGATTTGCACGCCGGGGATGACAAAGTTCACGCTGACATTGAGCAGATCCAGGCCGCCTTCGCGCATGCGGCGCACCAGCTCGATCGATTCGGCCAGGGTTTCCTCATCGCGGCCATCGTATTCAATGACGCCAAAGCGGGCGGTCAGCGGCAGGTTTTCGGGCCAGACTTCGCGCACGGCGGCCAGCGTTTCCAGCGCAAAGCGGGCGCGGTTGTCAAAGCTGCCGCCATAGGCGTCCTGGCGCTGGTTGGCGTGGGCCGAGAAAAAGCTCTGGGCGAGGTAGCCATGGGCAAAATGCAGCTCCAGCCACTTGAAGCCGGCGGCCAGCGCGCGGCGGGCGGCGGCTACAAAGTCGGCTTTGACGCGTTCGATATCGGCCAGGGTCATCTCCCGGGGCACGCGGCCCAGGTCTCCACCAAAGGCGATGGCCGACGGCGCAATGGTTTGCCAGGCGCGCGGGTCGCTCTCGGGAATATGGTCGTCGCCTTCCCAAGGGCTGTTGGCGCTGGCCTTGCGGCCGGCATGCGCGATCTGGATGCCGGGCACGGCGCCTGCCGCCTCGATGCCGGCGGCAATGCGCGCCAGGCCGGGCACATGGGCGTCATCCCACAGGCCCAGGCACGCAGGGCTGATGCGGCCATCGGCCGACACGCCAGTGGCTTCAACAATCACCAGGCCCGCGCCGCCCCGGGCGATCGAGGGGTAGTGCACCTGGTGCCATTCGTTGCTGAAGCCATCGGTGGCGCTGTACTGGCACATCGGTGGCACGGCAATGCGGTTGCGCAGGGTGACGTCTTTGAGGGTAAAGGGGGTAAACAGGGCTGACATGGCAATGCTTGGGGTGGAAAAATAAGGGATGGAACGGCCGCCGAAGCTGCCGCCCGCAGATCGCTTTCACATCTGCAAGGCGGGGGGCGCCAGCCCAAACAGGGGCTGCTCCGGCCGTCCATCGCCTGCAATTGAGGTGCTACAGCCATAAATCAAATGCTGGTTTTTTATGGCGGCCATATGCCTGGCTGATATCAGGCGTGCCCCTTGCTGCGGCTTTCAAAATGCGCAGCGCCACGCCTGGCATTGAAATTTTCCCCGGCGTCACCAACACCGCCATGGGCCAGCTCACACCCAGCACAAGCCCCTTGAAGACAAAAGACTGGAACGACACGCTGGAGAAAGAAATTTGGCGCAGCGACGCCAAGAAATCAGGCGACTACTGCAACGGCGGTAAAGCCTGGTATGCCGTAGGCTGGCGTAGCTGCCAAGGCGCTCCAGCGCAGCAGCCTGCTTGCTGGGACCACTACATCCAGTCGCCGCCCTGGGCAGCGCCATAAGCGCCGCAACCCTGTTGCTAGGCGCTCATGCGGCGATCCAGAGGAGCTGCTGCATGCGGCCCCCAACCGGGGCCGCTATACCTGGGTCGCGGAAAACAGCAGCTCGCGCAGCCAGCGCTGCGCCGGGTTGTGGTGGCTGCGCTCATGCCAGACGGCCAGCTTGCTAAAACCTGGCACCTCCACGGGCGGCTTGCAGACCGACAGCCCCTCCATGCCAGCGACCAGGCGGCTGGGCAGCACGGCGACCAGGTCGCTGGAGCGCAGGATATCGGGCAGCACCACAAAGCATTTGAGCGACAAGGTCACATCGCGGCGCTGGCCCAGCTTCTCCAGCGCTTCGTCCACCACGCCGTGGAAGCCGCCGCCCTCGTACGACACCAGCGCATGGTCCAGCGCGCAGAACTGCTTGACGCTGAGCTTGCGGCCCGCAGCGGGGTGGCCTTCGCGCATCACGCAGACATAGTGCTCCTGGAACAGCTGGCGCGCATGCATGTCCTGGGGGGTGTTGTCACCAGTCAAAAACGCCAGGTCGATATCGCCGCGCTCGAGCTGGCCCTGCACCAGGCGCGGCTCCAGCGGGATCAGCGAGACGCGAATGCTGGGCGCCTGGCGCTTCAAGGCCGCCAAAAAGGGCACGGCAATGGCGCGCAGCGCATAGTCGGTGGCGGCGATGCGGAAGGTGAGCCGGGCGGTGCTGGGGTCAAATACTGGCGGCTGCAGCAGCGCATCGATCTCGCACAGCATCTGCTTGATTGGCAGGGCCAGATCCAGCGCGCGCTGCGTGGGCACCATACCGCGCTGGACGCGCGCAAACAAGGGGTCGGCAAAGCTCTCGCGCAGGCGCTGCAGCATGCCGCTCATCGCCGGCTGGGTCAGCCCCAGCCTGCCGGCGGCGCGCGTCACGCTGCGCTCATCGAGCAGTGCGTCCAGCGCCTTGAGCAGGTTCAGGTCCATCTTCTTGATATCTCGCATGCTTATCGAAGTTTACATATGGCTAAATTTGGCTGATATTGTCGCGACCCAACCATGCCAGTGGGCGCTAAAGGATTTGCCAGATCGGAAGGTGTTTTCATAGGGAGATTACTTTTTTCTGCTGTGGATATTGAGAATGATTCTCTTTACATGGCTTATGATCCAGCCCCATGGAATTGTCTGCCTCCTTCACCCGCGCGTTATGGAGCGGTTTGCGCTGGCCCTGTGCCGACCTGCTGTGGGTGGCCTGGCCAGGACGGGCAGAGCATGCCCCAGTCTGTAGACATGTTGACGAGCTTGGTGACCAGCCCCTCATGAGCGACAGGGACTGATGGGCACCTACCTGGCCTGCCGGACGGTGTGGGCGAGCCGGGGAGTGCTGGACAGCCGCTTACAAACCATTTGGCCCTTTTTTGCATCTCGCGTGTCAAGTAAGAGGAGAAGCTTTGGCGCTTCGCTGGCGCACCAAGCGCAGCTGTTTCTTATCCCACCACCACGATGCCCTTATCCATGTACCCCCTTCCTAACGCACCCAGCGCCCACCCGGGCCTGTCCGTCCTGAGCCGCTTGCTGGCCGCCTTCTTTGGCGGCTATGCATTGGCGAGCGCCTTGGCCGTCTTTTTAGCGGCTGTGCTGCCCGCTGCCCGCGCCGAGGCCGTGCTGGCTGGCATGCAGTGGAGCTTTGCGCTGCATGCGCTGGCGGCAGTGTGGGCGTTCTCGCCGGTCTCGCCGGGCAAGGTCTGGCTGGGTATTGCACTGCCCGCGCTGCTGCTGGCAGCGGGCGCTTTGGTGTTGGGGCGCTGACATGGGCAAGACCGTGATTGACAGGCGGCCGGGCAGCGGCGCAGGGCGGGGCGGGTTTCGCCAGGCGCAGGCCTGGCTGCACACCTGGTGCGGGCTGTGGTTCTCCTGGCTGCTGTATGCGGTGTTTCTGACCGGCACCCTGGCGGTGTTCCAGGAAGCGATTGGCCACTGGATGACGCCCGAGCACCATGCCGAAGAAGCGGCGCATGAGGCCGAGCAGGCGGCTGCCGAAGCGGCGGGCCTGGCCTCCAGCCGGGGTCAGCGCCTGGCCTGGGGTGCGGCCTTTATGGAAAAGCACCACCAGGGCGCCGAGATGTGGGAGATCTGGCCGACTGATGCCAAGGGCGGCGGCGAGCTGAAGGTGTACTGGTTTGACCAGCAGCGCCAGTACGCCGATGCCGAGCTGGACACCCGCACGGGCGAGCCTTTGGACGAGCACCACCATGGCGCGATGCGGGCCACGATGGGCGGCGAGCATTTTGTGCATTTCCACTACGAGCTGCATGCCGGCCAGGCCGGGCTGTGGGTGGTGGGTGTAGCCGGCATGGCGATGCTGGTGGCGCTCATCAGTGGCGTGGTCACGCACAAGCGCATTTTTCAGGACTTCTTCACCTTCCGCACCCGCAAGGGCCAGCGCAGCTGGCTCGATGCGCACAACGCGGTGGCGGTGCTAACGCTGCCGTTCCAGCTGATGATTGCCTATACCGGCATTGCGATCTCGGCGATGAGCTTTATGCCCGTCGGTATCTGGAGCCAGTACGGCACCGCGCCCGCCGCGCGCCAGACCTTTGCCGCCGAGCTGGGCGAGCCGGGCAAGCCGCCGCGCTCGGGCCAGGCCATGGTGGTGCCCGATTTGGAGCCCTTTGCCGCACGTGGCCAGGCGCTGATAGGCCAGCCCGTGCGGGCCGTGGTGGTGGACCACCCCGGCGATGCGGCTGCGCGCGTGGGCATCTATGGCTGGAACAGCGATGCCAACGCCGACAAGCGCCTGAGCCCCAACACCGGCATGGCCATGTTCTCGGCCGCCAGCGGCGAGCTGCTGCAGCTGCGCATGCCCGGCCAGGCCGAGGGCGGCGGCGCGTCGCTCGCCCAGTCGGTGATGGGTGGGCTGCACATGGTCAAGTTTGGTGGCTGGGTGATGAAGTGGCTGTACTTTGTCTGTGGCCTGGCGGGCGCCGCGATGATGGCCACCGGCGCCATTCTGTTTGTCGTCAAGCGCCGCAGCAAGCACATGGGCGAGTTTGGCAGTGCCACGGCCGCCGTCTACCGCTTGATCGAGGGGCTGAATGTGGCGGTCGTTGCCGGCCTGGGCGTCGCCTGTATCAGCTACCTATGGGCCAACCGCTTGCTGCCGCTGGAGCTGCCGCAGCGCGCGCAGTGGGAGCTGGGCGTCTTCTTTGGCCTGTGGCTGGCCGCGCTGCTGCATGGCCTGCTGCGCGCGCCGGCCAAGGCCTGGCTGGAACAGATGGCGCTGCTCGCTGCGCTGTGCCTGCTGCTGCCGGTGCTCAACGCCGTGACCGTGGGTGACCACTGGCCCGCCCAGCTGCTGCGCGGCGACTGGGAAAGCGCCGGCGTGGAACTGGTCGCCTGGGCCTTTGGCCTGGCCGCCGTCTGGGCCTGCCGTGTGCTGTGGCGGCGCCGGGCGCTGGTCGCGGGCAATGAGGCGTCTTCCGCCGCCAACAACGTACAGGTGGGCGCATGAGCAGTTGGCAAGCATCGGCGTATGCACTGGCGCTGGCCTTTGCCGGCATGACGGCCCTGGCCTTTGCGATGGAGCGCCACCATGAGCAGTTGACGGGCGAGCGAGAAATACCACGGCGGCGCGGCCAGCTGCTGCGACTGCTGGGCAGCTTGCTGCTGGCGGCCGCCGCGCTGCCCAGTGTGGGCGGCTGGGGCGCCACCGTGGGGGTGGTGGCCTGGCTGGGTTGGCTATCGGCCGGGGCGCTGGTGGCCGTGCTTTGGATTGCGGCTGCGCCGCGCTGGGCAGCGCGTGCAGCGGTTGCGCTGGCGCCGCTGGCCTTGTGGGGTTGGTGGTGGGCCTGAGGGTCTGCTGAGAAATAGGTGGGGGAGCTATGGTGGGGGAAGCAATGGCGGTTATGCAGAAGAAGTGGCTGGGCGTGGCTGAGGGAGACATCTCATGAAGGCCTCGCGTGTGGGAGTGGCAGCGGTTGCTGTGGCGGCGGTGGTGGCAGGCGCGCTGCTGTGGTGGTCGGGCCGCCCGGCCATGGCCTACCAGAGCGAGCCGGTGGCGCGCCAGGATATCGAGGCCACGGTGACGGCGATTGGCACCTTGCAGCCGCGCAGCTATGTGGATGTCGGCGCCCAGGTCTCGGGCCAGATCCTGAAGCTGCGCGTGCAGCCCGGTGCCGAGGTGGCCAAGGGCGATCTGCTGGTGGAGATTGACCCCAGCGTGCAGCGGGCCACCGTGGATGCGGGCCGTGCATCGCTGGCGGGCCTGCGTGCCCAGCTGGCCGAGCAGCAGGCCCAGCACCGGCTGGCGGGCCAGCAGCTGCAGCGCCAGCAGCAGCTGAGCGCGCACGAGGCCACGCGCGAGGAAGACCTGCAGACCGCGCAAGCCAACCTGGCGATGGCCGTGGCACGCATGGACCATTTGAAGGCCCAGATCAGCCAGACCCAGGCATCGCTCAAGGCCGACGAGGCGCGCCTGGGCTACACCCGCATCTATGCGCCGATGGCGGGCACCGTGGTCTCGGTTGAGGCGCGCGAGGGCCAGACGCTGAACGCCACCTACCAAACGCCCAATATCCTGCGCATTGCCGATCTGTCGGCGATGACGGTCTGGACCGAGGTGTCCGAGGCCGATGTGCGCCGCGTCAAGGAGGGCATGCCGGTCTACTTCACCACCTTGGGCGGAGCCGGTCAGACCAAGCCCCGGCGCTGGAAGGGCCAGGTGCGCCAGGTGCTGCCCGCGCCTGCGGCCAACCAGGCCCAGCCCGCCGGCAATGCGCAAACGCCGGCGCCAGCGACCAAGGCCGTGGCCTATACCGTGCTGTTTGATGTGGACAACGACGACGCCGAGCTGATGCCGCAGATGACGGCGCAGGTGGTGTTTGTCAGCGCCAGTGCCAGCCAGGCGCTGGCGGTGGCGCTGACGGCGGTGGAAGAAGACATGGCCCACGAAGGCGCCCATGTGGCCCGGGTGCTGGGTGCCGATGGCCAGCCCCAGACCCGCAGCGTGAAGCTGGGCATACGCAGCCGCCACCAGGTGGAGGTGCTCGACGGGCTGGCCGAAGGTGAGAAGGTCGTCATCGGCGAGACCCCGCTCGAGCGTGGCCCCAGGTGGCTGCAATGGTGAGCGACGCGGCTGAACCAAGCCAGCCATTGATCGCACTGCGCGCCATTCGCAAACACTATGGCGACCCCGCCAGCGGCCAGCCGCTGGTGACGGTGCTGCATGGCATCGACCTGGACATTGACGCGGGCGAGTTTGTCGCCATCGTGGGCAGCTCGGGCTCGGGCAAGTCCACGTTGATGAACATCCTGGGCTGCCTGGACCGGCCCAGCGGCGGCAGCTACCACTTCCAGGGCCAGGATGTGGCGCAGTTCGACTCGGACGCACTGGCCTGGCTGCGGCGCGAGGCCTTTGGCTTTGTCTTCCAGGGCTACCACCTGATTGCCAGCGAAAGCGCCAGTGAGAACGTGGAGATGCCGGCCATTTACTCTGGCCTGCCCAAGGGGGAGCGGGTGCAGCGCGCGCAGGCGCTGCTGCAGCGTCTTGGCCTGGGCGAGCGCCTGGGCAACCGGCCCAACCAGCTCTCGGGCGGGCAGCAGCAGCGCGTGTCGATTGCGCGGGCGCTGATGAATGGCGGCCATATCATCCTGGCCGACGAGCCCACCGGTGCGCTCGATTCGCACAGCGGTGCCGAGGTGATGGCGCTGCTGCGTGAGCTGGCCGCTGCCGGCCACACCATCATCCTGATCACGCACGACCGCGATGTGGCGGCGCAGGCGCAGCGCGTCATCGAGATCAGCGATGGGCGTATCGTGGGTGACAGTGCCAGCCAGGCCGAGGCAGCGCCTGCCGCTGCCAGCGCCACCGCAAGCGCCGACACAAGCACCACGCCAAGCGCCACTGCAAGCACAGTTGCCAGCGACAGCACCCGCATGCAGCTGGCGCCGGTGCCCCAGGGCGGCAGTGCCTCGGCCGCGCCGCTGGTCGCCGAGCTGCTGGAGGCCGCGCGTTCGGCCTGGCGCGGCATGCGCATGAACCGCGTGCGCACCAGCCTGACCCTGCTGGGCATTGTGATCGGCGTGGTCTCGGTGATCGTGATGCTGGCCATTGGCGAGGGCGCGCGGCGCAAGGTGGTCGAGCAGATGGGCACCATGGGCACGGCGATTCTCTACATGGGCAGCAAGCCGCCAGCGACCGGCGGGCCGGCCGGCCAGATCACCGAAGAAGACTTGGCCGCTGTGCGCGAGCTGCCCGAGATACGGCGCGTGATGCCGGTGATTGGCGACCCCATCACCGTGCGCTATGGCAATGCCGACAAGCAGGTCTATGTGTTTGCCGCCAGCCAAGAGATGCCGCTGGTGCACCACTGGAAGCCCAAGCTGGGCCGCTACTACACGGACACCGAGGACCGCGATCTGGCGCCGCTGGTGGTGCTGGGCCACAAGGCGCACCAGCATTTCTTCCCCGACACGCCCAATCCGCTGGGGCGGCAGCTGATCATCGGCACCTCGGCCTTTGAGGTGATTGGCGTGATGAGCGAGCGTGGTGCCGATTCGGGTGCGCAGAATTACGACGACATGGTTTTTATCCCCTACCAATCGGGCCGGGCACGCGTCTACCAGGCGCAGACCCAGCCGGACTATGTGGTGGTGGAGGCGATGTCGTCTGACGTGGTCAACGAGGCCGAGGCGGCCATGCACCGCGTGCTATTGGCGCGCCATGGCGGCCGCGAGGACTTTGGCATTGGCAATGCCGCCGCTCGCATCCAGGCCGAGGCGGCCACGCGCCAGAGCATGGCGGTGATGCTGGGGCTGATTGCTGCCGTGTCGCTGGTGGTGGGCGGCATTGGCGTGATGAATGTGATGCTGATGACGGTGCGCGAGCGCACGCGGGAGATCGGTATCCGCATGGCGGTGGGCGCACGCCAGAGCGATATCCTGCGCCAGTTCTTGACCGAGGCCAGCCTAGTGACCTTGTCCGGTGGCACCGTGGGCCTGGTGGTGGGCGCGCTGGTAGGCGCCGTGCTGGTGCTGGCCGGTGTGCCGGTGGTGTTTTCCATCCGGGCCATGGCCGGTGCCTTTGCCTGCGCGGTGGTCACCGGTCTGGTGTTTGGTTATATGCCGGCCAAGACGGCTGCGCGCCTGGACCCGGTACGGGCCCTGGCAGGAGAGTGAGTATGCAGATCTTCCCAATCGCCAGCGCGCTGGCAGCGGCCCTGGTGCTGGCCGGCTGTGTGTCGGCGCCCACGCAGGTGCAGCAGGCGCAGTTGCAAGCCTTGGATGTGCCGGCCCAGTGGCAGCGCAGTGATGCAGCCCAAGGCGATGCCGTCAGCCAGGGCTGGTGGCGCAGCTTTGGCAGCGCGGAGCTCGATGCGCTGGTGGACGATGCGCAGCAGCGCAGCCTGGATGTGGCCGCCGCCATGGCCAGGGTGCAGCAGGCGCAGGCCAGCGCCCGCTATGCAGGGGCTGAGCTGTTGCCTACGGTCAATGCCTCTGCCCTGGCTGGGCACCAGGGCCGGCTGGGGGGCCACGCCGAGACGACAGGCCGCAACCTGTCGGTCGGCCTGGCCGCCAGCTATGAGCTCGACCTCTGGGGCCGATTGCAGTCGCAGCGTGATGCGGCAGGCGCTGCGCTGCGAGCCAGCAGCTTTGACCATGACACGGTGCGCCTGTCGGTCACCGCCGCAGTGGCAGATGCCTGGCTGCTGAACGTGGGCCTGCGTGAGCGCGGTGAGATTGCCCAGCGCAATCTGCAAATCGCCGAGCGCCTGCTGGCGCTGGTTGAATCCAAGGCCAGTTTTGGCGCGGCCACATCGCTGGAGCTGGCGCAGCAGCGCGGCCTGGTGGCGGCGCAGCGCCGGGCGCTGGCGGCGCTGGACCAGCAGCAGGACGATGCCCAGCGCAGCCTGGCCTTGCTGCTAGGCCAGGCGCAAGGCCCTGCTGTCAGCCAAAGCAGTGTGCTGGCCTTGCAGGTGCCCCGCATCGACCAGGGCCAGCCTATCGCGCTGGTCACCCGCCGGCCCGACATTGCCCGTGCCGAGGCCCGTTTGCAGGCGGCCGATGCGGACCTGGAAGCCGCACGCGCCGCCATGCTGCCCCGCCTGACCTTGACGGCCGAGCTGGGTGCGCAAGGCCGGCAGCTGCAGCGTGTGCTGGACAACCCGCTGTACGCGCTGGCCGCAGGCCTGGCTGCCCCCATCTTTGATGCCGGCCGCCTAGCCGCCAACCGCGACCTGGTGATGGCCCAGCGCGAGGAGCTGCTGCTGGCCTACCGCCAGAGCATCGTCCAGGCCTTCAGCGATGTACAGACCGCGTTGAACGCCGTGGCCGGTGTGCAGCAGCAGGCGCTGGCGCAGGAGGAAGAACTGCGCCAGGCCCGCAGAGCGCTGGCGCTGGCCGAGGCCCGCTACCGCGCGGGGGCCGAGACCCAGCTGGTGCTGCTCGACACGCAGCGCTCGCTGTACCAGGCGCAGGACCTGGCGGTGCAGCTGCACCAGGAGCGCCTGCGCGCCAGCGTGGCCTTGTACAAGGCGCTGGGCGGTGGCTGGGGCCAGGTGCAGGGCGAGGCCAGCAAGGGCTAGCGCTTTAACGCGTCTGGCCAGCCAACGCCGCCAAGGTGTTGGCCAGTGCCGTGCGGGCGCGCTGGCCATGGGCGCCGCCCACGCGGCTGTCCAGCAGCTGCACCGCCTGCTGCAGCTGGGCGGCGCTCAGCCCGGCGTTCAGGCTGATGCGCATATGCGATTGCAGCTGTGATTCAGCTCCCGGCAGTGCCGACAGCATGCCGACGGTGGCCAGCTCGCGGCTGTGCCAGTCGAGGTTGTCGCGCTCAAAGATGGCGCCAAACAGGTGCGACTGCAGGTACTCACCCATCGCAGGCGCAAAGTCAAACAAGGGCCCTTGCACGGGCGCGCCCGCCAACTGGGTCTGGTTGGCGCGGCCGGCAGCGCGCAGCGCATCGCCTTGCGCAATGGCGCGGCTGGGTGGGCAGCCGGGTGCATCGACAATGCCGCTTTTTTCGCGCTGCTGCAGCAGCTGCATGAACGCGCTCAGCGCATTGAGGCTGCGCGGAAAGCCGGCATAGGCATAGAGCTGCACCAGCACTTCGCGGATATCGCTGATAGTCAGGCCGGCCTCCAGCCCGGCCTGCAGGCTGGAGGTCAGCCGCTCCCTGTCGCCTGCGGCCGCAAACGCTGCGATAGGCAAGATGGCCTGCTGCTGGGCGCTCAGCACCTGCGAGGGCGATGGGCTTTGGCCGTTGGCAGCGCAGGCCTGTGCGCTCGCGGCCGCCGGGCGGGTGGCCGTGCTTTGTGCCGCAGAGTCTCCCGCCATCACCACCAACCCGGTGGCGCACAGCAGCTGCTGCAGGTATTTAGCGGGGGTTGTATTGCGCATCGCTGACAAGCTCCTTCCAGTCGGCGTTCTTGCCGTTCTTGAGATAGGTCACCGCCATATGGCGCATGCCGGTGGTGGTGGCGGCCCCATGCCAGTGGCGCACATCGGCATCGATCCAGACGACATCACCGGCCTGGATGTTTTGCCGGGGCTGGCCGTCCTGCTGTATCCAGCCTTTTCCATCGGTCACCACCAGCAGCTGCCCGACAGGGTGGGTGTGCCAGGCCGTGCGGGCCCCCGGCGCAAAGTCGACCATGCCCACGCTGCCATGCTGCGCGCTGTCGCCCGCGGCCTTGATGTCAACGGCCACATGGCCGCTGAAGTTCTGCGCCGCGCCGATCATCGTGGCTGGTGTGCCGGCGGGGCTGATATGGATGCCCTGGGCTTGGGCGATGCTGCTGCTGATCAGCATGGAGGCGCCTGCTGCGATCAGGTGTTTGCTCATGCGGCCTCCTGTGGCGCACAGTGCAGGCGGATGTCAGGGATTCGGGTGGGCACGTGCGTGCCTGTGTTGCTGTCAGTGTGCATAGTCAACTCCAGGGAAGGGCCGCTGGCGCGGCTGGGTGGTCCATGGCTTGCATGCTAGAGGTGGAACGACTTTTGATTGAGCCCTTTGGGGCGCATGCCGCCATGAGCGGGGCTCATGAATGGGGCCTCTACGAGGGTGAGTTGTGATCAAGCCCAGTCATCTGTTGAGCTGCAAAGCGTTGAGCAGCAGCTAGCAAGCCCTACGCAAGCGGCAACAACATCCATCGTTTGGTATAAGGTGCAGCGGTTCTACTACTTTGAGCGATTGCATGAACGGACCGCTGATAGATACCGTCATTTTTGACCTCGGCAATGTGCTGATCCAATGGGACCCGAGACACTTGTACCGAAAGATTTTTGGCCTGGACGTTGCAGGTATGGAAGCGTTCTTGGCAGAAGTGTGCAGTCCTGATTGGAACGAACGTCAGGACCAAGGCAGGCCATGGAGTGATGCCATTGCAGAAGCTATTGAAAGGCATCCGTCCCAGGAGGCGAACATTCGCGCCTACTACGATCGATGGGAGGAAATGATGCCTGGTGCGAACAACGATGTGGTGGACATTTTGAGGGAGCTCGGGCAGCGGCATCTGCGCTTGCTGGCACTGACCAACTGGTCTACCGAGACCTTTCCTATCGCGCAAGCGCGGTTTGACTTTCTCAACTGGTTCGAGGGCATCGTTGTCTCGGGTCACGAGCGACTTGTAAAGCCTCAAGGCGAGATTTTTGAGCTCACCATCCAACGATTCGGTTTGAGCCCCAGATCCACCCTCTTCATTGATGACAGCCTGCGTAATGTGGAAGCGGCCAGGCGTGTGGGGCTCAATGCCATCCACTTTGTGGGAATTGATGATCTGCGTGCTCGGCTCAGAGAGGCTGGGCTGGATCTTTCTTAAACGTCTGCCACGCGACGCTTGTTGGTGAGGCTATTGGTTGCACCGCTGCCTGAAACAACGTTCTCGCCAAACCCAAGAAAGCCCGCTGATACCCGCAGCGGGCCTCGCAACGACCACCGCCATCCTGCCCATCAGAAAGCAAAGAATTCCCGCATCTCCTCCAGCAACTGTGCCGGCTGCTCTTCAGCAATGTAGTGGCCGCAGTCGAGCGCTTTGCCAGTGACCTCGGTGGCCGCTTCGCGCCACAGGTCCAACACCGGAAAGCAGCGCCCCACGGCGCCTTCCGCGCCCCAGAGCACGCGCAGCGGGGCCGTCACTTGGTGGCAGTTGGCACGGTCTGCCCGATCGTGCTCCAGATCGATGCCGGCGGATGCGCGGTAGTCCTCGCAGATGGCGGTGGCGGTGCCTGGGATGGTAATGCAGCGCAGGTACTCTTGCAGCGCCTCGGGCGCGAAGGCAGCCAGGCCGGCGTGGCGGCGCCCCATGACATCGCGGATATAGGCGGCGGGGTCGGCGTCAATCAGCCGCTCTGGCAGCGGTGCTGGCTGGATGAGGAAGAACCAGTGCCAGTAGGCCTTGGCGAAGGCTTCTGTGGTTTGCTCGTACATGGCCAGGGTCGGTGCAATATCGAGCAGCATGGCGCGCGTCACCCGGCCCGGGTGGTCCAGCAGCAGCCGGTGGGCCACGCGGGCGCCCCGGTCATGGGCGGCAAGGCGAAACTGCGCAAAGCCCAGGCGGGTCATCATATCGGCCATGTCCTGGGCCATCGTGCGCTTGCTGTAGGCGGCATTGTGCGGGCTGGCCCCGGGGCGGGCTGAGTCGCCATAGCCGCGCAGGTCGGCGCAGACGACGGTGAATGTTTCGGCCAGCGCCGGCGCCACGCGGTGCCACATCACATGGCTCTGCGGATGGCCATGCAGCAGCAACAGGGCTGGGCCGGTGCCTGCTACGCGGCAACGAATCACGGTGCCGTTGACGGGCACATCGCGGGTGTCAAAACGCTCGAACATCAGGCTTTTCCTCCAAGGCTGGCCGGTGGCTGTGCGCGTGGCGTAGCGCCCAGTTGCTGGCGGGTGCGTAGGGCCACATCTTGGAGCCAAGGATAGGCCGCCCAGTGGCGTTGCGCAAAATGCGTGATCTCCGCCTGGTACATCAGCGACATGCCGATGAGGTCTCTGCGTTCGAGCTGCATGCGGTGGTGGCGCTCCGACAGGCTAAAACGCGCGTCCACGCTCGGGCTCTTGACCTGGAGGGTCTGCAGGTCGATATGGACCTGTGAGGTCTCCAGGCTGCCTGCATCGGCCACAAGCTGGGCGATGTCTGCCTCAGGCAGCATGACCAGCAGCAGCTGGTTGTTCATCGCATTGGAGTAGAAGATTTCTCCGAAGCTGGGCGCGATGATGGCCTGAATGCCGTACTGCTGCAGCCCCCAGACGGCGTGCTCTCGGCTGGAGCCGCAGCCAAAATTGGCGCCAGCCACCAGCACCTCGACATCGGCGCGCTCGTGCTGGTTCAGCACAAAGCCTGGGCGCCGGTGGCCTGCGGCATCAAAGCGCAGGTCGTACAGCAGGCCCTTGTCCAGCCCGGCCTTGTCGATGCCGTGCAGAAACTGCTTGGGCATGATCTGGTCGGTGTCCAGGTTCTCGATGGCCAAGGCGGCCATCTTGCCGCTCAGGATATGTTGCTCACGCATGGCGGGTCTCCAGGCGGCGAACGTCGGTAATGGTGCCGGTGATGGCAGCGGCGGCGGCCATCGCAGGGCTCATCAGGTGGGTGATGGCGCCGCGTCCCTGGCGCCCCTCGAAATTGCGGTTGGTGGTGGATGCGCAGCGCACGCCGTCAGCGAGGATGTCGCCGTTCATCGCCAGGCACATGGAGCAGCCCGGCTCCCGCCATTCGAAGCCGGCCTCCAGCAGCAGGCTGGCAATGCCTTCTGCTTCTGCCAGCTGCTTGACCGCGCCGGAGCCCGGCACCACCATGGCGCGGACCCCTTGGGCTACCTGGCGCCCGCGCACCACCTCGGCCACGGCCCGCAGGTCTTCAATGCGGGCATTGGTGCAGGAGCCGATAAAGACATGCTGGATGGCGATGCCTTCGAGCGGTGTGCCTGCGGCCAGCCCGGTGTAGCGCAGTGCTTGCTCGGTACTGCGGCGCAGGGGCCCAGCGGCCTGTGTCTCGGGATCGGGAACCGCGCCACCAATGGGCGCGACCTGGTCCGGGCTGGTGCCCCAGGTCACATGCGGGGGTACATCGCTGGCGTCAAAACGGTGCTCCACATCGAACGCCGCGCCTTCATCGCTGCGCAGGCTGGCCCAGTGCTGCAGGGCGGCCTGCCGGAGGGGGCCGTTCAGGTCTGCGGAGCGCGCAAGCACATAGTCTGCGGCCTTCTGGTCGGGCGCAATCAAGGCGCCACGGGCGCCTGCCTCGACGGCCATGTTGCACACGGTAAAGCGGGCTTCGATCGACATGGCGTCAAATGCCGTGCCGCAGAACTCGATGACATGGCCTCGGGCACCCTGGGCGCCGATATGGCCGATGACCATCAGGATCAGGTCCTTGGCGCTGGTGCCCAGCGGCAGCACGCCATCGACCTGGATGCGCATGTCCTTGGCGAGCCGGTACACCAAGGTCTGCGTGGCCAGCACATGCTCGACCTCCGAGGTGCCGATGCCAAAGCCCAGCGCGCCCAGCGCACCGTAGGTGGTCGTGTGCGAATCGCCGCAAATGACCACCATCCCCGGCCGGACCATGCCGTGCTCAGGCGCCACCACATGCTCGATGCCTTGCAGCGCATCCTGGGTGTCGAACAAGGGGATGCCGTGCTGCTCACAGTTCTTGCGCAGTTTGCTGGCCTGCAGCGCGGGTGCGGCATCGCGGATGACCCGGATGGCGCCCGGGTCGGTCGGAATCACGTGGCTGACGACAGCCATGTTCTGGCCGGGCATCAGCACATTGCGCCCTTGCGCGTCCAGGCCAGCAAAGGCCTGGGGGCTGGTGTACTCGTTCATCAAGTGCAGGTCGCAGAACAGCAAGACGTTGTGCGCGTCGAGCTGGGCGACGGTATGGGTGTCGACCAGCTTGCGGTAAAGGGTTCGGTGCATGGGGGGTGCTCTGTGTACGCGATGGCTCCGAGTCTCACAGCTGAGGCGGAAATATACAATGCGCTGCAGAGCACGACTTTCGGTCGCTGGAGTTACGAATGGATGGATTTTCTGACATCGCCTTTTTTGCGCTGCTCAGCAAAGAGGGCAGCATGCGCAGCGCGGCCCAGCAGCTGGGTGTCACAGGTCCCGCCGTCAGCAAGCGCCTTGCAGCGCTCGAAGCCCGGCTGGGCGCCCGGCTGATGCAAAGAACCACCCGCCGCATGAGCCTGACGCCTGAGGGTGAGCGCTATCTCGTCGAAGGTGCGCGTCTGCTCTCCGAGTTGGGTTCGCTGGAGCGCGCCATTGGTGGGGCAGCCGCTGTGCCGCAGGGCCTGTTGCGGGTCAACGCCACCTTCGGCTTTGGCCGGCGGCATATTGCGCCGGCGCTGGGGGCCTTTGCACGCCGCTTTCCGCAGGTCGAGGTGCAGCTGCAACTGAGCGACCGGCCTGCCGACCTCCTGGAGGACCGTTTCGACCTGGTCATCCGCATGGGCGATATGCCGGATTCCCGCTGGACGGCCAGGGTGCTGGCACGCAACCGCCGTGTGCTCTGTGCCTCACCGCGCTATCTGCAAGCAATGGGCGCGCCATTGTCACCGCAGGAGCTGACGCGCCATGCCTGCCTCTTTATCCGCGAGGGCGACGAGGCGTTTGGCACCTGGCATCTGCGCAATGGCGCGCAGACAGAAACCGTGAAGGTGAGGGGGCCGCTGAGTGCCAACGATGGAGAGTCGGCCACGGCCTGGGCGATGGCCGGGCACGGTATCTTGATGCGCTCGGAGTGGGAGGTCGGCCCGCTCGTGCGCGCGGGCCAGCTCCAGCAGGTGTTGCCGCAGTGGCGGCTGCCACCGGCCGATATCTATCTGCAGTTCCAGGGTGGCGCCCATCTGCCGGCCAAGACCAAGGCGCTGGTGGACCATCTGGTCGAGGTGTTTGCGCCGCAGCGCCCGCCGGGGAGGGCGGATGCCAGCTGGTGATGGGCGATGCAAGGCGGGCTGTGGACTCGCGGGGAACTTGCCTGGGATGGAGCAAGCCCTGCGAGTGCCACAGCCCTGAACCAAGACTACTGCGCCAGCACCCGGAAGGTCAGCGTGTAGTTGTAGCCATAGGTCGGCGCGGCAGCGCCTTCAGGGGCCGGGGCACGGTGGCGCACCAGGGCCATGTAGATGCCCGGTTTGCTCGGCGTCCAGCTGATATCGCCTTGCGCGTCGGTGCTGAGCTCATCCACGCTGTTCTGGCCTTGCAGGTCCATCGCTGAGCGGTAGATGCTGACCTTCTGGTCAGGCAGCGGCTTGCCATCAAAGTGCACCGCAAAGTTGAATTTCTCTGCGGCGAACACGTCGCTGGGGTGCGTGCTGGGCACGATCTCCAGCCCTTTGCCGTAAGGCTTGATGGGGGTGGGTGCGCCGGCGGTGACGTAGGCCTCGGAAACCGACAGTGACTGGTAGTGCACCTTCATTACGCCACCTTCGGGCATGACGGCCTTGGGGTCGCGCACGACGATGGTTTTGCCATTCACTTCCCAGCTGCGAAAGATCGCACCCAGGCGCGGGCCGGTAGAGAGGCGATAGCTGCCTTTTTCGTCGGGCAGTTTTTGCTCCGCCACTGTGCGGGTCTTGAACTGGTGCACCTCGCCAAAGGGCAGCACGGTGCCTGAGGGCGTGGTGATGCTGAACGGCGTGGCGCCAAATTGGACTTCGGACAGGAACAGTTTTTCTGCAAAGCCCGCATCCACACTGAGGGTGGACTTGGGCTGCACATCAAACAGGCTGGGCAGCAGAAAGGGCATGTGGGCCTGGGCGGCGTTCAGGCTGAACGTCGCGGCAAGCGCAGCAAACAGGTGGCGCGCTTGCATGGCTTACTGGCCTGCCATGTCGGCTGCGTTGACCACGCCGTCGCCATTGCGGTCGGCGTTCTTGAAGGTCTTGTTGGCGATATCGATTTCCTCTTCGATGCTCAGCTTGCCATCCTTGTTGGTATCGAGAATGTGGAAGCGCACATGGGCCTGCTTGATGCTGGCTTCGTACTGCTGATCGGGCTTCTTGCCTGCGGCGGCATATTGGGCCTTGAGGCGTCCCTCAAACTCGGCCACGTATTCGTCCTCGCTCAGCCAGCCATCCTTGTTGGTGTCGGCGGCGACAAAGCGCTGTTTGCGCAGGGTGTCGTATTCGTCCCGGGTGACGACGCCGTCGCGGTTGGCGTCATAGCCGCCCATGAAGGCATTGTGGCCGTGGCCGCCCACGGGCGTGGCCGGGCCCTTGGCTTCGGTCTTGGCGGCAGCGGCGGGCGCTGCGGTCTTGCTGTCGTTGCCGTTGTTGCTGGCGCAGGCGCTGAGCAGCGCGGCGGCTGCAGCGGCGGTCATGGCGGCGGAAAAGCGGTTCATGCTGGGGTCCTTTCGTGGTGGGAGAAAAGCTTAGAAATTGACGTTCAACGACACGGCGTAGGTGCGGCCCGGGTTGGTCAGCAGCTGGATGTCGCGCTGGTCCTTGGCAACGGAGGGCTGCAGGCTGCGGCTGCTGGCGTAATCCCAGTAGCGCTTGTCCGTCAGGTTGTAGATGCCGACATTGAGGCGCGCGTTCTTGTTGATCTGCCAGTAGCCCGACAGGTCGAACAGCGCATAGCCGGGCACGCGGAACTGCGCGATGCTGGAGTCGGCAATGTCGGTGCCGGCGTTGGTATAGCTCTCGCGGTTGGTGGCCTGGGCCTGCTTGCCGGCGACAAAGGTGCCGGTCATGTTGACGCCCCAGGCGCGCATGGGCGCGTCATAGCCCACGCCGATGACGGCCTTGCGTGGCTGGACGGTATCCAGCGGCACATCCTTGTCACCCGCGTAGTTGGATTTGGAGGTGCCATGGGCCAGGCCCAGCGCCCAGGTCGAGTACAGGCCCTTGACGGCGGGTGCCCATTGGCCATGGTCCAGGCGGGCGCTCATCTCCAGGCCATAGATCGTTGCCTCGTCGCGGTTCTCGGCCTGGTAGATGGTGCCGATGTGGGCCGGCACATTGCTGAACTTGTCCGGCGCGCTGGCGCGGGTGTAGCGGGTGTAGCCGATGAAGTCCTTGTAGCGCGTGTAGAAGGTCGAGGCATTGAACAGCACGCCGTCGGCGGGCGATCCCTTGACGCCCAGCTCAAAGGCGTTGCTGGTCTCTTGCTTGAGGTTGCTGTTGCCGATCAGCGCGTACTGGGCGGAGCCCGCGTAGTTCTGGTCCATGTTCCAGGAGCCGAACACTTCACCGGCCGTAGGTGTACGGCCACTGCGCTTGTACTGGCCGTAGGCCATGAACTGGGGCGTCAGTTCATAGGTCAGACCCATACTCGGGCTCCAGATGGTGCTGCTGAGGTTGCTGTACAGCTTGGAGGCCGCGTCTTCGGTCAAAGCGCCTTCGGCAAAATCGCCCAGGTGCTTGGGTTCGACCTTGACCCGGTCCACGCGCAGCGCCGGGATCACGCCCAGGCGCTTGCCGCCCACGTCAAAACCGATGTCATCCTGGATGAAGGCGCCCAGGCGCAGGGTGTCGGTGTCGGGCTGTGGCTTCATGTAGCCAGGCACGTTCCAGGGGCGCTCCTGGCTCTGCGTCTGCGCGTTGAAGCCAAAGCTGATGCGGTGGCGGTCGATGCGCTTGTCGCCGGTGGTCGAGAGGCCCCAGGCCTTGGTCTTGTTTTGCGACAGGTTGCGCGTAACGGCGCCGCTCGCCAAGGTGGTGGTGTCGGTCACGTCTTCGGTATCGGTGTTCTGGAAGAACAGGCGCGTGTCCAGCTGATCGACAAAGGCGCTGCTGGGCGTCCACAGGTGCGACAGCTGCAGCGTGTTGCGGCTGGTGTCGCTGTCCTGCATATTGTTTTGTGTGATGGCGCTGTTGTCGGTGCTCCAGCCATAGAACTGGTTCTGGTTGCTGCGTCGGTACAGGTCGGCAGACAGCTCCAGGCGGTTCTCGGCATCGATCTGCAGGCCGCCCTTCATCAGCAGCGCGTTGGAATGCCAGTCTTCCGGCGATGCCTTGATGCCCAGGGCGCTGTTGTTCTGCGTCTCCTTGCCATCGCGGCGCGAGAAGGCAATCAGGCCATCGAGGCTGCCCGATTTGCCCGCTGCAGTGATGCTTTCGTTCCAGGAATGGTCGGCCGAGTCAAAGCCGAGCTTGCCGCCGAAATAGCGGGTGTTGCCATTGCGCAAGAAGTCGCTGGCCGACTTGGTCTTGAAGCTGACGGCGCCGCCAATGCCGCCCGCTGCGCGCCGGGCCGTGGTGGTGCCCGACTGGATGCCGACCGAGGAGAACATCTCGGGGTCGATAAAGTCGCGGCCAATGCCAAAGGTGTTGTTGCCGGCGCGGCTCACATAGGGGCGGGTGCTGGCGTCGGGCATTTCAATGCCATCCACATCCATGCCGATGCGGTTGCCTTCGATACCGCGAATGTTGTAGCCCGTGGTGCCCGAGCGGTCAAAGCTGCTGCGGTTGCGGCTGGTACCCGATGCCGTGCCGGGGGCCGACACCAGGGGCTGGTAGCGCGAGATGTCCGCCATGCTGTTGGCTTTTTCCAGCTCCTCGCCGGAGATCACGGTCACCGTACCGGGGGCCTTTTCGGCCTTGGCCTGCACCGTGACTTGCGGCATCGTCGATTCTGCTTGCGCCAGTTGCACCAGTTGCATTGGCTGATCCGGGGCAGCCTGCTGCGCAAGCGCACCGGCAGACACCAGCGCGGCGACAGCGGCGGCCAGGTAACGGGGTTGGAGAGTGGAAGTGGCGCGCGCAGAGATACGCTGCGCCTGGGAAGAGGTGCGAGAAGCCATAGGGTCCAGCCAGTTAAAGCAAGGGGGAAGAAAAGACTGCTGGCTACTGACCTGGGCTGCATGCGGATGATGCAGGCTGAGGGGTCTGCTGCGGAACCCCTATAAGGGGTGGTGCAGGAGGCCCTGGTGGCATGGTGTTGTTATTGCTGGCGCCTGTAAAACGCCATTCTACATAAAAATGATTATCATTTGCGTTGAATTTCTTGCATGTGCTTAGTTCGCAACACTGCGGGCAGATCGGCTACGTTGGCCACCTCGCTGTGCCGCAATGCATCCACCACCACGCGCATCGCGGGCGACATGCCGCGCCGGTGCGGGTAGTAGAGGTGGTAGCCGCTGAAGGGCTGGCACCAGTCGTCCAGCACCCGCAGCAGCTCGCCTTGCGCGATATGGGGCGCGGCCATGTCTTCGGGCACATAGGTCAGGCCGTAACCGGCCAGTGCGGCGCGCAGCATGGCTCGGCTGCCGTTGAACACCCATTGGCCTTGCACGCGCACCTGCACGGCAGCGCCGTCTTTTTCCAGCTCCCAGGCCATCAGCCCACCATGGGTGGGCAGGCGCATCGTGATGCACTGGTGGGCGGCCAGGTCCTGCGGCGTCTGGGGCGCGGGCATGCGCTGCAGGTAGTCGGGCGTTGCGACAATCGCCATGCGCCAGTCGGGCCCGATGCGCACCGCAATCATGTCCTTGGCGACCTGGTCACCCAGGCGTATGCCCATGTCAAAACGCTGCGCGACGATATCGCCCAGTCCATAGTCGACATTGATCTCGATGGACACATCCGGGTAGCGCTGCATCACCGGCGCGAGCTTGGGCCAGAGCACGGTGTTGGCCGCATGCTCGGCCGTGGTGATGCGGACATGGCCGCGCGGCGTGTCCCGAAAATCGCTGAGCGCGGCGACGCCCGATTCAATCTCGTCAAAGCCCGGGCCGATGCGGGCCAGCAGGTAGGCGCCCGCCTCGGTGGGCGAGACGCTGCGCGTGGTGCGGCTGAGCAGGCGCACGCCCATGCGGGCCTCCAGGCCCCGGATGGTGTGGCTGAGCGCCGACTGCGATACGCCCAGTTGCGCAGCGGCCTTGGTGAAGCTGCCTTCCCGCGCGACCGCGACAAAGGCCAACAAGTCATTGATGTTTTCGCGGGGCATGGCGGGGTCCTGCTGGGGGCTGGGTGGCGTTGCTGAACGTCATCGTCATTTTCATAGGGTGGGTGGATCGGACTATATGGAATATGATCAACACGCTGATAACGCGAGTCCAGATGAAGCGCGCAGGGCCAGCCCGCATGGCAGGCCTGAAGCTTCGCTGCTGATCGCACCGAAAAATTCAATGAGAGGATATGACACCATGAAAAAGCCTGCTGCACGCCAACTGCCCGCCCTGGTGCTGGCCACCGTCCTGGGTAGCCTGGCCTTGGCCGCGTCTGCCGCGCCCCTGTCGTTTCTCAACCAGACCATCACCGCCAGCGTGCCGGCCAAGGATGTGCCCGCGCTGCGCAAGGCCGTGGGCGATGTGCTGAACAATGCCGCTGACAAGAGCACCACGCAGTGGACCAGCAGCCATGGCCCGCGCCACCGCCAGGTGCAAATGGCGCTGACCCCGCTGCAAACCAGCCAGACCCAGAAGGCCGATACCTGCCGCCTGCTGAATGTGGAAGCCAGCCGCCCCAACGGCAAGCTTAAGGAGGAGTGGCAGTTCTGGTTCTGCAAGCAGCCCAATGGAACCTGGAAGGCCAGCGCCCAGTAAATGCAGGAGCCGGGTCGCAGCTGCCTGGTGCGGTAGGCGCGGCCCGCTGCCTTGTCTGACAGCGCCCATCACACCATGGGAGGGAGAGACCAATGACGAACAAGAAGAACCTGCTGCCTGCGCGCAAGCTGGGCACGGCATTGTTGGCGGGCGTGCTGGGCCTCAGCACCATCAGCAGCGCCATCGCCTGCACGCGGGTGGTCTATCTGGGCGCGCATGACCAGGTGATCACCGCCCGCTCGATGGACTGGAAAAACGACATCACCAGCAACCTCTGGGTCTTGCCGCGCGGCATGGAGCGAACCGGCCAGGCAGGGCCCAACTCGCTGCGCTGGACCTCTCGCTACGGCAGCCTGGTGACCTCGGGCTACGACGTCTCCACGACTGACGGCGTCAACGAAGCGGGGCTGAGCGCCAACCTGCTGTGGCTGGCCGAGTCGCAGTACCCGGCGTTCGATGACAAGAGCAAACCGGGCCTGACGATTGCCGCCTGGGCCCAGTATGTGCTCGACAACTTTGCGACCGTGGCCGAGGCTGTCCAGGCGCTGGAGCAGCAGCCCTTCACCATCGTCTCGGACAATGTGCCCGGCGAAGACCGGCTCACCACCTTGCACCTGTCGATGTCGGACGCCAGTGGTGACAGCGCCATTGTCGAGTACATCGGCGGCCGCCAGGTCATCCACCACAGCCGCAGCTACCAGGTGATGACCAACTCGCCCACCTTTGACGAGCAGCTGGCGCTCAACAGCTACTGGAAGCAGATTGGCGGCACCGTCATGCTGCCGGGCACCAACCGGGCGGCCGACCGCTTTGCCCGTGCGTCGTTCTATGTGAAAGCCGTGCCGCAGGCCCAGGAGCCCAACAAGGCGCTGGCCAGTGTGTTCAGCGTGATCCGCAATGTCTCCGTGCCCTATGGCATCACGACCCCGGACCAGCCCAATATTTCCTCGACGCGCTGGCGCACGGTGTTCGACCACAAACGCAAGCTCTATTTCTTTGAATCGGCCCTGACGCCCAATACCTTTTGGGTGGACCTGAAGGCGCTGAACTTCAGCCGCGACACCGGCAAGGTGATGAAGCTCGATCTGGGCCCGAACCAGAACCATGCGTTTGCTGGCGATGCCACGGCATTGTTCCAGCCTTCGGAGCCGTTCAAGTTCTTGGGACTGCAGTAAGGCGTTGCTTGACGAGGTCCGCCATCTGGCGGGCCGCGCAGGCTGTTCAGCTCACACCGCCCAACGATGGGGCTCGCCGATAAAGCGCTTTAACTGCTCGGTGAACACGCGCAGTTTGGCACTGGGCTCCACTGGCGCGCGCAGCAGATGGATGTCGGAATGCAAGCAGGTGCTGTCGCTGGGGCCGGCAGTCAATTTCAGCAGATGCCCCGTGGCAATGTCGTTGCCTACTACCCAATCGGGTAACAGCGCAATGCCCACGCCCGCCAGCGCAGCCAAGCGCATGGCTTCAAAATCATCACAACGAAAAACGGCCTGGTCTGGCAAAACGCCATGTCCGAGAAAGTCAGACCAGCCCAGCAAATCTGCGCCATGCAGTTTATCGATGAGCTGGTAGCTTGGTAAATCGTCCAGAGATTTTGGAGCGCCCACTGCGGAGATGTACAAAGGGCTGGCACACAGCGTACGGATTTGCGTGGCGATCTTGGTGGCGACCAGAGAACTGTCCGGAAGTTTGCCTATCCTTATCACCGCATCCAGGCGCTCAGCCACAGGATCTGCAAGCCGCTCTGTCAAATCCAGCTCCACGCGCAATTGAGGGTGGGTCTTGGCCAGCAAGGCCACCACAGGAATCACGTACCGCTTGCCGAAGGTGGGAAAGCAGGCCACGCGCAAAACACCATGGGCTCCACCACTCAGGGCCGCAATTTCCTGTTGCGCATCTGCCAACTCGTCCAGCACGCGCTTGGCTCTGACAAGCAGCGCAGCACCAGCCTCGGTCAAGGTGATGAGCCGGGTAGAGCGCCTGAAAACAGGCGTTCCAAGACGCGCTTCTAGCGTGTCAATGCTGCGCGTGATCGACGAGGGGGCGACCCCCATGCGCCGAGCTGCTGCGGAGAAGCTGCCTTCACGGGTAACGTGGACAAACACTTCCAAAAACTCGGCGATGCGCTCAGCGCCCATATTTGCATTTCCCGCAAAACCGTTAACGAATTCTGGCCAGTTATCAAGCGGGGTCTGGCCCCGTACCATCGAATCCATTGTAGTTGAGCTGATTTCGCTCGAAGAAGGAGTCGCAAGTTGATGAAAGCCGTTGTTCAGAATGTCTTTGGTGGTCCTGAGACGCTCAAGATCGAGGAATTGCCGATTCCAGAGGTACGGCCCCATGACCTGTTGGTGCGAGTCGGTGCTGCTGGCGTCAACCGGGCCGATGCCTTGCAGCGCATGGGCCGCTATGGCCGGGCCAACTTTGGCGACTCCGAGCTGATGGGGCTGGAGGTCGCAGGCGAGGTGGTTGACCTTGGTGCATCCGTTTCGGGTTATCAAATAGGTGATCGGGTGATGGGGATCGTTGGTGGAGGGGCCTACGCCGAATTCGCCCGCATGGACCACAGGATGGCTATGCCAATTCCGCGCGGAATGGACGATGTGCGAGCAGCAGCGATTCCCGAGGTCTTTGTCACTGCCCATGAAGCGCTATTTCACTTGGGCCGTCTCGAAGCGGATCAGTCCGTCCTGGTGCATGCCGCCGCTGGAGGGGTTGGCTCTGCTGCCGTGCAACTCGCCCACCGCGCTGGTGCTCGCATCTTTGCCAGCACTTCCGCTGAGAAGCTGCAGCGCGTGTTGGCCTGGGGTGCAGATCGGGTCATCGACTACCGCGCCGAGAGCTTCCAGCAAGTGATCGACGCCGATACCGATGGCCAAGGCGTCAACCTGGTTGTGGACTTTATTGGTGCGCCGTATCTGGCCGCCAACATCCATTCGCTGGCCGAAGGCGGGCGAATGATCCAGGTGGGCATTCTCGGGGGCGGCAGCGGAGGGGAGTTGCCATTGGACCGTGTTCTCTACCGGCGTCTCTCCATCATGGGGACGGTGATGAAAAGCCGCTCGCTGGAGGAGAAGTGCGCCATGGTGGAACGCTTTTCAGAACGGTGGCTAGCGCTGTTCGACGACGGAAGGCTGCATCCCGTTGTTGACAGTGTCTATGCACTTGAAGATACAGAAGCGGCCCATCGCCGATTGGAATCCGGTCAGGCAGTCGGAAAAATAATCCTGTCAACGGCAGCGCTGGGAAATGACCGGCTGGCTCAAGAGTAGAAGAGGGGAGCCATCATGCCAAAAACCATTCTGCAAAAGGTTGACGCATGCATGCATCGTTACCAGCTGCTTGCAATGACCTGGTGCTGTGCATTTGCAGTATCTGCCATCTACTACCACCAGCCGCTGCTGCCACAAATGGCGGGTACTTTTGGCGTTTCACTCGGCAACGGAAGCTGGATAGCCACCATCACGCAACTCGGTTATGCGCTGGGCCTGCTGCTCTTTGTCCCTCTGGCGGATCGGATCGAGCCGCGCACCTTGGCCGCAAGAACCATCAGCGTCAATGCGCTTGCACTGCTGGCCTGCGCTTTTGCCCCCAGCTTTACCTGGTTGCTGATCGGCTGCGCCGTGGTCGGCATGACCGCGATCACCGCGCAAATCATCATACCGACGATGGTGAGCGCGTCTGCGCCGGCAGCGCAGGGAAAGGTGATTGGTTCGCTGTTGGGTGGACTCTCAGCAGGGCTGTTGTTGGCCAGAATGCTGAGCGGCTATGGAGGCGCAGAGTTTGGCTGGCATGCCATTTTTGCAGTCGCTGCGGCGCTCAATGGTGTCATGCTTTTCATGGTGTGGCGCACGCTGCCGGTGTTACATCCCCAAGCATCGGTGTCTTACGCAGGACTGTTGAAATCCATGGTCACCATGCTGCGAGAAGAACCCCTTATCCGTCTGGCATCTGCCTCGGGTTTTTTGATGTTTGCCGCATTCAGTGCCCTCTGGGCCTCATTGGCCAGCATGCTTTCTCAGCCGCCTTACCATTTCAATCCTGCAGCCATTGGTGCGTTTGGATTTGTCGGCTTGGTGGGTTTGTTTGCTTCCAAGAAAATTGGCATGCTGGTGGACAGGTTCGGCGCCGAAAGAACCATTATTTATGGCTGCAGCCTTATCGCATTGGCCTATGTCTTTGTGGCCCTCTGCGGCTTGAGTCTGGTCTGGTTGGTGGTTGGCATGGCGTTGATGGATGTGGGAAATCGAGCCGGATTGGTGGCCAATCAATCCAGAATCTTTGCGACACATCCCGAGGCCAGGAACAGGACCAATACGATTTTCATGGTGTCCTATTTTCTAGGTGGTGCCGCCGGCGCTGCACTGGGTGGCTACAGCGCCCATGTAGATGGATGGCATGGCCTGGCATTCGTCGGTATAGCGCTTACCGCCATTGCTGGGGTGATGAACTGGGTCGCTCAAGCCTCGTATGGTCTCAAGGTCTTGAAGGGTTGAGCTTGCGTAGTGCCTATCCCGCCCGGTATTGGCGGCTTGACACGCTGATCGCGTTGCCGTCCGGATCCTTGGTATTGGCAAAGGCGTAGCCATTGGCCTGGTGCACCGGGCCAAAATCCAGCCCCTTTGCGGCGGCCTTGGCCACAAACTGGTCGACATCGGCCACGCTGAACGAGAGCTTGAGCACCGCAGAGCCAAATTTCAGGCTCTTGGCGGCCTGGTGAACCAGGATCTCCGCGCCGCCATGCAGGGGTTGGAGCGCGATCAGGCCATCGACCACAACGCAGTCGGAGGTGTAACCAAAGTGCCTCACATAGAACTGCGCCGTGCGCTGCATGTCTTTGGCGTAGATGAGCAGGGTGGTGAGCGCGATGGTCATGGCGGGCCATTATGGCAGCGCTGACCGCGCCTGCGACGGCGCGCGCACGGAGGCTGGCGACCCCACTGGCCGTTGGCCAGCACCCCCACGCTCGTTATTTCACAAAACTGTTGCCGAAACGCCACTTATTAATATTGAGTATGATACTGATTCGTATTTGAATAAGTATCATGGGGCCGTTTTGGCCAGCAGCTGTGCCCGCGTTTACCGGGGCGGCGCTGCCAGGCATTCGCGGATTTCAGGCGGTGTACAGCCCACGCCATCCACGCAGGAATCCATCTGACGGTGGCAGCGCTCAGTGTGCTGTGCGCTTTGGCAGCCTGCACTCCAAGCTTCGCACGCGCTTTGCAGCGCTGTCTCGTCCCGTCGTCGCTTTTTTATCGGACGAGAGCACTCTTTCATGTCTTCTTTCACTTTCAAGCCGCGCCGCACCGTGCTGGCGCATGCGGCGGTCTGCCTGGGCCTGGCCTTGCACATGCAGGCGACGATGGCGCAAACCGCCAGCTTCGATATTCCGGCGCAGCCGCTCGCTAGCGCGCTGGCCCAATTTGCCCGCCAGGCGAACCTGGGCTTTACCGCCGCACCAGCCGCAGCGCAGGGCCGCCAAGCGCCCGCCCTGCATGGTGCGCAGGATGTGTCGCAGGCTTTGCAGGCCTTGCTGCAGGGATCGGGCCTGCAGGGCCGGGTGGAAGGGGGCGTGTTAATGGTGCAGGCAGCCGCGCCTGCGCCCGCTGCCGCAGCATCGGCTGCCTCTCCATCTGCAGCGGGAGGCGAAGTCACGCTGTCGGAGGTGACGGTGCGCAGCAACCAGCTCGGTGAGATCACCGAGGGCTCGGGCTCTTACACGCCTGGCGCTGTGGCGACGGCGACCCGCCTGGTGCTGACGCCGCGTGAGACGCCGCAGTCCGTCAGCGTGGTGACGCGCCAGGTGATGGATGACTTCCAGCTCCACTCGATTGACGATGTCATCAACCACACGCCGGGCGTGAGCATCGTGACCTACGACAGCGAGCGCACCGAGTACTACGCGCGCGGCTTTGCGATCCAGAACTTCCAGTACGACGGCATTCCGATGGCGCGCAACTCGGCCTATTCCGCGGGCAATACCCTGACCGATATGGCGATCTACGACCGGGTGGAAGTGCTCAAGGGTGCCACCGGGCTGCTGACTGGCAGTGGCGATCCAGGCGCCACCATCAACCTGGTGCGCAAGAAGCCGACCAAGGAGTTCAGTGGCCATGCCAGCATCAGCGCCGGCAGCTACCAGAACTACCGGGGGGAGCTGGACGTCAGCGGCGCGCTCAACGACAGCGGCAGCATCCGCGCGCGCGGCGTTGCCACCTACCAGGACAAGCACTCGCAGCTCGATCGCTACGAGCGCAAGACGGGCGTGCTCTACGGCATCGTCGAGGTGGACCTGACGTCCCAAACCCTGCTGACGGTGGGCGCCGACCGCCAGGACAACAAGCCCACGGCATCGACCTGGGGCGGTATTCCCTTGCTCGATGCGAGCGGCCATTTCAACGCCATGCCGCGCTCGTTCAACAACGGCGCCGACTGGAGCCACTGGGACCAGTACACCCGCACCGCCTTTGCTACCTTGGAGCATTACTTTGACAGTGGCTGGGTCACCAAGCTGCAGCTCAACCACCAGATCAACGGTTACGACGCCAACCTGGGCGCCGCAGCCGGTGGCAACCCCGATCCAGTGACCGGTGCCGGCGTGCGCATGTGGAAGGGCCAGTACATAGGCCGCACCACCAGCGATGCGGCCGACCTGTATGCCAGCGGCCCGTTCTCGCTGCTGGGGCGCAGCCATGAGCTGGTGGTGGGCGGCAGCCTGGCCAAGCGCCTTTGGAAAAACGAAGGCTACTACAACGACAACAGCGGCTTTGATGGCGTGGTGAACAACTACTACCAGTGGAATGGCAAGGTGCCTGCCCCGGTGTGGAACAGCGCGCCTGACTACAGCGATGACGAGAGCACCTATGAGAACGGCCTCTACACGACCGCCCGCTGGAACCTGCGCGATGACTTGAAGCTCATCACCGGCGGGCGCCTGTCCAACTACAGAAACCGGGTGCAGGAGCAAAAGGAAAAGAATGTCTTTACGCCCTACCTGGGCGCCGTGTATGACCTGAACCAGAACTACTCGGTCTATGCCAGCTACAGCGGCATCTTCAAGCCGCAGTCCTACCAGACCGAGCAGGGCCGCACCTTGGATCCGCTCGAGGGCAAGAACTATGAGCTCGGCGCCAAGGCCTCGTTCTTTGGCGGCCGGCTCAATGCCAGCGCTGCTGTCTTCCAGACCTTGCAGGACAACTATGCCGTGGAGAGTGGCGGCATCACCCCCAGCGGCAACCCCGCATACCGGGCAATCCAAGGCGTCAAGACCCGGGGCTGGGAAGCGGAGGTGTCCGGCCAGATCACGCCCGCCTGGCAGATCCAGGCCGGTTACTCGCACAGCATTGCGCGCAAGGACGGTGAGCGTGTCTCCACCCTCACGCCGTCCAACCAGTTCAACCTCTACACCAGCTACAAGCTCGCTGGCAGCCTGAGCGGTTTGACCCTGGGTGGTGGTGCGCGCTGGCAGGACAAGACCTGGGGCAGCATCAACGTGCCGACCGGTGGCAATGCCGTGCACACCGTGCAGAACTACTGGGTCTGGGATGCCATGGCCCGCTACGACTTCAACAAGCAGCTGTCCGCCTCGCTTAACATCAAGAACCTGTTCGACAAGAAGTACTACACCATCTTCAGCTGGTACAGCACCTACACCTGGGGCGAGCCGCGCACGGTCAACGTGAGCCTGAACTACAAGTTCTAAGCGCCGCTGTAGTCAACGCATGCACCACCGGTCTGCAAAGGCTGGTGGTGCATTTTTCTGGGGGCAAGGCGGCCCTTGCTCAATGCTGGCGACGCGCAGAGGTCTGCCGATACATCAATGGCAGCCACGGGATACATATAGACCAGTGAATTGGAAACAAATAAATACATTTACACTGGGCGGTGTATGAGGTCTGCGCCACAGACCGCGACAAACCGGATGAAACGGTCATTGATTCACGTTATTTGACCTTCATCATGTGTTTCCCCAAGCTTTGCTAAATAGACTTCGTCTTTTGCTTTATCAGCACGATCAAATGTATTGATGGTGCCTAACATGATTGCCAAGGAAGTGTTATGACTCGTCAGCGGAACGCCCGGAACATCGTTGTTTCCTCGGCCATGTTGCTGGCCACCTCCAGCCTCTTTGCCCAGGGGCTGATCACGGTGTACCAGAACGATTTTGAAACGCCCAACGCAGCGCAGTACGCGGCAGAGATTTGCAAAGATGGCGGTGGCACCCCGGCGGGGAGTAACAACTACGGGACTTTCTCTCAAAATTACAGCGATCCGGCCAACGGCTTTTCGTTCGTTCAAGTCAAAACGGCCGATCGCCTGTGTACCAAGGCGGTCAACAATCCTACCGCCAATGCCAGCCACTCGCCGGCTTGGCAAGGCACCGGCTATGCCGATGATTCGCGCCCTTTGAACCGATTCACGGGTGGTATTGTTCGTCAGTCCGGTGACTATCGGCACCGAGAGGCGGTGGGCCTGGTTTTTCCGACACAAGGCCAGCAGTTCATGGATCTGTCGATGGATTGGTCTGGGCTTGCCGTGCAGCTCGATGGCGCCAACCCCGCCAACCCTGGCGACTTCTACAACAAGCTGTGGATCAACAGACCGAACAAAGACTACAGCGTCAAATTCCGTTTCTACCGGCTTGAAGCTGGTGACAGCTTTGTCTTGGTGGATAACGCGGCTGCGGAGTCTTCGGTGAATATCAATGCGGTGCCTGCCAGCCCTGTGCGCACAGAGGTGTTTTCTTTCTCCAGCGCTTCGCCGGATGGCCTGTCGTTTGACTGGCATGCGATGCACTATGCCTTGGATATGGCGAACATGGGCTTTAACAGTTCAACCCAGCGCCTGGGCGTGGTCTGGGAGCTGGAGACTGACCAGTCTTATGCGGCCTTTGACAATATTCTGGTAACTGCCTCACAGGTTCCAGCCGCCGAGGTGGTCAAGGGCGTTGATGATGAGCACAGCTTGCCCAATATCTCGGATGCCTTTGCGATTCCCGATGTCACCGCCAACGACTATGTGGAAGGCGGCGGCAGCGCCATCAACAAGGCATCGGTTCAGTTGTTGAGCGCGCCGCAGTATGGCGCGCTGAGCATCCCCGATCCCAGCCACCCCGAGCTGATTCTCTACACACCCGACGGCGTGTACTTTGGCGATGTGACTTTCCAGTACAGGGTCTGTGATACGTCGACCCCTACGCCTGCCTGTACGACCGATCCTGTCACCGTGACCTTGCACATTCCTGCCAAGGTCACGCCACCCGAGCCGGCTGCGCCAACGCCTGTACCCGGGCTGGCTGGTTGGGGCATCGGCTTGCTGTCGATGCTGACGCTGGGCCTGGCCGGGTTCTTCAGCAGAAAGCGCCACACTGCCTAGTGGCCAAGCCCTCTTCGGAGGGTTTTTTTCATGCTGACTAACGCACTGATCCCAGTTGAGGCCGCAATGTGAAGTTAAGCCTGGCCTAGCCTGTGCGCCGTTGCCCCAGGTGCTTGCTGAGAAAGTCGATAAAGGCGCGGGTCTTGTGCGGCAGGTGGGGGCTGTTGGGAAAAACAGCGCTGATCGACTGGCGTGGCAGGCTGTAGCCGGGCAGCAGCTGCTGCAATGCGCCGCTGTGCAGGTCCTGCTCGACCAGCCAGGCCGGCAGCACCGCGATGCCCAGCGATGACAGCGCCATCAGGCGGATAGCGGCGGAGGTGTTGGCATGGTGGGCGGCGCTGCCTTTGACCTCGGTCTCCTTGTCCTGGGGGCCGCGCAGGATCCAGTGCGTGGGGCTGTGAAGATTGCTGTTGGCAATCCAGGGGAGCGGGGCCAGATCAGCGGGCTGCCGCACCGGATGCCTTTTGAGCAACGCAGGCGAGGCGACGAGCACGATGTCGTAATCGTCCAGTTTGCGGCTCTTGAAATCCGAATCGGCCAGGCTGCCCAGGCGCACCACCAGGTCGAGCTTTTCTGCAATCAGGTCGCTCAGCGAGGAGTTGGTGTCGTAGCGGATGGAGATGGCCGGGTACTGCTGCACGAACCTGGCCACCAGCGGCAGGATGTAGCGCTCGCCATATTCGCCCGTGGTGCTCAGGCGCAAGGTGCCTGAGATGCGCTTGCGGCCCTGCATGGCCATGTCAAACTTGCTCTCCAGCTGGCCGACCAGCTCCTTGAACTCATCGTAGAAGTTCTGGCCCGCTTCGGTCAGCGCAATGCTGCGTGTGCTGCGCAGCAGCAGCGTGACGGCCAGGGCCTCTTCCAGGGCTTTGACATGCAGGCTGGCCATGGCCTTGCTGATGGACAGGTAATCGGCCGCCTTGGTGTACGAGCCCAGCTCGACAACGGCCAGAAAGGTCTGCACGCGGTGCAGCTGGGTGGAGAGAGCGATGCGGTTCATTGTTCAATCTGGCCAAACAAAGTTTCAAGCATAGCGGTATCGACGGGCCGCGCAGCCCTGCCTACCATCCTGGGCCAAAGGAATCCAAGATGACGTACCGCTACCGCATTGCCACCGTGTTCTTGCTGGGATTTTTTATTGACTGCATCAACATCTTCATGCCCGCCGTGGCCTTGCCACGCATGGCCGCCGCGTTCCAGATCGGCAGCGCGGCCAGCGCCTGGGTCGCGAATGCCTACATCCTCGGGCTGACCCTTGTCATTCCGCTCAGTCCCTGGCTGGCCAGCCGCTGGGGCGCTCGGCGCATGCTGGCAGCATCGATGCTGGTGGTTGCGGGGGCTGTTTGGGCATGCGGCGAGGCCAGCAGTTTTGGCCAGATGGTGGGCTGGCGCTTTGTGCAAGGCATGGCTGGGGGCTTGCTGATCCCTGTGGGCCAGGCGATGACCTTCAACCGTTTCCAAGGCGACGAGCGGGCCCGCATCTCGACCCTGGTCATGGCAGTGGCCCTGCTGGCGCCCGCGCTGTCTCCCAGCCTGGGCGGCTGGATCGTGGATCAGGCCTCCTGGCGCTGGGTGTTCCACGCCAATATTCCGCTGGCCCTGGCGGCCGCTGCGTTGTCATGGCTGTGGCTGCGCGAGGAGCCCAGGCCAGCGCAGACGCGGCCCGACCTGCTCGGCCTGCTGCTGATCAGCGCCGCGCTGGCCAGTGCCTTGCTCGGCATGTCGCTCTACGGTGCGGGCCAAGCGGGCGTGGTGGCATTGGCTTGTTTGGGGGCTGCGCTGCTGTTGGCCCGCCTTTATGCCAGCCATTCCCGCAAGGTGGCCGATGCCATTGTGGATGTGCGTTTGCTCCAAAGCCCGCGGCTCGCGCTGTCGATCTGGGTGTACTACGCCATCCCCGGCATTTTTACCGGCGTGAACCTGCTCAATATCTTTTATCTGCAAGACCTGCTCCATATGGGAGCGGCGCAGACGGGGCGCTTCATGGTGGTGTATGCCGCAGGGGCGCTGGTGGCCATGGTGCTGTGCGGGCGCCTGTACAACCGGGTGGGGGCTGGGCGGCTGTTTGTGCTTTCGATGCTGCTGCACAGCCTGGGCATTGCGGCGCTGGCGGCGGTGGATTCCACACAGGATCTGCCGATCCTCATCCTGGCCTATGCGCTGATGGGCACAGGCGGCGGGATGGGCGCCAACACCGCGCAGACCACGGCGCTGATGGATTTTGACGGCGCCCAAACCCACAAGGCCAGTGTGCTGTGGAACATCAACCGCCAAATGGCCTTCAGCGTGGGCGCGGCGCTGCTGCTGATGCTTTTCAATCTGCTTGCCCAGCGCTGGTCTGCGCCCCAGGCCTATCACCTCACATTTGCGATCGCCGCCTTGCTGGGATTGCTTCCCCTTCTTCCACTACGCAGCTTGCCTGCAGAAAAAACCCACCATGAATAATCCCTACACCCAGGCTGCCGAGCGCAGTGTCTACGACGTGCACGAACTGATCCAAACCATTTTTGCCGGCGCGCCGGGCATGGCGCGGGCCGCCATTGACCAGCTGATGCCCGTATTTGCGGAAGGCTTCAGCATGGTCACCACTGCTGGTGCCGTGGTGCAGCTGCCGCAGGTGGCTGCCATGCTCCAGCAGGCCGCTGCCGGTCGGCCCGGGCTGCGCATTGAGATCAGTGAGGTGAGCAGCGTCTGGCAAGCCGCTAGCAGCGTGGCGCTGCGCTACCAGGAGACCCACCATCTGAACGGCACAGCCATGGTGCGCTGGGCCACGGCGATTGTTGATTGCGCCGATGGGGCCGTGCGCTGGCAGTACCTGCATGAGACGGCCTTGGGCCGCTGATGCCAAGCGGGCAGCAGCGGAGTTCTGCGATGACGAGCGCCCGTGTTCACTTCATCCGCTGCAGCCGCATCGGCACCTGATATCGCTCGGCATGGATTGACGTGGTGCTACCAATCCGTGAATCGCCCAGGCTTTGCTAGACACTCTTGTGCTGTTGGTTGGACTGCCCCTGGTTAGGTTGACGAAATCAGCCTATCTTTGGACTGCCCTTGGTCAGGGCCAGTCCCCCTCACCGAAAATCCCGGCTCCGAATCCGCAGGCTGTCATACCAGTCCGAGACATCCCGCAACTGGTGCGCGATCAGGTTGCCGACCTCGCCGCTGCGCTGCCAGCGGCCTTGCACGGCCAGGAACTGGGCGTGCAGCAGGGCATCGCGCTGGGCGCTGCGCAGATGGGGCCAGCAGATGACTTGCAGGTTGCCGGTTTCGTCCTCCAGGGTGATAAAGACGACGCCCTTGGCAGTGGGTGGTTGCTGGCGCAGGGTGACGATGCCGCAGGCGCGCACCCAGCTGCCGTCGCGCGCTTCGCGCAGCTCGGCCTGGGTTTGGAAGCGGTGGCGCTGCAGGCGTTCGCGCAGCAAGGCCATGGGGTGGCGGCGCAGGCTCAGGCCCAGCGCGGCATAGTCCCAGTGGATGTCTTCCTGCTCACTGGCGGCGGGCAGTTGCAGCTCTTCCTCGTCGATGGGGGCTGCGCGCAGCAGGCGGCTGTGGTGCAGCGGTGCGGAGGCGTGCCAGAGCTGGTTGCGGCGGTGGCCTTCAAGGCTGGCCAGGGCATCGGCGGCGGCCAGGTACTTCATCGCCGGGGCGTCCAGCTGGGCGCGGCGGGCCAGGTCCTGGGCGCTGTCGAAGGGGGCGGCGCTGCGGGCCTGCAGCAGGCGCTCGACTTGTGTCTGCTGCAGCTGCTTGACCAGGCGCAGGCCCAGGCGCACGGCGGGGTGGGGGCCGCTGGCCGCTTCGGTGCTGCAGTCCATGGCGCTGTGCATCACATCGACGGGCAGTACCTGCACGCCATGGCGCTGGGCGTCCTGGATCAGCTGGCTGTTGCTGTAAAAGCCCAGCGGCTGGCTGTTGATCATGGCCACCAGAAACTCGGCCGGGTAGTGGCATTTGATCCAGGCGCTGAAGTACACCAGGATCGCAAAGCTGGCGGCATGGCTCTCCGGAAAACCGTATTCCGAAAAGCCCTGGATCTGCTGAAAGATCGATTCGGCAAAGGCCTGCGAGTAGCCATTGCCGGTCATGCCGTTGATGATCTTGTCATAGTACTTTTGCAGGTTGCCGGTGCGGCGCCAGGCCGCCATCGAGCGGCGCAGCTGGTCGGCCTCGCCGGCGCTGAAGCCGGCCGCATCGATGGCGATCTGCATCACCTGCTCCTGGAAGATGGGCACGCCCAGGGTGCGCTCCAGCGCCGGGCGCAACAGCTCGCTTTCGTACTGGATTTCTTCCAGCCCCTGGCGGCGGCGCAGATAGGGGTGGACCATGCCGCCCTGGATGGGGCCGGGCCGCACCAGCGCGACCTCGATCACCAGGTCGTAGAACTCCCTGGGCCGCAGGCGCGGCAGCATGCTCATCTGGGCGCGGCTTTCGATCTGGAAGACGCCGATCGTGTCGGCCGCGCAGATCATGTCGTAGGTGGGTTTGTCGTCGTGCGGGATATCACCCAGCGCAAAGCTGCGGCCCTGGCGTGCGCCCACCAGGCGCAGCATTTTTTGCAGCGCGGTGAGCATGCCCAGCGCCAGCACATCGACCTTGAGCAGGCCGACGGCATCGAGGTCGTCCTTGTCCCACTGGATGACGGTGCGGTTCTCCATGCTGGCGCGCTCGATCGGCACGATGCGCGAGAGCGGGCCCCGGGTGAGCACAAAGCCGCCCACATGCTGGGACAGGTGGCGCGGAAAATCGCGCAGGGTCTCGACCAGCTCCTGCAGCTGGCGCACGGCCAGGTCACCCGCCTGCAGGCCGCACTGGGCCAGCGCTTCGGCCCGCAGCAACTCGTCGTCCCAGCGCGAATGGTCACGTGCCAGCAGATCGATGCTGGGCGGCGCAAAGCCCAGCGCCTTGGCCACATCGCGGATCGCGGATTTGCGCCGGTAGCGGATGACGACGGCAGTGAGGCCTGCGCGGTGCAGGCCGTATTTCTTGTACAGGTACTGGATGACCTCTTCGCGCCGGGCATGCTCGAAGTCGACATCGATATCGGGCGGCTCGTTGCGCTCCTTGCTGATAAAGCGCTCGAACAGCACCCGGGTCTTGTCCGGATCGACCTCGGTGATGCCCAGGCAAAAGCAGACCGCCGAGTTGGCGGCCGAGCCCCGGCCCTGGCAGAGGATGTCCTTGCTGCGGGCAAAGCGCACGATGTCGTAGACGGTCAAAAAGTAGTGCTCGTACTGCAGCTCGGAGATAAGGGCCAGCTCTTTTTCCAAGGTGGCCTGCACCTGCGGCGGCGTGCCTTGCGGCCAGCGGCGGGCCGCCCCTTCGTAGCTGAGCTGGCGCAGATAGGCCGCTGGTGTGAGCTGGGGCGGCACCACCTCGTCGGGGTACTGGTAGCGCAGCTCGGTCAGCGAGAACTGGCAACGCGCGGCAATGTCCAGGGTGGCGCCTAGCAGATCGGGCGGGTACATCTGCGCCAGCCGCAGCCGGCTGCGCAGGTGCTGCTCGGCATTGGGCTGCAGCGCGTAGCCGCAGTCGGTCAGCGGGCGGCGCAGGCGGATGGCGGTCAGCACATCCTGCATGGGCTTGCGCGAGCGCACATGCATGTGCACATTGCCAGCGGCCACCAGCGGCACGCCACTGCTGCTGCCCGCCGCGCGCATCTGCGCCAGCCAGGCCTCGTCGCCCAGGCTGCGATCGAGCTGCACGGCCAGCCAGCAGCGGCCGGCAAAGTGCTGCTGCAGCCAGGTGGCCTGGGCCTGGATCTGCACTGGGCTGGCCTGGCGGCTGGGGGCCAGCAGCAGCAGGCAGTCTTGCAGCGCGCGCGGGTGGATGGCTGATTGCGCCAGCGCATAGCTGCCCTTGGGCGATTTGCGCCGCAGCTGGGTGATGAGGGCGCAGAGGTTGCCATAGCCATGCAGGTTGCAGGCCAGTGCCACCAGGGTGAAGGCGGGCGCGGCCGCATCGCTGGGCTGCACCTCAAACTGCGCGCCGACGATCAGCGGCAGCCCGCAGTCACGCGCTGCGACATGGGCACGCACGATGCCGGCGAGCGAGCATTCATCGGTCAGGGCCAGCGCGCGGTAGCCCTGGGCCTGGGCGCGCTCGACCAGCTCATGCGGGTGGCTGGCGCCGCGCAGAAAGCTGAAATTGCTCAGGCACCACAGCTCGGCGTAGTGGGGGATGGAGAGTTTGGGACGCGTGGCCATGGCTCTAGACGGGTGCGGCGCTGCTCAGGCAAAGCGGCCATGCAGAAACCAGGCGCCGCTGTTGGCGGACAAGCGGGTGTGGAAGATCCACAGCAAGCCGGCATGCGGGCTGTGGGCGACCCAGTAATCACGCAGCGCGGTGTGGGCGGTTTGGGTGATGGGGGCGGGTTGGGGCGGATCTTTGCGGTGATCGCTGTGATCGCTGCCGGGGGCCGCCTCATCGATGTGGGTGTCGCCATCCGAGTCGGCCGCCGGCAAAAAACCAGGGCTGCGGTGCCACCAGCCGCCTTCGATGCGCTGCGGGCCCAGCAGCAGCTGCAAGGGGCCGTGGTAGAGCGGCCGGCTCTGGCTGTCCTGCAGCAGTTGCAGGGGGGTGGGCAGCAAGAAGCTGGGCTGCGCAAGGGGCGGCACATGCAGCGGTGCATGCAGCCGTGAATGGGGCTGTGCAGCGGGCGGGGCGGCCTTGGCCTTGCCGGCTGGCTGCGCGGGCAGCCACTGCACCTGCCACTCGGGGCGGTGGTCGGGCCGCAGCAGCGGGCGCTGCACCTGGTCTTCGCCCAGGCGGGCGGTGATGCGTTCGAGCACCTGCTCCAGGCTTTCGCCATCGGCGGTTTTGTCGGGCAGCAGGCTGGCACTGCGCTCTTGCAACGCTTCGGGGGCATCGGCATGCAGGCGCAGCTCGCCGACAGGGGCTTGCAGCTGCACATGGGCCAGGTGCTCTTGCAGCAGGCGGCACAGGTGCTGCAGATCGCGCGTGGTGCTGGCGGTGTGGATGGTCAGCTCGCCGCCATCGCCTACATGGCGGGAGCGCATCGCATCATGGCACCAGCACAGCCGAAAGCTGCGTACGCCCGCCCGCTGCGCCGCCAGCCAGCCGCACAGCTGCAGCAGCAGCTGGCGCGCGCCGTGCATCAGCGCATCGGCCTGGTCGATGCGCATGGGCAGCTCCAGCCGGGCATCAAAGCGGGCGGGCAACTGGATCCAGGGGTAGCGGTCGGGCAGCAGGCCATGGGCCTGGTCAAGGGCTTTCAGGATGTCCGTATCCATGCGCCGGGCCAGCGCGCCCCGGGGCAGCGCATGCACGGCGCCCAGGCTCTGGCAGCCCAGCTGGCTCAGCAGCTCGGCATGGCGGGCCACTGCATCGATGGCCTGCAAGGGCAGGGGCGCCAGCACCTGGGGCAGCGGCTGGCCCATGCCGTGGCGGATGCTGCAGCGCGCCAGCGCAATGGCCGCCAGGCTGGTGGGGGCCCAGCTGATGGCCTGCACGCCCAGCTGCCGGCTCTCGCGCAACAGGCGCCGGGCCAGTTGCTGGCGGCCGCCAAACAGGCGTTCGCTGGCCGAGAGCTCCAGCACCAGGGCATCGCCAAACACACTGTCCGAGGGCACGCAGGCCAGGCGCGGCGTGAACTGCTGCGCCCACAGTGCCAGGCCTTGCATCTGGGCCGTGGGCGTGGCGGGCGCGGCTGGGGTGGCCTCAGTGCTGCAGGCTGGACTGGGGCGCGCGCTGGCGGCGGGGTGGGGGAGTTGGGGCAGCAGGGCGGCCCAGATCGCTGTCATGGTCTGGCAAGAGGATGGCTCGGGTCGAGGTGGTGGAAGGAAGGGTGGCTGGCTGCGGCACGGTGCCGGGCCACAGGCGCGCGGGCAGCACGGCTTGCAGGCTGGGCGGCACGGCGGGCAGCTCCAGCGTGCCCTCGTGCACAGGGCCCCGGCGTTTGAGCAGCTCCAGCTGCAGCGACCAGGGCTGGCTGCTGCGCACCAAGAGGCGCAGTGGCGCCGCCGAGGCCTGGTGCCGGCTGCTCTCGGGCCGGAACACAAACACCAGGCCTTCAAACTGCTGGGCGCTGATCTGCAGGCGGCGTATCTGCTCGGGCTGCACCTGGGGCAGCCAGGCCAGCAGGGCGGCTGCGGCATTGGCCCGGAGCAGCTGCTCCAGCGCCCAGAGCTGGTCTTGCGGGCGGCTGCCGTGGATCCAGACCAGCTGCCCAGGCGCCAGGCCGCTTTGCGCCAGCCCGCTGGCATGGGGCGGCAGCGGCGGGCCCAGTGCGATGACAGGTTTGTGCGCTGGGCACTGCTGCAGGGCCATGCCGGTCAGGCGCCATTCCAAGGTGCCCGCCTGGGGCTGCAGCACCTCCGTCAGGCCCTGGCTGGGCCAGCCTTTGCCAGGCAGCTCGGCATCCAGCGCATCCCACCCAGTGGGGATGCCCGCCATCGGCGCGCGCACCAGGTGGTCGCCGCGCCAGAGCTGGGCGGCCACCGTGGGCGGCAGGGACAGGGCATCGAGTTTAGGCATGGCAAATAACTGTATATATGTACAGTATAAGAGCTTGCGCGGCTGCGATGTGTAACAAGCGACGGGCAAGCAGCGGGCGACTGGGCTGGAAAGTGAGTGTCTGCCTTTCAAAACAACCCATTGCAGCTTTGTTTTGAAGCGGGCAGCCAGCCGGGTAAGATCGCGGTACATGCAAATACCAGAACCCCACGACTCTGCCGACCGCCCCGCGCCGCCGTCTTCTGCCGCCTCTGCGCGGCGTATGGCCGTGGTCGATGGTGTGGCGGTAGACGGCCTGGCGCCGGTGCCGCACCTGGAGCGCAAGGCCGGGGCATTGCTGCTGTTTACCTTGCTGCTGATCCTGGGCTCGGCCTTCTACCTGATGTATGCGCGCGGCGTGTTTGAGCCCAAGCAGTCGCTGATCCTGACGGCCGATGACTCCGAAGGCGTCTCCATTGGGCTGGACATGACCTTCTCCGGCTTTGCGATCGGCAAGGTCAGCAAGATCGAGCTGGCGCCCGATGGCACGGTGCGCATCCATGTGGATGTGCCCGAGAAAGATGCACACTGGCTGCGTAGCAGCAGCGTGTTCACCTTGGTCAAGGGCCTGGTGGGCGGCACGACGATCAAGGCCTACTCGGGCATTCTGGACGACCCGCAGCTGGAGGACGGCGCTGTGCGCGCGGTGCTGTCGGGCGATGCGACGGCCGAGCTACCCCAGCTGATGAGCAATGCCCGCCAGCTGCTGGAGAACCTGAACATGATGACCTCCGCTGGCTCGGCCTTGGGCGGCACCCTGGAGCAGCTGCGTGTCCTGAGCACCAAGCTCAACGGCCCCAGCGGCGCGCTGGGCGTGGTCATGGGTGGGGATGCCGAGGCACGCAAGATATCGCAGACCCTGGACCGCACCAACCAGCTGCTGGCGCGGCTGGACGGCCTGGCCAAGAATGCCGACAAGCAGGTGTTTGGGGCCGATGGCGTGATGCCCGAAGTGCGCGCCACGGTGCAGCAGCTCAATGCCGTGCTCGGCGATGTGCGCGGCAGCCTGAAGAAGGTGGATGCGGTGCTGGTGGAGGCCCAGGCCGTGGGCGCCAATGCCAAGGACGCCACCAACCAGCTGGGTGATTTGCGTGCCGATGTAGAGGCCAATCTGCGCAAGGTGGAAGGCATGCTGACCGAGCTGAACCGCAAATGGCCGTTTGCCAAAAAGGATGCCGAGGTGCGACTGCCATGAGCGCAGCTATTGCCATCACCACCCGCCTGGCCGCCGCACTGCTGGCTGCCGCTGTGCTGGGCGGCTGCGCCAGCGGCAAGAAGGCGCCCGACTGGGCGATCAACGAACAAGGCGCTGCCGAGCGCGCGACCGATGCCTACCTGTCGGGCAACAGCCGGGTGGCCGATGCCGAATGGCGGCGTGCACGCGATGAGGTAAGCCGCACGGCCCGGCCCGACTTGCTGGCCCGTTTGGAGCTGGCGCGCTGCGCTGCGCAGGTGGCTGCCTTGGATGCCGCCCCTTGCACAGGCTTTGAGGCCGTGGCCCAGGATGCCGCCGATGCCGAACAGGCCTATGCGCGCTATCTGAAGGGCCAGCTGGCTGCCGGGGATGTGGCGCTGCTGCCCAAGGCCCAGCAGGCGGTGGCGCCGCTGGCGCCTGCGCAGGCTGCCGCTGCGCTGGCGGCGATAGAGGACCCGCTCTCGCGCCTGGTCGCTGCCGGGGTGTTGGCGGTGCGCGGGCCGGTGCCGATGGCGGTCGTCACCCAGGCGGTGGACACCGCTTCGGCCCAGGGCTGGCGCCGTGCCGTGATGGCCTGGCTGATCAACCAGCAGCGCCTAGCGCGGGAGCTGGGCGATACGGCGCTTGCCGAGCAGGTGCAGCGCCGGCTGGATCTCCTGCAGGCAACGCAGAAATAAGACCGCAGGCGCTCTAAACGCTGCATCCACTCACACCGATTGACCAGTCGTCGTATCGGGCGCGGGCTCTGGCTGCGTGCCGGGGTAGGGGTGCTCGGGGTTGCCTGGGTAGGGGTGCACCGGCTCGCTTGGGTAGGGATGCTGCGGGTTGCCCGGGTAGGGATGCAAAGGGCTGGGCTCATACGTGCCCGGCTCACCAGGCGCCGGCTGGGGCTGGCCCGGGATAGGGGGCTGGGTATGCGATTGGCTGGGGTCGTAGGGCTGGGGCATGGTCGTTCTCCTGCTGCGGCATAGGCAGCGCATGCAAAAGCCCAGTGTTGCAAGCGCTATGGCTGCGCTGTGTAGGCCTGGGGAGCGCGCAAAGGTACGCGCATCGCCGTTACGCCCTGTGTAAAGCGGAACAAGCGGCAGCAAAGCGTTTTTCTGACAGGCAGCGCATTGCGCCAGGGCTAGGCTGAAAGCATTGACTCAGCCCTCGGAGAACCCCCATGCGCCATCTGCCCCCTGCAAACCTTGCGCTGGCTACACCACAAGCGCAAAAGCCAGTCCCCACCACCCCCAAGAAGCCCCAGCCCGGTGGTGGCGGCCCGCCTGCCGATGGTGATCCATCGCAGTAACCCCCATCCACCCTGAGCCACCCCGCCTCAACGCAGCACCCAAGGAGATTTGTGATGCCCCAAGGAGATAAATCCGCTTATACCGATAAGCAAAAACGCATGGCCCGCCATATCGAGAAAAGCTACGAGAAAAAAGGCGTGTCGGAAGACGAAGCCGCTGCACGCGCCTGGGCCACGGTGAACAAGGCTACCGGCGGCGGCAAGCGCTCCGGATCGGGCCGGGGCAAGGCCACAGGGCCGGGGTCGCAGCTCGCAGCCGCGCGCTCGGCAGCGGCCAGAAAAGCCGCAGCCAGCCGCAGCCCCGAAGCGCGCTCCGCATCGGCCAAAAAGGCGGCGGCTACCCGCAAGCGCAATGCCGCTGCCAAGAAAAACTGAGGATGTAAAACAGGCCAGCCACCGGGTGGTGTACTGGCCTGTTGCATTGCCCGTTTAGACGGGTTCCGGATCTTTCACCGGTGGTTCATGCCCAGGTTCCTCGATCGGCAAGGTGCTGTCCGGCGGATCAATGGGCTCGGGCTTGGGCAGATCCGGCGGCGGTGGCGCCACCGGCGGTTGAGGGGGCGTAGTAGGGGTTGGCATGGCGGCCTCCTTTCTGCCTTGTTTGTACTGCGCGCTGCGACGGCCGTATGTCGGACAAGCTTGTCAGCGGGTAAGCGCATGTAGGGCGGTCGAGATTGATGTAGCAGCGGTGTGCCGCTGCGGTATGTCGTTTCATTCTTTTAGAGTTCAAGATCCAAGGAGTTTCAGCATGAGCCCATCCACCAGCAAGTCCAAAAAGAGCGCCAGCAAGAAGCCTGCGGCAGAAAAGCGCTCGGTCGAGGAAGTGGTGGCTGCACAGCAGCGCATCCAGCATGCGCAAAGCCAAAATGACGCTCGGGCCAAGGCGTCCAAAAAAGCCAAGAGCAGCAAGGACGATAAAACCCGTAAAAAGACCGCACCCGGCCCCGGCCACGAGGTACCCACACCGCCGATGCCTGGCAAAAAGCTGGCCAAGCCCGGGCATGAGAAAGCGCTCGATCTGCAACCGCTCTACCTGGCAGACAACTACCGGGGCAGCGGCAAGCTCGAGGGCAAGACGGCGGTCATCACCGGCGGCGACTCGGGCATTGGCCGGGCGGTGGCCGTGCTGTTTGCCCGCGAGGGCGCGAATGTGGCGATCCTCTACCTCAATGAGCACGATGATGCGAAAGAAACCTGCCGCCTGATCGAGGACGAGGGCCAGCAGAGCCTGGCAATCTCCGGCAATGTGCAGGACCCGCAGTTTTGCGACAAGGCCGTCAAGCAGGTGCTGAAAAAATTTGGCGCGCTCAATGTGCTGGTCAACAATGCTGCGTTCCAGCAGCATGCGGCCGACATTGAGGACCTGAACACCGAGCGCCTCGACGAGACCTTTCGCACCAATATCTTTGGCTACTTCCACATGGTCAAGGCCGCCATTCCGTACCTGCAGCGGGGCGATGCGATTGTGAACACCGGCTCCGTTACCGGCCTGCGCGGCAGCAAGCAGCTGCTGGACTACTCTGCGACCAAGGGCGCCATCCATGCGTTTACCAAAGCGCTGGCGCAGAACCTGATGGAGCGGGGCATACGGGTGAATGCGGTGGCCCCGGGCCCGGTGTGGACACCGCTGAACCCGGCCGACAAAAACCCAGAGGACCTGCGCAAGTTTGGCGCTGACACGCAGATGGGCCGGCCCGCGCAGCCCGAAGAGCTGGCGCCCGCCTATGTGTTTTTGGCCTCCCAGGCCTGCTCCAGCTATATCTCCGGCATTGTGTTGCCAGTGACGGGGAGCGTCGGCGAATCCTGAGCGAAGGCTTGCGGATGCAGCGCTTTACATCGATCCCACGGAATGGGGTTGAAATGATAATGAGAATGCATTATCATTTTTGCTCTGTTGCTGTTTTGGAGAAGCTCTGCCATGCAAGTCCTGTCCTCGCTCAAAGAAGCCAAGAAGCGCCACCGTGATTGCCAGGTGGTCAAGCGCCGTGGCCGCATCTATGTGATCTGCAAGTCCAACCCGCGCTTCAAGGCGCGCCAGGGTGGGGCCAAGAACAAGCACAAGCGCTGACACCACGCGGGTATCTGCACGTGGTTGGGCAGGCTGGGTGGGTGCTCAGCGGGTGGTGTTGCCGTCCTCGGCCTGGCGGGCCTTGTCGGCCAGAATGTCGAACTCCTTGCGCAGCGCATCCAGCTCGTCTTCGTCCAGCTCTTCCAGTGAAAGCATGCGGTTGCGGGCGGGCTCGATCGCGCGAATGAGCTCATCTAGCTTGATCTGCATGGCCTCAGTATCGCTGTTCTGGGTGGACTGGATCAGGAACACCATCAGGAAGGTAACGATGGTGGTGCCGGTGTTGATCACCAGCTGCCAGGTGTCGTTGAAACCAAAGAATGGGCCGCTGAGGGCCCAGAGCACGATGACCGCCAGGGCACCGACAAAGCAGACGGGGTGGCCGCTGAACTTGGCAACCGAGCGGGCAATTTTGTTGAAAGGGGAATGGTGGGTCTTCACAGGAACTCCTTCGCTCAGGGCTGATGTCCAGCATAGAAGCAAAGGAGGCGGCCAGGTTGCCGCTGCAGATCAAGTGGCTGTAGGAGGGTGGCGGCATTCCTGCTGCAACCATTCACCAAAGCGCTGGTAGCTTTCCATGTCGCTGCGCCAGGTGGGGGCACAGAGGTAGTAGCCCAGCGGGCTTTCAAAGCGCTGGCCAAAGGGCTCTACCAGCTTGTGCGATGCCAGCGACTCCTGCAGCAGGCAACTGGGCACCAGCGCCACGCCCAAGCCGCCAATAGCGGCCTGGATGATGAGGGTAAAGAGGTTGAAGCCCGGGCCGATGCGTGCGCCTTCATAGGGGCCGGCATAGGCGGTGAACCAGTCGTCCCAGGAGGTGGGCAGCTCGATATGCTGCAGCAGGCTGCACTGCTTGAGGTCGTTGAAGTGCGCAATCGGGTGCTGCTGCAGGTAACTGGGCGAACACACGATGCTGGTCTCGCGCCCGATCAGGTACTGGGCATCGGCAATCGGCCAGTCGCCGTAGCCGTATTGGATGGAGGCATCGAAGCCATCGCCGGTCTCGGCGCTGTCGGTGGTGCTGTAGCGCACAAAGTGGATGGCGATGTGCGGATTGCTGGCGCGAAAGCTCTCCAGCCGGGGAAACAGCCAGTTGGCGGCAAAGGTGGGCGCGACCGACAGGCTGAGCAGGTGGGCGTTCTGCGCGGTGGAGATGACCTGGGTGGTGGCGCGTTCGAGCGACTCCATCGCCGGGCGCACGAGTTTGAGGTAGTTCTCGCCGATATGGGTCAGCGCCAAGCCATGGCTGCGGCGCATGAACAAGGGGTGGCCCAGGTAGGCCTCCAGGCCCGCGATGTGGCGGCTGATGGCGCTTTGCGTGACAAACAGCTCCTTGGCGGCCTTGGAAAACGACAGGTGCTGCGCCGACAGCAAAAAGGCATTCAGCTCTGAAATCGTGGGGCAGCGTCGGCGCATGGGGTATGAGCTCCACTCATGATGGTAGGAAGAATTGGCAGATGCATGACGTCATGTCATTGCCACATATTGTTGCAGCTTGGCTAGAGTTCGGGGCATTAGAGGCAACCATGGCGCTGTGAACGCCACAACCGATTATGCAATCCACCCTGATCCGCAATGCCAAGATTCTGGACACCCGGAATCTCGTATTGACTTCTACTCATACCATTTTGGTGCGCAACGGTCTGATCGAAAAGATCAGTGCCGAAGACTTCGAGGTGGCGGACGCCACCGTCATCGATGCCAAGGGGATGACCTTGATGCCCGGCCTGATCGACTGCCATGTGCACGTGATGGCCTCGGGCTTCAACCTGGGTGCGGTTGCCAATCTGCCCAATGCGCTGGCGCTGCTGCGCGCGCTGCCCATCATGAAGGGCATGATCGACCGGGGCTTTACCTCGGTGCGCGATGCCGGCGGTGCCGACTGGGCGCTGGCCGAAGGGGTGCGTACGCGCCAGGTGGCTGGCCCGCGCTTGTTCTGCGCTGGCAAGGCGCTGTCGCAAACTGGCGGCCATGGCGATTTCCGGGCGCGCAATGACACGCTCGACCCCTGCTCCTGCGCCTACAAGATCGGCAATATCGGCAAGGTGGTCGATGGCGTCGATGCCTGCCGCCTGGCGGTGCGCGAAGAGATTCTGAAGGGCGCCACCCAGATCAAGGTGATGGCCTCGGGCGGCGTGGCCTCGCCCAACGATCCGATCAACAACCTGGGCTTTTCGGTCTCGGAGCTGACCGCCATTGTGGAAGAGGCCCACAATGCGAACACCTATGTGATGGCCCATGCGTATACGCCCCAGGCCATCACCCGTGCCATCGAGTGCGGCGTGCGCACCATCGAGCACGGCAATCTGGTCGATGCACCCACCGCCAAGCTGATGCAGGAAAAGGGTGCCTACATGGTGCCGACCCTGATCACCTACGAAGGCCTGGCCAACGACGGCGCCAAGTACGGTCTGCCCGACGAATCGGTGCAAAAGATTGCCAAGGTGCGCACCAACGGCCTCAAGGCGCTGGAAGTGCTGGACGCCGCGGGCGTGAAGATGGGTTTTGGCAGCGACTTGCTGGGCGAGACGCACTACATGCAATCGGACGAGCTGGTGCTGCGCGCCAAGGTGCTGGGCCACGCCAAGGTGGTGCAACAAGCCACCCTGATCGGCGCCGAGATCCTGAACCACGAAGGCCTGCTGGGCGAAGTGGTGGAGAGTGCCTATGCGGACTTGCTGCTGGTCGACGGCAACCCGCTGGAAGATGTCTCGGTGCTGACCCAGCATGACGCGGCGATCAAGCTGATCATGCGCGACGGCTTCATCCACAAGAACGCCTGCTGATGGGCTTTGAGCGAGAACAACTATATGTATAACGCTTCCGAACGTCTGGAGCGGCTGCCTTTCAGCCGCTTCCATTTCACCTTGCTCATCATTGGCGGCCTGGGCTTGGCCTTTGAGGCGCTGGATGCGGGCATCATCGCCTTCATCCTGCCTTCGCTGCGCGAACAATGGGGTTTGACCGGCATTCAGTCAGGCTGGATTGCCAGCAGCACCTATGTCGGCTTCCTGGTGGGCGCGCTGCTGTCGGGCATGCTGGGCGACCGCTTTGGCCGCAAGGTCGTGATGATGTGGGCGCTGGTGCTGTTTTGCGTGGCCACCTTCATCAATGCCTTTGCCACCAACTTCCATGAGTTCTACATCCTGCGCATGATTGCCGGTGTGGGCATGGGCGCGGAGGGGGCGATCGTCGCGCCTTACCTGGCCGAGTTTGTCAGCAGCCGCTACCGGGGCCGCTTCACCGGTGCGCTGGCGGGCTTTTTTTCCTTTGGTTTTGTGATGTCGGCGCTGCTGGGGTATTTCATCGTGCCGATGAGCGACGACGGCTGGCGCTGGATCATGGTCATCGCCTCGGTGCCGGTGGTGTTCCTGCTGTGGATGCGCCGCGCGCTGTTCGAGTCGCCCCGTTGGCTCGAAGAGATGGGCCGCCATGACGAGGCCAGCCGCATCTGTACCGCCATTGAAGAGCAGGTCAAGCGCAGCAGTGGCAAGCCGCTGCCCGAGCCGGTGAAGATGAGCCTGGCTGCCAAGGCTGCCGATTCCGCCGTGCAAGGCGCCTGGGCCAAGCTGGCTACCTTGGTCAAGCCCCAGTACCTGCAAACCACCTTGGTGGTCTGGGTGTTCTGGATCACGGTGATGTTCTGCTACTACGCCTTCCTGGTCTGGATTCCGAGCCTGTTGGTGGCGCGCGGCTTTGCGGTGACCAAGAGCTTCTCCTTCACCATCCTGATCTATCTGGCGCAGATCCCCGGCTACTACTCGGCCGCCTACCTGAACGACAAGATCGGCCGCAAGTACACCATCCTGGCCTATATGCTGGTGTCCTGCCTGGCCGCGCTGGGCCTGGCCTTTGCCGGTGCGGACCAGGAGATCATCCTGCTGAGCATGCTGCTGTCCTTTGGCATGAATGGCGTGATTGCCGGCCAGTACACCTACACCTCGGAAATCTACCCGACCTCGATCCGTGCCACCGGCATGGGCACGGCCTCGGCGCTGGCGCGTATCGGCTCGATCGCCTCACCCACCATCGTGGGAGCGGCCTACCCGGTGCTGGGCTTTGGCGGCGTGTTTGCGCTGATGACGGGCGTGCTGTTTGTCGGCGGCATGGGCATCTTGCTGTTCGGCAAGAACACGCATGGCGTGTCCCTGGAAGGGATTCAGCAATGAGCACCACCCATGTCCTGGGCCGCCTGGCCCACACCCTGGGCCAGAGCAGCGATGCCGAGCGCCACTGGGCCGCGATTGCCGAGGCCTGCCAGCAGCTGTTTGGCTATGGCCTGCTGACCGGCCTGGTCTACCTGCAGCAGGAAAAGCTGATGCGCCGCATCTACTCGTCCAACGAGGACATCAGCCCGCTGGGCGGCTTCAAGGCCACCGGCAAGGGCCCCTGGTCGGGCCGGGTGCTGGACCAGGGCCTGCCCTATATCGGGCGGGATGAGGCCGACATCCGCACCGTGTTCTCCGAAGCCGAGGACCTGGTTGCCCGAGGCCTGCATGCGGTGCTGAATATTCCCGTCTGGTATGGCGGGGAGGTGCTGGGCTCCATCAATATCCTGGGCCCGCGCGGCGCCTACAACGCGGTGCCCGAGGCGCTGATCCACCTGGTGGCCGGTGTCTGCGTGCCGGCGCTGGCCTCGGCCCGCGAGACCGCGCGGGAAGCTGCGCGCGGCATTGACAGCGCCAGTCTGCAAAGCGTCTGAGCGTCTGGCTTGGTGTCACCAAAGCCCGCAAGGCCCCTGGTCCTGCGGGCTTTTTTGCGCCCAAGCAGCCCCTGGCGCCCCAAAGACATGCAGCGGCCTGCGCCCAGGTGCAACACCCTCTACAATCGCCGCCCATGGCTTCTAACAGTTCAGGGCTCTGGTCCTCGCCCGCCGTGCGCATGGGCGTGTCGATCAGCATTGCCACCGGTTTGTACGGCATTTCCTTTGGCGCGCTGGGCGTGGCAGCAGGCCTGACGGTCTGGCAGACCTGCGCCTTGAGCTTGCTGATGTTTACCGGCGGCTCGCAGTTTGCGTTTGTCGGCGTGGTCGCCGGTGGCGGTGCCGGGGCCGCAGCGCTGGGCGCAGCCAGCCTGCTGGGCGTGCGCAATGCGGTCTACGGCATGCAGATGGCCGCCTTGCTCGGCCCGCGCGGCCTGGCACGCCTGCTGTCGGCGCAGTTGACGATTGATGAATCGGCCGCCACCGCGCTGGGGCAGGCGGACAAGGACGAGCAAAAACGGGGCTTTTGGACCGCAGGGGTGGGCGTCTACCTGCTGTGGAACCTGTTCACCGCCGCGGGCGCCTTGCTGGGCAATGCCCTGGGCGACCCGGGGCGCTGGGGCCTGGACGGCGCAGCGGTGGCCGCCTTTATGGGCCTGCTGTGGCCGCGCCTGACGCACAAGGAGCCCATCGCGCTGGCGGTGGTCGCTGCCAGCATTGCGATGCTGGCGGTGCCCTGGGTGGCGCCGGGCGTGCCTATCTTGATTGCGGCGGTGGTGGGGGCCGCCTGGGGTTACGGCTCGCGCAGCAGCGGCACGGCCGGGCAGGGCGCGAGCGCGCAGGAGGCCGCACGATGAACGCGATGGCAGACGTGGGCAACCACTGGTGGATCTGGGTGCTGCTGGCCAGCGCCGTGACCTATGGCACCAAGCTGCTGGGCTACGGCGTGCCCGCGCACTGGCTGCGCCACCCGCGCATGGCCCGGGTGGCTGGTGCGCTGACGATTGCGCTGCTGGCGGCGCTGACCGCCATGAACACCCTCGTCAGCGGCCAGCAGCTGGTGCTCGATGCGCGCCTGGCGGCGATGGCCGTGGCCATCATCGCGCTGGCGCTGCGCGCGCCGTTTTTGCTGGTGGTGGTGCTGGGCGCGGCGGCATCGGCTTTGGTGCGGTTTTGGGCCTGAAAACTGAAAACTAGTTATTGGGTATAATTGCAGGGTTTTGCATGGTGCAAGACGCACGTCGCAAGCTTTTCCGGCTGCGGCGCAAGTAACCAGAATGCCAGCACAAGCCGGTGTTCCTTATAAGGAAAACACATGATCGCCGCATCTATCAAGGCCGAAGTTGTAAAGGCCAACGCACGTTCCGCTACCGATACGGGCAGCCCAGAAGTCCAAGTGGCTCTGCTGACCGCCCGCATCAACGAACTGACCCCTCACTTCAAGACGCACGCCAAGGACCACCACGGTCGTCGCGGCCTGCTGCGCATGGTGAGCCGTCGTCGTAAGCTGTTGGACTACCTCAAGTCCAAGGACGCTGACCGTTACACTGCACTGATCGCTAAGCTGGGCCTGCGTAAGTAAGCCCAGGGTGAGATGGAGACGCCTGAGTTAGTCCGCTAGCTCAGGCGTTTTTTACTTCAACGCCGCGCAAACAGAGCGAAGCTGTGTCATTCCAAGGGGGCTGAACCCCGGGTTCCAGGCCTTCAACCTCCCTGGAATGGCATCGTGTTCTGAATGCCGGCTCCTGCCGAGAACCGACAGGTTTTTGGCTGTTTAACCAGGAGCAATCTATGTCCATATTCAACAAAGTCACCAAGACTTTCCAGTGGGGCCAACACACGGTCACGATGGAAACCGGTGAAATCGCCCGCCAGGCTTCCGGCGCGGTGCTGGTCAACATCGACGACACCGTGGTGCTGGCGACGGTCGTGGGCTCCAAGATCGCCAAGGCCGGTCAGGACTTTTTCCCGCTGACCGTTGACTACATCGAGAAGACCTACGCTGCGGGCAAGATCCCCGGCAGCTTCTTCAAGCGCGAAGCCAAGCCGAGCGAGCTCGAGACGCTGACCAGCCGCCTGATCGACCGCCCGATCCGTCCGCTGTTCCCCGAAGGTTTCTACAACGACGTGCATGTGGTCATCCACACCATCTCGCTGAACCCTGAAGTGGATGCCGACATCGCTGCGATGATCGCTGTCTCCGCTGCACTGTCCATCTCGGGCATTCCTTTCAACGGCCCTATCGGTGCTGCCCGCGTGGGTTACATCAACGGCGAATACGTGCTCAACCCCGGCCAGACCCAGCGCAAGGATTCGCTGATGGATCTGGTGGTGGCGGGCACCGAAGCTGCTGTGCTGATGGTTGAATCCGAAGCCCAACAACTGCCTGAAGAAGTGATGCTGGGTGCTGTGGTCTATGGCCACGAGCAAGGCCAGGTCGCGATCAACGCCATCCACGAGCTGGTGCGCGAAGCGGGCAAGCCCGCATGGGACTGGGCCGCGCCTGCCAAGGACGAAGCACTGATCGCCAAGGTCGGCGAGCTGGGCGATGCCGCCCTGCGCGATGCATACCAACTGCGCAACAAGCAAGCCCGTACGCTGGCCTGCCGCCAGGCATACGCTGCTGTGAAGGCCGGTCTTGCCGAGCAAGGCGTGGCCTTTGACGGCGTCAAGGTCGATGGCATGCTGTTTGACATCGAAGCGCGCATCGTGCGCTCGCAGATTCTGGCCGGTGAGCCCCGTATCGACGGCCGCGACACCCGTACCGTGCGTCCTATCGAGATCCGTTCGTCCGTGCTACCCCGCACCCACGGCTCGGCCCTGTTCACCCGTGGTGAAACCCAGGCGCTGGTGATCTCCACCCTGGGCACCGAGCGTGATGCACAGCGCATCGACGCGCTGGCTGGCGAGTTTGAAGACCGCTTCCTGTTCCACTACAACATGCCTCCCTTTGCCACCGGCGAAGTGGGCCGCATGGGCTCGACCAAGCGCCGCGAAATCGGCCACGGCCGTCTGGCCAAGCGCGCTCTGGCCGCTTGCCTGCCTTCGAAGGAAGAGTTTCCCTACACCATCCGTGTGGTGTCGGAGATCACCGAATCGAACGGTTCCTCGTCGATGGCTTCGGTCTGCGGCGGCTGCCTGTCGATGATGGACGCCGGCGTGCCGATGAAGGCCCACGTGGCCGGTATCGCCATGGGTCTGATCAAGGAAGACAACAAGTTTGCCGTGCTGACCGACATCCTGGGTGACGAGGATCATCTGGGTGACATGGACTTCAAGGTAGCCGGTACCACCAACGGTATCACCGCGCTGCAGATGGACATCAAGATCCAGGGCATCACCAAGGAAATCATGCAAGTGGCGCTGGCGCAAGCCAAGGAAGCGCGCATGCACATCCTGGGCAAGATGCAAGAAGCGATGGGCGAAGCCAAGGCCGAAGTCTCGTCGTTCGCGCCCAAGCTCTACACGATGAAGATCAATCCCGAGAAGATCCGTGACGTGATCGGCAAGGGCGGCGCCACCATCCGTGCGCTGACCGAAGAGACCGGCACCCAGATCAACATCGAGGAAGATGGCACCATCACCATCGCCGCCACCGATGGCGCCAAGGCGGACGAAGCCAAGCGCCGCATCGAAGAGATCACCGCCGAAGTCGAAATCGGCAAGATTTACGAAGGCCCGATCGTCAAGATCCTGGAATTCGGTGCCCTGGTGAACCTGCTGCCCGGCAAGGACGGTCTGTTGCACATCAGCCAGATCGCCCACGAGCGCGTGGAAAAGGTGACCGACTACCTGAGCGAAGGCCAGGTCGTCAAGGTCAAGGTGCTGGAGACGGACGAAAAGGGCCGTGTCAAGCTGTCGATGAAGGCGCTGCTGGACCGTCCAGCCGGCATGGCCGAGCGTGAGCCACGCGAATCGCGTGAACCACGCGGCGATCGGGGTGACCGCGGCGACCGTGGTGATCGCGCTCCCCGCCAGCACCGCGAACCACGCGAGCCGCGCGTGGACGGTGATGCTGACCAGCAGCAGCAACAACAACAGCAATAATTTGCTGTGTGACGCACCCATGCGCCTGGCGCTGGGTGCGTTTTTCTGTTGAAAAGCGTGTGCCGATTGTGATTGGCTGAGGAAACAAGCGTGGACAAGATGCGTGCAGTCGAGATCACCGCCTTTGGTGATCCGCAGGTATTGAAGCTGGGAGAGCGTCCTGTGCCGCAGGCGGGGCAGGGCGAGCTGTGCATTCGCGTGGTCGCCAGTGGTGTAAACCGCCCCGATGTGGTCCAGCGCAAGGGCCATTACGCGCCGCCCCCGGGTGCTTCGGACCTGCCGGGTCTGGAAGTGGCCGGTGTGGTGGTGGCGGGAGACACGGCGGCCATGGCCGAGCAAGGTCTCAAGCTGGGTGACCGCGTGTGCGCGCTGGTGGCCGGTGGTGGCTATGCCGAGTACTGCGTGGCTCCCGTGGCCCAGTGTCTGCCGGTGCCCGAGGGCTTGTCGGATGTCGAGGCCGCTTGCCTGCCCGAGACCTTCTTCACGGTCTGGAGCAATGTGTTTGACCGGGGGGCGTTGCAAGCCGGTGAGACCTTGTTGATCCAGGGCGGCAGCAGCGGCATTGGTGTGACGGCGATCCAGCTGGCCAAGGCCTTTGGTGCCAAGGTGATCGTGACCGCAGGCTCCGATGAGAAATGCCAGGCTTGCCTTGCTTTGGGTGCCGACGAGGCCATCAACTACCGCAGCCAGGATTTTGTCGCCGAAGTGGCGCGCATCACCGCTGGCAAGGGTGTGGATGTGATTTTGGACATGGTGGCGGGCGACTATGTGGCCCGCGAGGTCGAGGCGCTGGCCGAAGATGGCCGCCTGGTCATCATTGCCGTGCAAGGCGGCATCAAGGCCGAGTTCAATGCCGGCTTGGTGCTGCGCCGCCGTCTGCAGATCACCGGCTCGACCCTGCGTCCGCGCCCGGTGGCCTTCAAGGCGGCGATTGCCCAGGCTTTGCAGGCCAAGGTCTGGCCACTGCTGGCAGCGGGCAAGGTGCGTCCCATCATCCACAGCCAATTCCCGGCCGCACACGCCAGCCAGGCCCATGCGCTGATGGAATCCAACCAACATATCGGCAAGATCGTGCTGACCTGGGATCAATTGTGAAAAAACTGATTGCTGGAAACTGGAAGATGAACGGCAGCCTGGCTGCCAATGAAGCCTTGCTGGCCGAGCTGCTGCAAGGCCTGGGTCAACCGGGCTGCGATGTGGCGGTGGCCGTGCCTGCCGTTTATGTGGGCCAGGTGCAGGCTTTGCTGCAAGGCTCGGCGATTGCGCTGGCCGCGCAGGATGTGTCGGCGCACGATGGCGGTGCCTACACTGGTGAAGTCTCGGCCCCGATGCTGCGTGACTTTGCGGTGCGCTACGCGCTGGTCGGCCACTCCGAGCGCCGCCAGTACCACGGCGAAACCGATGCGCTGGTGGCGACCAAGGCGCAAAAGGCCTTGGCCGCTGGCATCACGCCGATTGTCTGCGTGGGCGAGACGCTCGCTGAGCGCGAAGCTGGCCAGACCGAAGCGGTGGTCAAGCGCCAACTGGCGGCGGTGATCCATGCGGTGGGTGCTTGTGTGACGGAAATCGTCGTGGCCTATGAGCCGGTCTGGGCCATTGGCACGGGCAAGACGGCCAGCCCCGAGCAGGCGCAAGCCGTGCATGCTGTGTTGCGCGCGCAACTCGCAGCGGCCAGCACGCAGGCTGCCAAGGTGCCGGTGCTGTATGGTGGCAGCATGAATGCGGGCAACGCCGAGCAACTGCTCGCCCAGCCCGATATTGATGGTGGGCTGATCGGTGGCGCTTCGCTGAAGGCCCAGGACTTTCTGAAAATTATTGCTGCAGCTGCTTGAGGGCAAGCGGCTGCTGGCGACGACCAAGTTTGATAAAAGGGTAGATGATGGTAACGATTCTGTTGACGATTCAAATGCTGGCAGCACTGGTCATGATTGGCCTGGTGCTGGTGCAGCATGGCAAGGGTGCCGATGCGGGTGCTGCCTTTGGCAGCGGCAGCAGCGCGGGCAGCCTGTTCGGTGCTTCCGGTAGCGCCAACTTCCTCTCGCGCAGCACCGGTGTGCTGGCGGCGGTGTTCTTTGCCGCGACCTTGGCGCTGGCCTACCTGGGCAATGCACGCCCGACCTCGGCCGGTAGCGTGCTCGAAGGCCCTGCTGCGACGATCCCGCAGTCGAGCACTCCGGTGGATGCGACCATTCCTCCTGCGTCGACCCCTGCACCTGCCCCAGCCCCTGCGGCTCCCGCCGCTGGTGCGGATGCCTCGGTGCCTGCCGCTGGCGCTGCTGCGCCCGCTGCTGCACCGGCCGCACCTGCTGAGCCAGCACAGCCTGCAGGCAAATAACTCAACTATTTGAAAAGAATCCCTGAACTCAGGGTTTTTACAGAGTAGAATCTGAGTCTGTCTGGTGAGCAGATTGTTTCAAAAGCAATCGGTGCTTGCCAGGCAAGTCAAATCAGCCGTCGTGGTGAAATTGGTAGACACGCTATCTTGAGGGGGTAGTGGCGAAAGCTGTGCGAGTTCGAGTCTCGCCGACGGCACCAACACAATAAAAGGCCTGCCTGGGTCGCGTCTTGTGCTTACCTGGGTTGGCTCCTGCGGTGAGTAGACATCAAGATGAGCCTCGAACAATACCTCCCGGTCCTTTTGTTTATCCTGGTGGGAGCAGGCGTTGGCCTTGGCCCACTGGTCATAGGCTACATCCTCGGACCCAATCGCCCGAACGCGGCGAAAAACTCCCCTTACGAATGCGGCTTTGAGGCCTTTGAAGACGCGCGCATGAAATTCGATGTGCGCTACTACCTCGTCGCCATTCTTTTCATTCTCTTCGACTTGGAAATTGCGTTCCTCTTCCCATGGGCGGTTTCGCTGCATGAAGTGGGAATGCCTGGTTTTATCGCGGTTCTCGTGTTCTTGGCCATTCTGGTGGTGGGTTTCGCCTATGAATGGAAAAAGGGCGCGCTGACCTGGGAATAACCGGAAATCAAAAAGGTACACGATGATTGAAGGTGTGTTGGAGAAAGGCTTTGTCACCACGAGCTACGACTCGGTGGTGAACTGGGCCAAGACTGGGTCGATCTGGCCCATGACGTTTGGTTTGGCATGCTGCGCCGTCGAGATGATGCACGCGGCCGCTGCGCGTTATGACATTGGCCGCTTTGGCGCCGAAGTCTTCCGCGCCAGCCCGCGCCAGGCTGACTTGATGATTGTGGCTGGCACCCTGTGCAACAAGATGGCTCCGGCCATGCGCAAGGTGTACGACCAGATGGCCGAGCCGCGTTGGGTGATCTCGATGGGATCGTGCGCCAACGGTGGTGGTTACTACCACTACAGCTACTCGGTGGTGCGCGGTTGCGACCGCATTGTGCCGGTGGATGTGTATGTGCCAGGCTGCCCGCCCACGGCAGAAGCGCTGATCTACGGCATCATCCAGCTGCAGCAAAAAATCCGCCGCACCCACACGATCGCGCGCGCCTAGGAGTTGGAATGAGTGTAGAACTGATACAGCCTAGCGTGCTGCAAGAGACCATCGCCCGCGTGCTGGGCGACAAGGCGCGCTCGGTGACCCTGGCGCTGGGTGAAGTGACCGTGGAAGTCTCGGCCTCGAACTACCTGCAAGCCATGCAGCTGCTGCGCGATGCGCCCGAATGCAAGTTCGAGATGCTGATGGACCTGTGCGGCGTGGATTACTCCGCATACAAGGACGTGGGCACCGATGGCCCACGTTTTGCCGTGGTCTCGCACCTGTTGTCGATCAGCCTGAACCAGCGCCTGCGCGTGCGTGTGTTCTGCCAGGACGACGATTTCCCGGTGCTCGACACCCTCAGCCAGCTGTGGGCCTCGGCCAACTGGCTCGAGCGCGAAGCTTTTGACCTGTTCGGCATTGTCTTCGAAGGCCATGACGACCTGCGCCGCATCCTGACCGATTACGGCTTTATCGGTCACCCCTTCCGCAAGGATTTCCCGCTGACGGGCCATGTGGAGATGCGCTACGACGCCGAGCAGGCACGCGTGATCTACGAACCGGTGACGATCGAGCCGCGCGAGATCACGCCCCGCATTATTCGTGAAGACCATTACGGAGGCCTGCACTGAGGCGCTCTGACCTCACGATGAAGAACCATGGCTGAAATCAAAAACTACACACTCAACTTCGGTCCCCAGCATCCTGCAGCACACGGCGTGCTGCGTTTGGTGCTGGAGCTCGATGGTGAAGTGGTGCAACGCGCAGACCCGCATATCGGCCTGCTGCACCGCGCCACCGAGAAACTGGCGGAGAGCAAGACCTTCATCCAGTCGCTGCCCTATATGGACCGCCTGGATTACTGCTCGATGATGAGCAACGAGCACGCCTACTGCCTGGCTATCGAAAAGCTGCTGGGCCTGGAAGTGCCGATCCGCGCGCAATATATCCGCGTGATGTATTCCGAGATCACCCGCATCATGAACCACCTGATGTGGCTGGGCTCCTCGGGCAATGACGGCGGCAGCTCGACCATTCTGATCTACAGCTTCCGCGAACGTGAAGACCTGATGGACATGTACGAAGCCGTCTCCGGCGCGCGCATGCACGCGGCGTACTTCCGTCCGGGTGGCGTGTACCGCGATCTGCCAGAGAGCATGCCGCAGTACAAGGCCAGCAAGGTGCGCAATGCCAAGGCCATCGAGCAGATGAACCGCAACCGCCAGGGTTCGCTCATCGACTTCATCGATGACTTCACCGCGCGCTTCCCCAAGTGCGTGGACGAATACGAAACCCTGCTGACGGACAACCGCATCTGGAAGCAGCGCAATGTGGGCATCGGCGTGGTTGACATCGACCGCGCGATGAACCTGGGCCTGACCGGCCCGATGCTGCGCGGCTCGGGCCTGGCCTGGGACATGCGCAAGTCGCAGCCCTACGAAGTCTATGACCGCATGGATTTCGACATTCCGGTGGGCAAGACCGGCGACTGCTATGACCGCTACCTGGTGCGCATCGCCGAGATGCGCGAGTCCAACCGCATCATCAAGCAGTGCGTGGACTGGCTGCGTGCCAACCCCGGTCCGGTCATCACGGGCAACCACAAGGTGGCGCCTCCCGATCGCGAAGCCATGAAGTCCAACATGGAAGAGCTGATCCACCACTTCAAGCTGTTCACCGAAGGCTTCAAAGTGCCCGAGGGCGAGGCTTATGCATCGGTGGAGCACCCCAAGGGCGAGTTTGGCATCTACCTGATCAGCGACGGTGCCAACAAGCCTTACCGCCTGAAGATTCGTCCACCAGGATTTGTGCATCTCTCGGCGCTCGACGAAATGAGCCGTGGCCACATGCTGGCCGATGCCGTGATGGTGTTGAGCACCTTGGACATCGTGTTTGGAGACGTTGACCGATGATTACCGAAGCAACAAAAGCACGCTTTGCCCGCGAAGTTGCCAAGTATCCGGCAGAGCAGAAGCAGTCGGCCGTGATGGCTTGCCTGTCTATCGTGCAGCAGGAGCAGGGCTGGGTGAGCCAGGAGAGCGAGGCGGTGATCGCCGAGTACCTGGAGATGCCCGAGATCGCCGTGCATGAAGTGACCACCTTCTACAACATGTACAACCAGCACCCGGTGGGCAAGTACAAATTGAGCGTGTGCACCAACCTGCCTTGCCAGCTGCGTCGCGGCCGCGAGGCGCTCAAGCACCTGGAAGACAAGCTGGGCATCAAGATGGGGGATACCACCGCCGATGGCGTGTTCACCATCGAGCAATCGGAATGCCTGGGCGCCTGCGCCGATGCACCGGTGCTGCTGGTCAATGACCGCCACATGTGCAGCTTCATGGACAACGAAAAGCTGGACCAGCTGATGACCGGCTTGCGCGCAGCGGAGGACACCAAGTGACGACAGCCGCTCAAATTCTGTCGCAGTTCCAGGCCACCGGCGTGGAAACCTGCTTCCACGACCGCCATATCGAGCCCCAGATCTATGCAGGTCTGGATGGCACGAACTGGTCGATCAAGGACTACGAGGCGCGCGGTGGCTACCAGGCCCTGCGCAAGCTGCTGGGCAAGGACGGTGGCGAGGGCCTGACCCAGGACCAGGTCATTGCCACGATGAAAGAGTCGGGCCTGCGCGGCCGCGGCGGCGCTGGCTTCCCCACCGGTCTGAAGTGGAGCTTCATGCCCCGCAACTTCCCCGGCCAAAAGCACCTGGTGTGCAATTCGGACGAGGGCGAGCCTGGCACCTGCAAGGACCGCGACATCCTGATGTTCAACCCGCACATCGTGATCGAAGGCATGGCCATCGCCGCGTATGCGATGGGCATCTCGCTGGGCTACAACTACATCCACGGCGAAATCTTCCAGGTCTACGAACGCTTTGAAGCGGCGCTGGAAGAGGCGCGTGCGGCAGGCTACCTGGGTGACAACATCCTGGGCAGCAGCTTCAGCTTCGAGCTGCATGCGCACCATGGTTTTGGCGCCTACATCTGCGGCGAAGAAACCGCTTTGCTCGAATCGCTCGAAGGCAAGAAGGGCCAGCCCCGCTTCAAGCCGCCATTCCCGGCCAGCTTTGGTCTGTATGGCAAGCCCACGACGATCAACAACACCGAAACCTTTGCGGCCGTTCCCTGGATCATCCGCAACGGTGGCCAGGCCTACCTGGAATGCGGCAAGCCCAACAACGGCGGCACCAAGATCTTCTCGGTCAGCGGTGACGTGAACAAGCCCGGCAACTACGAAGTGCCAATGGGTACGCCGTTCTCCACCTTGCTCGAGCTCGCCGGCGGTGTGCGCACCGGCCGCAAGCTCAAGGCCGTGATCCCTGGCGGATCGTCGGCCCCTGTGCTGCCAGCGGACATCATGATGGCCTGCACGATGGACTATGACTCCATCTCCAAGGCCGGCTCGATGCTGGGCTCGGGCGCCGTCATCGTGATGGACGACTCGCGCGACATGGTCGAGAGCCTGCTGCGCCTGTCCTACTTCTACCAGCACGAGTCCTGCGGACAGTGCACCCCTTGCCGCGAAGGCACGGGCTGGCTGTGGCGCATGGTCGACCGCATCCAGCACGGCCACGGCCGCGCCGAGGATCTGGACAAGCTGGACTCGGTAGCCGGCAACATCATGGGGCGCACGATTTGCGCATTGGGCGATGCGGCAGCGATGCCGGTGCGCGCAATGATCAAGCATTTCCGCCATGAATTCGAAGCAAAGATCAACGCTGCTGAAAAGCAGACCGCTGCTTCTTCCTGATCGCGAGTGAGCATATGGTTGAAATTGAAATAGACGGTCAGAAGGTCGAGGTCGCGGAAGGCAGCATGGTCATGCACGCGGCCGATGCGGCGGGCAAGTACATCCCTCACTTCTGCTACCACAAGAAACTGTCGATCGCGGCGAACTGCCGTATGTGCCTGGTGGACGTCGAGAAGGCGCCCAAGGCGATGCCTGCCTGCGCCACGCCCGTGACGCAAGGCATGATTGTGCGCACCACCTCGGACAAGGCGGTCAAGGCCCAGCAATCGGTGATGGAGTTCCTGCTCATCAACCACCCGCTGGATTGCCCGATCTGCGACCAGGGCGGTGAATGCCAGTTGCAGGACTTGGCTGTGGGCTATGGTGCCAGCAGCTCGCGCTACGAAGAAGAAAAGCGCGTGGTCTTCCACAAGAATGTGGGCCCGCTGATCTCGATGGAAGAGATGAGCCGTTGCATCCACTGCACCCGCTGCGTGCGCTTCGGTCAAGAAGTCGCAGGCATCATGGAGCTGGGCATGGTCAACCGCGGCGAGCACGCCGAGATCACCACCGTGGTGGGCGATACGGTGGACTCGGAGCTGTCGGGCAACATGATCGACATCTGCCCCGTGGGTGCACTCACGAGCAAGCCTTTCCGCTACAGCGCCCGTACCTGGGAGCTGTCGCGCCGCAAGTCGGTCTCGCCCCATGACTCCACCGGTGCCAACTTGATCGTTCAGGTCAAGAACAACAAGGTGATGCGCGTGGTGCCGTTCGAGAACGACGCCGTCAACGAATGCTGGATTGCCGACCGCGACCGCTTCTCCTACGAAGCGCTCAACGGTGAAGAGCGCCTGACCGCGCCGATGATCAAGCAAGGCGGCCAGTGGCTCGAAGTGAGCTGGCAAGCTGCGCTGGAATACGTGGCCAATGGCATCAAGAGCGTGCAACGCGACCATGGCGCGAGCGCCGTGGGTGCGCTGGTCAGCCCGCACAGCACGCTCGAAGAGCTGTTCCTGGCCGGCGAGCTGGTGCGCTCGCTGGGCAGCCAGAACGTCGACTACCGTCTGCGCAACGCCGATTTTGCCAAGGCAGAAGGCGTGCGCTGGCTGGGCCGCTCGATCGCCTCGCTGTCGGACCTGAACACGGCCTTGATCGTGGGCTCGAACGTGCGCAAGGAGCATCCGCTGTTCGCCCAACGTATCCGCCAGGCCGCCCGCAAGGGCGCGGTGGTGACCGCCATCCAGTCCAAGGCTTTTGATCTGGCGATTCCGCTGGCCCACCAGGTGATCACACCTGCTGCGCAGTGGGCCTACGCGCTGTCCTCCGTGGCAGCGGCCCTCGCCCAGTCCAAGGGTGTGGAAGCGCCGAACAACGCCGGTACCGTGACGCCCGAGTCCATCGAGATTGCCCGCGCGCTGCAAAACGGCGAGCAAAAGGCCATCCTGCTGGGCAATGCCGTGGCGCACCATGCACAAGCGAGCACCTTGCTGTCGATCGCCAACTGGATTGGCGCGCAGACGGGAGCTACCGTCGGCTTCCTGACCGAAGCGGCCAACACCGTGGGTGCGCAATGGGTGGGTGCCGTGCCCCAGGCCCATGGCATGCACGCTGGCGAGATGCTCGCCGGTGGCATCAAGGCCGCGATCTTGCTCAACTGCGAACCCGCGTTCGACACGGCCGCTGGCAGCCAGGCGCTGCAAGGCTGCGAGATGGTGGTGAGCCTGAGCCCGTTCAAGGCCAACATGGACATCGCCGATGTGCTGCTGCCGATCGCGCCGTTCACCGAGACCTCGGGCTCGTTCGTGAATGCCGAAGGCCTTGTGCAGAGCTTCCACGCCGTGGTCAAGCCGCTGGGCGATACCCGTCCGGGCTGGAAGGTGCTGCGCGTGCTGGGCAATCTGCTGGACGTCGCAGGCATGGCCTTTGACTCTTCGCAGGACGTGCTGGCCGTGGCGACGGGCTCGCAAGGCCAGGTGCCTGCCGAGCTGCTGTCCAACAGCACCAAGACCAACATGGCCGTGTCGGCGCCTGCAGGCCAGGAGCCGGTGGTGGCCAGCATCTACCAACTCGATGGCATCGTGCGTCGCGCGCCGTCGTTGCAAATGACGGCGGATGCCCGCCAATCCTCGGAGGTGGTGGCAGCATGATCGACGCAATCTACAACGGCGGTCTGACCCTGATCGCGGCAGAGTGGTGGGCGACCCTGGTCTGGCCCGTGATCTGGAACCTGATCAAGATCCTGTGCATCGTCTTGCCTTTGATGGGCGCAGTGGCTTACCTGACCCTGTGGGAGCGCAAGCTCCTGGGCTTCATGCAAGTGCGTTACGGCCCCAACCGGGTCGGCCCTTTTGGTCTGCTCCAGCCTCTGGCCGACGGCCTTAAGCTGATGACCAAGGAAATCATCACGCCGACGGCGGCAAGCTCGGGCCTGTACCGCCTGGGCCCGATCATGGCCATCATGCCTGCGCTGGCAGCCTGGGTGGTCATCCCCTTCGGTCCCGATGTGGCGCTGGCCAATGTGAACGTGGGCCTGCTGCTGGTCATGGCGATTACCTCGATCGAAGTCTATGGCGTGATCATCGCCGGCTGGGCATCGAACTCCAAGTACGCTTTCCTGGGCGCGCTGCGCGCATCGGCCCAGATGGTGAGCTATGAAATCGCGATGGGCTTTTGCTTCCTGGTGGTGATCATGGTCACCGGCAGCATGAACCTGACCGAGATCGTGCTGGCCCAGGGCAAGGGCATGATGGCATCGTCGGGTGCCAGCATCCTGTCGTGGAACTGGCTGCCGCTGCTGCCGATGTTCATCGTCTACCTGATCTCGGCCGTGGCCGAAACCAACCGCCACCCCTTTGACGTCGTCGAAGGCGAAGCGGAAATCGTGGCCGGTCACATGGTGGAATATTCGGGCATGGGCTTTGCCGTGTTCTTCCTGGCCGAGTACGCGAGCATGTGGCTGGTGTCGATCCTGGCCGTGATCATGTTCCTGGGCGGCTGGCTGCCACCATTCGATTTCCTGTCCTTCATCCCGGGCTGGATCTGGCTGGCTGCCAAGACGTTCCTGGTGGTGTCGATGTTCATCTGGATTCGCGCTACTTTCCCACGTTTCCGCTATGACCAGATCATGCGTCTGGGCTGGAAGATTTTCATCCCCGTCACCCTGGTGTACCTGGTCTTTGTCGGCGGCTGGTTGCTGTCGCCATGGAACATCTGGAAATAAGCGGAGGAATACAACATGACTACTGCAGTTTCTCCCCGCTCTTTCTCGGTGAAGGATTTCTTCAAGAGCTTCATGCTCTGGGAATTGATGAAGGGCATGGCCCTGACCGGTCGCTACACGTTTGCGCGCAAGATCACGGTCCAGTTCCCCGAAGAGAAGACGCCGCTGTCGCCCCGTTTCCGTGGCCTGCACGCGCTGCGCCGCTACGAAAACGGCGAAGAGCGTTGCATTGCCTGCAAGCTGTGCGAAGCCGTCTGCCCTGCGATGGCGATCACGATCGAGTCCGATGTGCGTGATGACGGCTCGCGCCGCACCACCCGCTACGACATCGATCTGACCAAGTGCATTTTCTGTGGCTTCTGTGAAGAAAGCTGCCCCGTTGACTCCATCGTGGAAACCCAGATTCTGGAATACCACGGAGAAAAGCGCGGCGACCTGTACTTCACCAAGGAAATGCTGCTGGCCGTGGGCGACCGTTACGAACCTGAAATTGCTGCAGCCAAGGCTGCGGACGCAAAGTACCGCTGACGCGGCACTTGGAGACTGATCGAAAAGAGCCCCACATGGATGTCACAACTGGTTTTTTCTATCTGTTCTCGGTAGTGCTGCTGTACGCGGCATTCCGAGTGGTTACTGCTCCAAATCCGGTGCACGCTGTGCTGCACCTGATGTTGGCGTTTTCTCAGGCAGCCGGTATCTGGTTGCTGCTCAAGGCTGAGTTCCTGGCCATCGTGCTGGTGATGGTCTACCTGGGCGCCGTGATGGTGCTGTTCCTCTTCGTGGTGATGATGCTGGATATCCGCATCGACCAGCTGCGCAAGAGTTTCTGGAAGAACTTCCCGCTCGCTGCAGTGATCTTTGCCATCGTCGCGTTCGAGATGGGCGTGGTGCTGATCGGCGGCTTCAGTGCCGTCGACGCGCCCAAGGCCATCCCTGCGGTGGTGGATGCGGCCGGCAAGGTCGTGCCCTACAGCAACGTCAAGGCGCTGGGCACCATGCTCTACACCGAGTATCTGTTCCCTGTGCAAGTGGCTGCGGTCATCTTGCTGGTGGCGATGATTGCCGCGATTGCCCTGACCCTGCGCCATCGCAAGGATTCCAAGGCTATCGATGCATCGCTGCAAGTGCGCGTGCGTGCTTCGGATCGCCTGCAATTGGTCAAAGTCCAGGCGAGCAAGCCTGCAGCCCCCGTGGTGCAGCCTGCCGCTGAGGTCGAGGAGAAGAAGGTATGACGCTCACTCTGGGTCATTTTCTGACGTTGGGCGCGATGCTGTTCGCGCTGTCCGTGGTCGGTATCTTCTTGAACCGTCGCAACCTGATTGTGCTGCTGATGGCCATCGAGTTGATGCTGCTGGCCGTGAACACGAACTTTGTCGCCTTCTCCCACTACCTGGGAGACATGCACGGCCAGATTTTCGTGTTCTTCATCCTGACCGTTGCGGCGGCAGAGTCGGCAATTGGTTTGGCAATCTTGGTGTTGCTGTTCCGTAACAAGTCCACCATCGATGCGGAAGATCTCAACTCCCTGAAGGGTTGAGGCACCAATACTTGCAAGGTTAAGAAGAATGAGTCAAACCCTTTCTGCTTCAACACTGTTGGCGGTGCCTCTGGCGCCCCTGGCAGGATCTTTGCTGGCAGGCATTTTCGGTACCGCCCTGGGCGGCAACCGCATCGGCCGCGTTGGCAGCCGCACGCTCACCATCCTGGGTGTGTTCATTGCCTTCGTCATCTCTGCGATGACGTTCCAGAGCGTGGTGTTTGAAGGCGCGACCTTCAACCAGACGCTCTACACCTGGATGACCGTCGGGTCGCTGAAGATGGAGATCGGTTTCATGATCGACTCCATCACCGCGATGATGATGTGCGTGGTGACCTTTGTGTCGCTGATGGTGCATATCTACACGATGGGCTACATGGCGGAAGACGACGGCTACGACCGTTTCTTCTCGTACATCTCGCTGTTCACCTTCTCCATGCTGATGCTGGTGATGAGCAACAACCTGCTGCAGCTGTTCTTCGGCTGGGAAGCGGTGGGCCTGGTGTCGTACCTGCTGATCGGTTTCTACTTCAAGAAGGAAACCGCGATCTTCGCCAACATGAAGGCCTTCGTGGTCAACCGTGTCGGTGACTTCGGCTTCATCCTGGGTATCGGCCTGATTGCTGCCTACACCGGCACCTTGAACTACACCGAAATCTTCGCCAAGACCAATGAGCTGAGCGGCATGACGCTGCCCGGCTCCACCTGGTCGCTGATGACGGTGATCTGCATCTGCCTGTTCATCGGTGCGATGGGCAAATCGGCCCAGTTCCCGCTGCACGCCTGGCTGCCCGATTCGATGGAAGGTCCTACCCCCATCTCGGCACTGATCCACGCGGCCACCATGGTGACCGCCGGCATCTTCATGGTCTCGCGCATGTCGCCGCTCTATGAGCTGTCTGACGCAGCCCTGAACTTCATCCTCGTGATTGGCTCGATCACCGCGCTGTTCATGGGTATCCTGGGCATCATCCAGAACGACATCAAGCGCGTGATCGCGTACTCCACGCTGTCGCAGCTCGGTTACATGACCATCGCGCTGGGCGTGTCGGCCTACTCGGTGTCGGTGTTCCACCTGATGACGCACGCGTTCTTCAAGGCACTGCTGTTCCTTGGCGCAGGCTCGGTCATCATGGGCATGCACCACAACCAGGACATCCGCTGGATGGGTGGCGTGCGCAAGTACATGCCCATCACCTGGATCACCTTCCTGCTGGGTAACCTGGCGCTGATCGGTACGCCGTTCTTCTCGGGCTTTTACTCGAAGGACGCGATCATCGAAGCGGTGCACGCCTCCAACCTGCCTGCCGCCGGCTTTGCCAACTTTGCCGTGCTCGCTGGCGTGTTCATCACTGCGTTCTACTCGTTCCGTCTGTACTTCATCGTGTTCCACGGTAAAGAGCGCTACGACCAGAACCCCGATGCCCACCATGATGACCACCACGCGCACGACGACCACCACGGCCATGGCCACGATGCCAAGCCGCATGAGTCGCCATGGGTGGTGACCCTGCCGCTGGTGCTGCTGGCGATTCCTTCGGTGGTGATCGGTGCGATTGCGCTGATGCCGATGCTGTTCGGTGACTTCTTCAAGGGCGTCATCTATGTCGACGGCAGCAAGCACGGCGCGATGGCCGAGCTGGCCGAGAAGATCCATGGCTGGATCCCGATGGCGCTGCATGGCTTCACCGCTGCGCCGTTCTGGCTGGCGCTGGCCGGTGTGGTGACCTCCTATGTGTTCTACATGGTCAAGCCCGAGATTCCTGCCGCCATCAAGCGCATGAGCGAGAAGGTCGGTCTGTACCAGGCACTGGAAGGCAAGTACGGTGTGGACTGGGTCTACGAAAACATCTTCGCCCGCGGCTCGCGCGTGCTGGGCAGTGTGTTCTGGAAGGTGGGCGACCAAGGCCTGATCGACGGCCTGATCGTCAACGGTTCCTGGAAGCTGGTGGGCCGCATCTCCGCCCTGGTGCGCTGGCTGCAGACGGGTTATGTGTACCACTACGCATTGGTCATGATTCTGGGTATCTTCCTGGCCATGACGTACTTCGTGCTGCTCAACAAGTAAGGAAGAAGAAAAATGGGATTGTTGAGTCTTGCAATTTGGACGCCCATCGTCTTTGGTACGGTCCTGCTGGCCTTTGGCAAGCAGGAGCAGGCCAAGATGGTGCGCTGGATCGCACTGGTCGGTGCGCTGATAGGCCTTTTGGTCACCTTGCCTCTGTACACCGGCTTCCAGCTGGGTACGTCGGCGATGCAGTTCGTCGAGAAGGCGTCCTGGATTCCACGCTTTGGTATCAACTACTACCTGGGCGTTGATGGCATCTCCTTCTGGTTTGTGCCGCTGACCGCCTTCATCACGGTGATCGTGGTGCTGGCTTCCTGGGAGTCGATCACCGAGCGCGTGAACCAGTACATGGGCGCGTTCCTGATCCTGTCGGGTCTGATGATCGGTGTGTTCTCGGCTCTGGACGGTCTGCTGTTCTACGTGTTCTTTGAAGCAACCCTGATCCCGATGTACCTGATCATCGGTATCTGGGGTGGCCCGAACCGCATCTACGCAGCGTTCAAGTTCTTCCTGTACACGCTGATGGGTTCGCTGCTGACCTTGATCGCGCTGCTGTACCTCTACACCAAGGCAGGCAGCTTCGAGATTCTGGCCTGGCACCAGCTGCCGCTGACGATGACCGAGCAGACCTTGATCTTCTTTGCCTTCTTCGCCGCGTTTGCCGTGAAGGTGCCGATGTTCCCGGTGCACACCTGGCTGCCCGACGTTCACGTCGAAGCGCCTACCGGTGGTTCTGCCGTGCTGGCCGCGATCATGCTGAAGCTGGGGGCCTATGGTTTCCTGCGTTTCTCGATGCCCATCGCTCCTGATGCGTCGCACGAATGGGCCTGGCTCATCATCGCGCTGTCGCTGATCGCTGTGATCTATGTGGGTTTGGTGGCAATTGTGCAGAAGGACATGAAAAAGCTCGTGGCTTATTCGTCCGTCGCACACATGGGCTTTGTGACCCTGGGCTTCTTCATCTTCAATGACATCGGTGTCATGGGTGGCCTGATGCAGATGATTGCCCACGGCTTTGTGTCGGGCGCGATGTTCCTGTGTATCGGCGTGCTGTACGACCGCGTGCATTCACGTGATATCGCTGCCTACGGCGGCGTGGTCAACACCATGCCCAAGTTTGCCGCCTTTGCCCTGCTGTTTGCGATGGCCAACTGCGGCCTGCCAGGCACCGCCGGTTTCATCGGCGAGTGGATGGTGATCCTGGGCGCCACCAAGTTCAACTTCTGGATTGGTGTGCTGTCGGCCACCGCGCTGATTCTGGGCGCTGCGTACACGCTGTGGATGTACAAGCGCGTGTACTTCGGCCCAGTGACCAATGACCATGTGCGCGAGCTCAAGGACATCGGTTGCCGCGAATTCCTAATCCTGGGCATCTTGGCTGCTGCCGTGCTGATCATGGGTGTCTACCCTGCGCCGTTCACCGATGTGATGGGTGCCTCGGTGGCCGACCTGCTCAAGCATGTCGCCGCGTCCAAGCTGTGATGGTCGGACAGAATTGAGAGACTTGAGATGATTGATAACATCAGCTGGCTGGCTATCTATCCCGAAATCGTGCTGTTGGTGATGGCCTGTGTCATCACCATCGTGGACCTGGGCGTCAAGAGCGCAGGGCGCACGCTCACCTACATTCTGTCGCTGCTGACCCTGGTGGTCGTGGCGGTGATCACCGGTATCTATGCCAGCAATGGCAATACGTTCTACGCCTTTGGCAACATGGTCGTCTCCGACGCCATGGGCAACTGGCTCAAGTGCGCTGCGGCGATCGCGATGGCCGTCACCCTGGTCTATGGCCGTGGTTACTCGCGTGACCGTGGCATGCTCAACGGCGGTGAGTACTTCATCCTGTCGCTGCTCGCGCTGCTGGGCATGAACGTGATGATCTCGGGCAACAACTTCCTGATCATCTACCTGGGGCTGGAACTGCTGACCCTGTCGAGCTACGCGCTGGTCTGCCTGCGCCGTGACAACACCGCTGCGGTGGAAGCGGGCATGAAGTACTTCGTGCTGGGCGCGATGGCATCGGGTTTCCTGCTGTACGGTCTGTCGATGATCTACGGCGCCACCGGCTCGCTCGATATCGGTGAAGTGTTCAAGGCGGTGAACTCCGGCCTGATCCGCCACCAGGTGCTGGTCTTCGGTCTGGTGTTTGTGGTCGCTGGCCTGGCCTTCAAGCTGGGTGTGGTGCCTTTCCACATGTGGGTGCCTGACGTCTACCAAGGCGCACCTACGGCCATCACGATGATCGTGGGCGGTGCGCCCAAGCTGGCAGCTTTCGCCATCGTCATCCGCCTGCTGGTGGACGGCCTGCTGCCGCTGGCGATTGACTGGCAACAGATGCTGGCCGTGCTGGCCATCCTCTCGCTGCTGATCGGTAACCTGGCCGCTATTGCCCAGACCAACATCAAGCGCATGCTGGCCTACTCGACCATCTCGCAAATGGGCTTTGTGCTGCTGGGTCTGATGTCCGGCGTGGTCAATGGCAATGTCGAAGCGGCTACCGCTGGCAACGCCTACAGCGCCTCGATGTTCTACGTCGTGAGCTATGTGCTGACCACCCTGGCCACGTTCGGCGTGGTGCTGCTGCTGGCCCGTGAAGGCTTTGAGAGCGAAGAGATCGCCGACTTTGCCGGTCTGAACCAGCGCAGCCCGCTGTACGCTGGCGTGATGGCAATCTGCCTGTTCTCGATGGCCGGTATTCCTCCGCTGGTGGGCTTCTACTCGAAGCTGGCCGTGCTGCAGGCGCTGGTGGCTTCGGGCAGTGGCCTCTATATTGCGCTGGCCGTGTTTGCGGTGATCATGTCGCTGATCGGCGCCTTCTACTACCTGCGCGTGGTCAAGGTCATGTACTTCGACAAGCCCATCACCGCCGCCAAGGTGCATGCACCTTTGGACGTGCGTGCTGTGCTGGTGGTCAATGGCGCGCTGGTGCTGATTCTGGGCATCATGCCCGGCGGTCTGATGAAGCTGTGCTCTGACGCCGTGCTGCGCGCGCTCGCCAGCTAAGCGGCTCGGCAACCGAGCCTGACAAAGCCCGCATGTCTATCACTGCATCCATCTGGTTGGTGATCGTGGCGGGCTTTGTTGCGGCCAATCTGCCATTTCTGAACCAACGTATTTTGGCTGCGGGGCCCCTGTGCCATGACGGCGGCAGTGCCGGCAAGGCCCTGTGGATCCGCCTGGTCGAGCTGGTCGTGCTGTACTTCCTCATCGGGGCATTTGCGATGCTGCTCGAAGGCCGCGCCGGCCAGCGCAGCAGCCAGGGCTGGGAGTTCTATGCCGTCACCGGCACCTTGTTCCTGACCTTTGCCTTCCCCGGTTTTGCCTACCAGTACCTGCTGCGCAAGGTGAGCCGAGCGGGGTGAGACTGTGAAGGTCTTCAACCTGCGCTGCCCTTTGGGCCATATCTTTGAGGGCTGGTTCGCCTCGGACGCCGCGTTCGAGCAGCAACAAAGCCAGGGCTGGCTCAGCTGCCCGATGTGCAACTCGCATGAGATCGTCAAAGGCCTGAGCGCCCCGCATCTGGCGCGCAAATCCAATTCCCTGGCCCCAGCGGCTCCAGCTGCGCCGGCTTCCTCCGCCGCAGCCCCTGCACGGCCTGGTAGTGCGCCGGCGTCGTCCTCGCCATCCCGGGCCTCCCCAACCCCGCTCAGCGATGCCCAGCGCCTGCAACAGGCCTGGCTTGAGCTGTCGCGCCAGATCGTAGCCAATACCGACGATGTCGGCAGCGGCTTTGCCGACATGGCCCGCCAGATGCATGAGGGTGAGGTCGCTGCCCGCCCGATCCGGGGCACCGCCACCCCGGAGGAGCAACGCGCTTTGGTCGACGAGGGCATCGATGTGCTGCCCTTGCTGCTGCCCGAAGCGAGCAAGCACCGCCTGCAATAGGCTGGATCTGTCGCCTTGGCAGCAGCCCGACTGGCTGGCATGCTGCAGCGCCGATGATGCACAGCACGTATGGATGGGCCGGGGCAGGGCCTTTGCATTGTCGCCCGTGCTTGATTTTGATGACAAAAAGACGACCGTTTGTCCCTCAGGTGACTATCAAAAAGTGAGCGCATAAAGCCCACGGGTTAACGCGTACGCAGCCTCACCTACAGGCTTTCCCCAGTGTTGCATCGCAGTATTCTTTCCTAGTATTGGCAGCATCGAAGCGGCGTGCATTTCCAACCCGGAATAGGCGCCGCGCTTTTTTCCAGCGAAGCGGTGCGGTGCCCATGAGTGATGTCATTCTTCAAACCCGAGATCTCACCAAGGAGTTTCGGGGATTCACAGCAGTCAGCAATGTCAACCTGTCGGTGCAGCGGGGCTCGATCCATGCGCTGATCGGCCCCAATGGTGCCGGCAAGACGACATGCTTCAACCTGCTGACCAAGTTCTTGACGCCCACCAAGGGCATCATCCATTTCAACGGCACGGACATCACCAGTGAAGAGCCGGCGCAGATTGCCCGCCGGGGGGTGATCCGCTCGTTCCAGATCTCGGCGGTGTTCCCGCACCTGAGCCTGATGGAGAACGTGCGCATCGCCTTGCAGCGCAAGCTGGGCACGTCCTTCCACTTCTGGAGCAGCGAGCGCACCTTGGACAAGCTCAACGGCCGCGCCGTGGCCTTGCTCGAAGAGGTGGGCCTGGCGCACCTGGCCGACGAGATCACCTTGAACCTGCCTTATGGCCAAAAGCGTGCACTCGAGATTGCCACCACGCTTGCGATGGAGCCCGAGCTGATGCTGCTCGACGAACCCACCCAGGGCATGGGCCATGAGGACGTCGAGCGCGTCACCCAGCTGATCAAAAAGGTCTCGGCCGGGCGCACCATCTTGATGGTCGAGCACAACATGAAGGTCATCTCGACGATTGCAGACCGCATCACGGTGCTGCAGCGCGGCGCCATCCTGGCCGAGGGCGACTACCAGACGGTGTCGCAGAACCCCCAGGTGATGGAAGCGTATATGGGAACCACCGACGGCCAGCTGCAGGGAGCGCACTGACATGAATGAGAAAAACGGAGTGCCTGCACTGGAGATCAGCGATCTGCACGCCTGGTATGGCGAATCGCACGTGCTGCATGGCGTGAACATGCGTGTGATGCCGGGCGAGGTGGTGACCTTGCTGGGCCGCAACGGCGCGGGCCGCACATCGACGATGCGTGCGGTGATGGGGCTGACGGGCTCGCGCAAGGGCTCGATCAAGATCCATGGCGTCGAGACCATCCAGATGCCCACGCACAAGATTGCGCACCTGGGCCTGGGTTACTGCCCGGAAGAGCGCGGCATCTTTGCCAGCCTCTCCTGCGAAGAGAACCTGATGCTGCCGCCGGACCTCAAAACCGGCTCGGCCGGCATGTCGGTCGAAGAGATCTACGAGATGTTCCCCAACCTCGCCGAGCGCCGCCAAAGCCAGGGCACGCGCCTGTCGGGCGGCGAGCAGCAGATGCTGGCCGTGGCCCGCATTCTGCGCACCGGCGCCAAGCTGCTGCTGCTCGATGAGATCTCCGAAGGTCTGGCCCCCGTCATCGTGCAGGCGCTGGCCCGCATGATCGTGAGCCTGCGCGCCAAGGGCTACACCGTGGTGATGGTCGAGCAGAACTTCCGCTTTGCCGCGCCCCTGGCCGATCGCCTCTATGTGATGGAACACGGCCAGATCGTCGAGCAGTTCAGCGCCGATGAGCTCGAAGGCAAGATGCCTTTGCTCAACACCTTGCTGGGGGTCTAGCCCACTTTTTTGCAACCCTGGCGCAGCGCAGACTGCCGCCATGTATTGAGAACAGATATTTTTTAGGAGACAAGATGAAAGCAAAGCTCAAAGCCATTGCCCAGGTGGCATGTTTGGTCGCCCTGTCCGCAGGCGCTGCCCAGGCACAAGAAAAGGTGAAGATCGGCTTCATCACCGACATGTCCAGCCTCTACGCCGATGTGGAAGGCAAGAACGGCGCAGTCGCGATCCAGATGGCCATCGATGACTTTGGTGGCAAGGTGCTGGGCCAGCCCATCGAGATGGTCTCGGCCGACCACCAGAACAAGGCAGACATCGCAGCCTCCAAGGCGCGCGAGTGGATCGATACCGCCGGCGTGACCATGCTGTTTGGCGGCACCAACTCCGGCACGGCCCTGGCCGCTGCCAAGGTGGCGCAAGAGAAAAAGCGCGTCTACTTCAACAGCGGCGCGGGCTCCTCGGCACTGACCAATGAGCAGTGCAGCCCCTACACCGTGCACTATGCCTATGACACCGTGGCCTTGGCCAAGGGCACCGGCGGAGCCGTGGTGGACCGTGGCGGCAAGTCCTGGTTCTTCCTGACGGCCGACTACGCGTTTGGCCACTCGCTGGAAGCGGACACCACCGCCGTCATCAAGGCCAAGGGCGGCCAGGTGCTCGGCTCGGTGCGCCACCCGCTCAACGCATCTGACTTCTCGTCCTTCCTGCTGCAGGCGCAGAACTCCAAGGCCCAGATCCTGGGCCTGGCCAATGCCGGCGGCGACACCATCAATGCCATCAAGGCCGCGCGTGAGTTCGGCATCAACAAGACCATGAAGACCGCCGGCTTGCTGGTCTTCCTGTCTGACATCCACAGCATGGGCCTGAAGAACACCGAAGGCCTGCTGCACACCACCAGCTGGTACTGGGACCTGAACGACGAGACGCGCAAGTTCGCCGACAAGTTCTTTGCCAAGACCAAGCGCATGCCTACCGATCTGCATGCGGCGGACTACTCGGCGACGATGAACTACCTGAAGGCTGTCGAAGCCGTCAAGACCACCGATGCCGACAAGGTCATGGCCTACCTCAAGAGCACGCCGCTCAACGACTTCTACGGCAAGGGCGTGATCCGCCCCGATGGCCGCTACGCGCACGACATGTACCTGGTCGAAGCCAAGTCGCCTGCCGAATCCAAGAAGCCCTGGGATTACCTGAAGGTTCTGTCCACCTTGCCTGCGGACCAGGTCTGGACGACCAAGGCCGAATCCAAGTGCGCGCTCTGGAAGTAAGCACCGCTCACACCTAACCTGCGTCGATGCTGCCTGCTGCGGCTGCCCGCCATCGCTGATGGCACGGGTCGCAAAAGCAGCGGCATGACGCCAGGCGTGTTGTGTTCATTCACTGACTCGTGAGCTTTTCATGGAAATTTTTGGTATCTCATTACCGGCCTTGATGAGCCAGCTGCTGCTGGGTCTGGTCAACGGCTCGTTCTATGCCATTCTCAGTCTGGGATTGGCCGTGATCTTTGGCCTGCTCAATGTGATCAATTTCGCCCACGGCGCTTTGTTCATGCTGGGGGCCATGTTCACCTGGATGGCGGCGTCCTACTTCCAGGTCAATTACTGGGTGATGCTGCTGCTCTCGCCGATTCTGGTGGGCATCATCGGGGTGTTGATAGAGCGCTTTTTGCTGCGCCATATCTACAAGCTCGACCACCTCTACGGCCTGCTGCTGACCTTGGGGCTGTCGCTGCTGATCGAGGGCGTGTTCCGCTCGATCTACGGCGTCTCGGGCCTGGGCTACGACACGCCCGAGCTGCTCGAAGGCGCCACCAACGTTGGCGTGATGCTGCTGCCCAACTACCGCATGTGGGTGGTGGTAGCCTCGCTGATCGTCTGCTTTGCCACCTGGTATGTGATCGAGAAAACCCGCCTGGGCGCCTACCTGCGGGCCGGCACCGAGAACCCCCGTCTGGTCGAGGCTTTCGGTGTCAACGTGCCGCTGATGATCATGCTGACCTATGCGTTTGGCGTGGGCCTGGCCGCCTTTGCCGGCGTGCTGGCAGCGCCCGTCTACCAGGTCACGCCGCTGATGGGCCAGAACCTGATCATCACCGTGTTCGCGGTGGTGGTGATCGGTGGCATGGGCTCCATCATGGGCGCCATCGTAACCGGTCTGGCACTGGGCGTGATCGAAGGGCTGACCAAGGTCTTCTACCCAGAAGCCTCGGCCACCGTCGTGTTCGTGATCATGGTCATCGTGCTGCTGGTGCGCCCGGCTGGCCTGTTTGGCAAAGCGAAGTGAGGTGAGGGGATGAATTCCAAGAAGTTTGCCAAACTGGGGTATGGGTTGCTGCTGCTCGGCATGATCGCTGCGCCGTTCATGGGGGCCTACCCTGTGTTCGTGATGAAGCTGATGTGCTTTGCACTTTTCGCCTGTGCGTTCAATCTGCTGCTGGGCTACACCGGTCTGCTGTCCTTTGGCCATGCCGCCTTCTTTGGTGGTGCGGCTTATGTCACCGGCCATGCGATCAAGGTCTGGCACCTGACGCCGGAGCTGGGCATTTTGTTCGGCGTGGTGTTCGGTGCCTTGCTGGGTGTGGTGTTTGGCTGGCTGGCCATTCGCCGCCAGGGGATTTATTTCTCGATGATCACCTTGGCGCTCGCCCAGATGCTGTTCTTTGCCTGCCTGCAAATGCCCTTCACCGGTGGTGAGGACGGCCTGCAAGCGGTGCCGCGCGGCAAGCTGTTTGGCGTGCTGAGCCTGGAGAGCGACTGGACCATGTACTACGTGGCCCTGGCCATCGTGGTGCTGGCCTTCCTGCTGATCATGCGCACGGTGCATTCGCCTTTCGGCCAAGTGCTCAAGGCGCTCAAGGAAAACGAGCCGCGTGCCATCTCGCTGGGCTATGACGTCAACCGCTTCAAGCTGCTGGCCTTTGTCATCTCGGCTGCGCTGGCCGGTCTGGCCGGTTCGCTCAAGACCGTGGTGCTGGGCTTTGCAACCTTGACTGACGTGCACTGGACGGCATCGGGCCAGGTCATCCTGATGACCTTGGTGGGCGGCCTGGGCCTGCTGTCGGGGCCGATCGTCGGCTCGGCCGTAATCGTCGCGCTGGAAAACAAGATCGGCGATATCGGCACCTGGCTGTCGCGCCTGACCGGCGTCGAGTGGTTCAACACCTTGGGTGAGTCGGTGACCATTGTGACCGGCCTGATCTTTGTGATCTGCGTGCTGGCGTTCCGCCGCGGCATCATGGGCGAGTTGATCGCCTTCATGGACCGCAAGAAGAAATAGCGGGGGCTTGCAGACCCGTCCAAGTCAAAGACCCGCATTGCGCGGGTCTTTGTTTTTGGAGAGGGCGGGGAGGGCGGCGTTACTTCCAGAGCTTGCAGCTGGATTCGGCCTTGGTGGTCCAGACCTCGTCGGGGCTGAGCGTCTTGAGCACCTTGAAGTAATCCCAGGCGCCTTTGGATTCGGCCGGGGCCTTGACCTGCATCAGGTACATCTCATGGGCGTAGCGGCCATCGGGGCGGACAACGCCCTTGGCGTAGAAGTCGGACAGGGGTTCGGCCTTCAGCGCGGCCATCACCTTGTCCGAATCGGTGGACTTGATGCGGTCGGCCGTCTTCAGGTAGGTCATCATCGCCGAGTAATCGGCCGCCTGCAGCGAGGTGGGCATCTTCTTGAACTTCTCGAAGAACCGGTCCGAGAACTTGCGGCTTTCCGGGTTCAGGTCCCAATGCCAGCTGTCGGTGAACATCAGGCCTTCGGTCTGCTTGAGCCCCAGGCTGTGGATGTCCGAGCTGAACAGCAGCATGCCGGCGAGCTTCATGGTCTTGGTCACGCCAAACTCGCGCGCAGCCTTGATGGTGTTGATGGTGTCGCCACCGGCATTGGCCATCGCCAGAATCTGGGCCTTGGAGTTCTGCGCCTGCAGCAGGAAGGACGAGAAATCCGAGGCATTGATCGGATGCCGCACGGCGCCCACCACGCGGCCGCCTGCGGCCTTGATCACCTTGGTGGTATCGGCCTCCAGCGCATGGCCAAAGGCGTAGTCGGCCGTCAGAAAGAACCAGTCCTTGTCGCCCAGCGCCACAATGGCGCCGCCGGTGCCCTTGGCCAAGGCCACCGTGTCGTAGGCGTAATGCACCGTGTAGGGGCTGCACTGGTCGTTGGTTAGCGCGGATGTACCCGAGCCGTTGACGATGATGAGGCGCTTTTTCTCCTCGGCCACCTTGGCCATCGCCAGGCCGGTGCTGGAGGTGGTGCCGCCCACCAGCATCTGCATGTCGCGCTGGTCAAACCACTCGCGCGCCTTGGAGGCGGCCAGGTCGGCCTTGTTCTGGTGGTCGGCCACCATCAGCTCCACCGGCTTGCCCAGCAGCTTGCCGCCAAAGTCATCAATCGCCATCTGCAGCGCCAGCGCCCCGCCCTTGCCATCAACGTCCGCATAGACGCTGGACATGTCGGTGATGAAGCCGATCCGCACCTTGTCTTGCGCCAGCGCACCTTGCGCAAACAGGGCCAGCACACAGCCAGCGGCAGCGGCCGCAATTGCGCGTCGCCGGTGTGGCAGCGCAGAACGCAAAGAGGGCATTGCAGGAACATTCATCGGAAGGTCTCCTTGTTCAAATAGACATGCGTGCAGTGCGGCTGCCAGGTGCGGCGCACCCGTGGGCTGCTGCGCCCCGATGGTTGCAGGCTGCTTGGCGCGCGCCTACTGGGGTAAGCACCAGCGCGGCGCAAAAACGCAGCTGTGCGCGCGGCGCGAAGCGGCTATACTGCTCGCAGCTCCGGGGTGTGCGAAAGCGCTGAGATGCGAAAGGCAGTTGCAAGACTGCTGATTAGCGAACCCGACGAACTTGATCCGGTTCATGCCGGCGGAAGAAGAGCGGGACCCTGAAAGCACAGCGGTGGAAGGCAGGCAGCGTTGCATGGCACGCGCCTGTGGCCACCGGCTACGCACACCCCAGGCGCCTCGCGCACTGGGGTTTTGTCTTTTTGGGGACGGCACCTGTCAGCGCGCAACAGGTGCCGCCATGGCCAGCCAACAGCGGCCACGGCGCAACGCACAGCACGGCCGGGCCGGGGTGTAGTCGATGGGCGTGTTGCGGCCAAGCAGCCATGCCTGGCGTGTTGGAACAGAAGAGGGCCGGCACGTCTCGGAGCGTTCGATGAAATCAACCGCTTTGAGGAGACTGCCATGAACGCCCCTGAGTCCCTGTTCATCCCCGCCACCGGTGATGCCCCCGATGCCGCCCGCTTTGGCGAACTGCTGGCCCAATCACGCCAGCCTTTTCCTGCGTCGACCAAGTCTTACCTGGCCGGTGCCATCCACCCGCAGCTGCAGGTGCCGGTGCGCGATATTGCGCTGACCAACGGAGAGCAGGTCAGCGTCTACGACACCTCGGGCCCCTACACCGACCCGGCCGTGGCCATCGATGTGCGTCAGGGCCTGCCCGCGCTGCGCGCCGAATGGATCGCCGCGCGCGGCGACAGCCACTACTATGTGGGGCGCCAGCGTGTGGCGCTTGATGACGGCAGCAAGCGCGGCGAAGAAGACCTGCGCGTGGCCCAGCTGCGGGCCGAGGCCGCCGCGCTGCAGCGCCAGCCGCGCCGCGCCAAGAGCGGTGCAAATGTGACCCAGATGCACTATGCGCGCAAAGGCATCATCACCCCCGAGATGGAGTATGTGGCCCTGCGCGAGAACGGCCGCCGCGAATGGATGGCCGAGTACCAGCGCGATGCTGCGCGCGAGGCGCGCCTGGCGGGCAACAGCCTGGGCGCTGCGATCCCCAAGATCATCACGCCCGAATTTGTACGCGACGAGGTGGCGCGGGGCCGGGCCATCATTCCGGCCAATATCAACCACCCCGAGATCGAGCCGATGGCCATTGGCCGCAACTTCAAGGTCAAGATCAATGCCAATATCGGCAACTCGGCCGTGACCTCGAGCATCGAGGAAGAGGTCGAGAAGCTGGTCTGGGCGATCCGCTGGGGCGCGGACAATGTGATGGACCTGTCCACCGGCAAGAACATCCACACCACGCGCGACTGGATCGTGCGCAACTCGCCGGTGCCCATTGGCACGGTGCCGATCTACCAGGCGCTGGAGAAAGTGGGCGGTGTGGCCGAGGACCTGACCTGGGACATCTTCCGCGACACCCTGGTGGAGCAGGCCGAGCAGGGCGTGGACTATTTCACGATCCATGCCGGCGTGCGCCTGGCCTATATCCACCTGACGGCCCAGCGCCGCACCGGCATCGTCTCGCGCGGAGGCTCCATCATGGCCAAGTGGTGCATGGCCCACCACCGCGAGAGCTTCCTCTACGAACATTTCGAAGATATCTGCGACATCATGAAGCAGTACGACGTGAGCTTCTCGCTGGGCGATGGCCTGCGCCCGGGCTGCGCCTCGGACGCGAATGACGAGGCCCAGTTTGCCGAGCTGGCCACCTTGGGTGAGCTGACCCAGCTGGCCTGGAAGCACGATGTGCAGACCATGATCGAAGGCCCGGGCCATGTGCCCATGCACATGATCCAGGCGAACATGACCGAGCAGCTCAAGCACTGCCACGAGGCGCCGTTCTACACCCTGGGCCCGCTGACCATCGACATCGCGCCGGGCTATGACCATATCGCCAGCGCCATCGGTGCGGCGATGATCGGCTGGTTTGGCACCGCCATGCTCTGCTATGTGACGCCCAAGGAGCACCTGGGCCTGCCCGACCGCGATGACGTCAAGCAGGGCATCATTGCCTACAAGATTGCCGCGCACGCAGCCGATGTGGCCAAGGGCCACCCGGGGGCCCGGGCGCGTGACGATGCACTCAGCCAGGCGCGCTTTGACTTCCGCTGGGAGGACCAGTTCAACCTGGGGCTGGATCCGGACACGGCCCGCGCCTTCCATGACGAAACCCTGCCCAAGGACAGTGCCAAGGTGGCGCATTTCTGCTCGATGTGCGGGCCCAAGTTCTGCTCGATGAAGATCACCCAGGAGGTGCGCGAGTTTGCCAAGAACCAGGGCGTGGCCGAAGAGCAGGGCATTGCCGTGGGCATGCAGGCCAAGGCGGCGGAGTTCAACCGGGCGGGGGGCGATTTCTACATCCCGATCGCCAGCGACACGACGGCCAGGTAAGTACGCGGCGGGCGTTGACCCCATGCGGCCACCACCCGGTGGCCGCATTGGCGCCTCGGTGTCAGCAACATTTGCTGCGCTGCACTAAACTGCGGACTGCCATCTGCCAGCCTCTTTCAACGCCAGAAAGCCCTTTGCCATGAACGTCACGCAAGCCATGCAAGAGCGCCGCTCGGTGCGCGCCTTTTTGCCCAAAGCTCCCTCTGCCCAAGCCGTGCATAGCCTGATCGCCGATGCGGCCCAGGCGGCATCGGGCGGCAACCTGCAGCCCTGGCGGGTGGTGGCGCTGGCGGGCCATGCGCTGCATGAACTGACCGATGCCATTGCAGATGCGCAGCCGCTGCCCGAAGGCGGCAACAACTACACCTACCCGCCCAATCTCTGGGAGCCGTATCGCACGCGCCGCTTCAAGAACGGTGAGGACCTGTACAAGACTATCGACATTCCGCGCGAGGACAAGGCCGCGCGCCTGGAGCAGCTGGCTAAAAACGGCCGCTTCTTTGGCGCCCCGGTGGGCCTGCTGGTATTTGCCGACGAGCGCATGGGTTATGCGCAGTGGGTGGACCTGGGCATTTACCTGCAGTCCCTCATGCTGCTGGCCACCGAGCGCGGCCTGGCCACCTGTGCCCAGGGCTACTGGCGCCGCTATGGCGACACAGTGGAGCGGGTGCTCAAGGCGCCAGAGCCTTACCGCGTGGCCTATGGCATTGCGCTGGGCTATGAAGACCTGACGGCGCCGATCAACAGCCTGCGTGCCGACCGCGCACCCTTTGGCGACTGGGCGCAGATGCGCGGGTTTGACTAAAGCGGCTCAACGGCCGAATCAGACCGCGATATAGCGGTCCTTGCGGTGGTTCATCGCGACGATCAGGTTCAGGATCACGGCGCCTGCAATCGACCAGGCGACCGACACGGCCGGAACCAGCCACAGCGCGAACGCCACGATGAGGCAGTCCAGGCCCATCTGCACCTTGCCAGCCGACCAGCCATGGCGCTCCTGCAGGTAGAGCACCAGAATGCCAAAGCCGCCCAGGCTGACCCGGTGGCGGAACAGAATCAAAAAGCCTGTGCCCAGCAGCACACCGCCAAGGATGCCAGCCAGCGGCTGGGACACATAGGAGATGGCCAATAGCGCTGGCAGCAGCTCGGTGAGCCAGGACGTGGCCACTACCGCGATAAAGGTCTTGACCACAAAGGCAGTGCCCATGCGCTTGGCAGCCAGCCAGTAGAACGGCAAATTCAGGCAGAAGAACAGCAGGCCCAGATCGGTGCCGGTGGCGTAGTGCCCCAGCAGCGCAATGCCGGCAATGCCGCCGGTCAGCAGCCCCGCGCTCTTGTACAGCACCAAGGCGGTGGAGATCAGCAAGATGCCGACCGCCATCGCAATGCCATCCTCCAGCCAGGAATGGCCGGATGAGCCGGTCTTGAGCGCCCAGCGGAATTTGTCGGAGGTCAGTTGGCTCACGCGCGCAAAGCCTGCGCTGGCAAAGAGGCGGTATCGGGTCATGGGAAAAGGGCAAGCAAGAGTCCTGCCAGCTTGGGGCGCAGCGCATGCCCCCATTCTGACCAGGCGCAAGCAAAGGGTGAGATAGCCCTCAAATATAGGGCTAACCCTTATCCCTCAAACCCTGCCAAGGATTGGCGCAGCCCGCCTGCAGGCTGCTTTCCCAGTTCAGTCGCTTACTTCCAGATCGGGCACTGGGCCTCTTGCTTGCTGGCAAACAGCGTCTCGCCCGGCAGCGCCTTGATCAGCTTGAACGAATCATGCTTGCCCTTGGACTCCTCAGGCGTCTTGACCTGCAGCAGGTACATGTCGTGCACATAGCGGCCATTGGGCTCGATCTTGCCCTTGCCGAACATGTCGTTGAGCGGCATCGATTTGAGCGTCTGCATCACCTTGTCCGCGTCCAGGCTCTGCGCCTTTTCCACGGCCTTGAAGTAGCTCATCGCCGAGGAGTAGTCGGAGGCCTGCAGCGAGGTGGGCATTTTCTTGGTGCGGGCGTAGTAGCGGTCGGTCCAGGCGCGGGCCTCGGGCGAGCGGTCCCAGTACCAGCTGTCGGTGAACATCAGACCACCGGCGAGCTTGAGGCCCAGGCTCTCGACCTCGTTGGCAAACACCATCAGCGCCACGGGCTTCATCTTGGGGGTGATGCCAAACTCGCGCGCGGCCTTGAGCGCGTTCATGAAGTCACCACCGGCATTGGCAAAGCCCAGGATCTCGGCCTTGCTGGCCTGCACCTGCACCAGGTAGGACGAAAAATCGTTCGCATGAAAAGGCGCGCGCACCGATTTGACGATCTGGCCGCCCTGGGCCTGCACCACGTGCGTCACATCGGCTTCCAGGGTGTGGCCAAAGGTGTAGTCGGCTACCAAGAGCGCCCAGGTCTTGGCGCCTTGCTCGGACACTGCACGGCCCGTGCCGCGCGCAATGGCCGTGGTGTCGCTGTTGTAGTGCACCCAGTACGGCGAGCACTGGCTGCCCGTCAGGTTGGAGGAGTAGGCGCCATTGATCAGCAGCACGCGTTTTTTCTCATTGGCCACCTGGCCCATCGCCAGCGCCGTCGCCGTATTGGTGCCGGCAATCAGCAGCTGGACATCCTGGGTGTCGACCCATTCGCGCGATTTGGTCGAGGCGATATCGGCCTTGTTCTGGTGGTCGGCCGACAAGAGCTCAATCGGGCGGCCCAGCAGCTTGCCGCCAAAGTCTTCAATGGCCATCTGGATGGCGGTTGCGCCGCCTTTGCCATCGCCGTCCGAATACTGGCTGGACATATCCGTCAGGAAACCCAGGCGCACCGGCGCTGGGGCCTGTGCCTGGGCCGTTCCGGTGATCGCGCAGCAGGCGAGGGCACAGGCGCTGAGCGTGGGCCGAAAGCGCAGGGAGGTTGGGGTGGGCATATGAGACTCCTTTGTTATGGGTTGCTTTGGTTTTGCAACACCCATGCTAAGAGCAGATGCCAGATGGCGACAGGGTGAAAACGGGCGCAGCCCAGCGCGTTTGTCACCCACGTTACCGGCCCGCCAGACCAGGTAGATATTTGAGAGTTAGATAAATACAAATGCATACCAAATAACACATAGATATTTTTGTCCGCAGGGCATGCTGGCTTGAGAGTGGAGGTGTCAAATTTTTTCATCAGGATGTCACCCGCCGTTGCAACACTTCCGCCTTTCTTTTGGGATCCCTATGCGACGCTTACCCCTTGTGGCCGCCATGGCCTCTTTGCTCATCCTCACCACACAAACCACGACAGCGGCAGACCTGGCCTTGCAGACCCCCGCTGGCCAGGCGCTGGAGGCCAAGCTGGCCTCTGCTGACCCGCAAGGCCAGGTCTATGCCTCGCATGTGTTCAACGACCCGGCAGCGACCAAGCTGCCTGATGGCTGGCGCACCGCAAGCTGGAATAAGGGCACGGTGACTATCGATGCCAGCACCGGCCATCTTCTGATCAACGGCAAGGCCGATAGCACCGCGATGACGGCCGTGCTCTTGCCAGTAGCGCTGGAAAATCTATCCAACTACCGCGTGGATGTGGAGTTCAGCTTCGAGCAGCCCAACAATACCGCTCGCTGGGGTAGCGTGATGTACCGCACCTCGCCCGCTGCCAATACCCCAGCCCACGAGCCTTACTACCAGTTCGCGATTCGCCAGGCGGCTACGGCCAATAACGGCACCGAGTTTGCATTCCGCAAGGCCGGCGCCTGGTCGGTGCAGGGTACCAAGCCGTTCACCGAGGCGATCAGCGCCGCGAAGACCTACACCGCCAGCGTGGTGGTCCATGGCAACCGGGTGCGCCAGTACCTCGATGGCGCCTTGCAGCACGACACCATGCTGAGCGCCGACCTGGCCAAGGGCGGCATCGGCATGCAGACGGCCGGCCTCATCATGCGTGTCAAAAGCATCAAGGTGACCGAGCAGATCACGCCGCTGCCTGAGTTCGATATGCCCGTGGCCGTGCAGGACGCCGGCAGCGCAGCGGCAATGGCACCCACCCTGGTACAGGCGGCCCAAGGCCTGCAATCGCTGGCTGGCACCGGCGCCAGCCATGCGCTGTGGACGCTGGACAGCAGCCTCAATCTGCTTGATGCCAGCGGTGCCAACGTCGGCACGCTGGCGGCCTACTTTGCCCAGTCCAACCGCAACACCATTGCGCTGTTGCGCATCCAGGATGCAGCGACCCTGAACGCGCTGGTGACCTTCTCCGACCAAGTGCACAATCTCGCCGACCTGACCTTGCTGTCCAGCGATGTGGCATTGCTCAAGCAGGCCCGTGTGGCGCTGCCCAAGCTGCGCACGGCGGTGGATTTCAGCGAGCGCAAGCTGACCACGTCCAAGGCCGATCTGTTGACCATCGTGGGCGAGACCAACCGGGCGGGCGCCAAGATCGCGATCCTGCCCGAGGGCCTGACAACCCGCGCGTTTGTCGCCCATCTGCAGCGCCTGCTGATCACGGTGTGGAGCAATGCCGAGGCCGCAACCCCCGAGCAAGCAGCGAAGATGCTGGTCAGCGGTGTCAACGGCGTCGTCTCTGCCAACAGCGCCGCCTACGCCGATGTACTGCGCAAGCTGCCCGCCAACACCTTGCTGCGCAAGCCGCTGGTCATCGGCCACCGTGGCATGCCTAGCCGCGAGGACGAAAACACGCTGGAAAGCGCCAAGGCGGCAGTGGCTGCCGGTGCCGATGCCGTGGAAAACGACATCTACATCACCACCGACGACCACCTGGTCATCATGCATGACGACACCGTCAATCGCACCACCAATGGCACGGGCAATGTGGAGGACATGAGCCTCGCGCAGGTCAAGGCGCTGGCCACCAAGACCAAGGGCTACCAGGTGCCCACGATGCGTGAGTACTTCCAGGCGTTCAAGGACAAGCCCATCACCCATGTGATCGAGCTCAAGAGCAGCAACCCGCGCATCATTGCCCAGCTCAAGAAGGAAATGGACGAAGAGGGGGTGGCCGACCAGTCGGTTGCGATCTCCTTCATTGCCGACCAGCTCAAGCGCAGCGGCGAGCAAATGCCCGAGCTGACCGGCGGCTTCCTCAACAGCATTGCCGACAGCGCAGATGTCCCCGCCAGCGTGCGCAATGTGCTTGAGGCCACCCAGGCCAACTCCTCGACCTTCAACCCCAGCTACACCGCCATTCGTCAAAGCACGATGGAAGCGGCCAAGCACCGGGGCGTGACCTTCTGGCCATGGACCGTGAATACGGCCACTGACTTCTACAAGTACTACAGCTGGGGCACCAACGGCATCACCACCGACCACGCCTACCTGGCCAGCAACTTCCCGGTCGAGATCGCTGCCAAGCCGCAAACGGCCGCACTGGCCTTGAACGAGCCGCTGAGCCTGGGTGTGACCCTGACCACCCAACTGCGTGCGCAAAGCGATGCTACCGCCACCGAGCTGGTGTACCTGGGTGGTACCGCTACGGCAGTGCCCGATGGCAAAGGAGGCCTCAGCTTCAGCAGCGCAGGCACGGCCATCGTCATGCCCGGCTATCGCTACCAGATGGATGCCACCTACAGCTATGTGATCATGGGCCAGCCGCTGACCCTGGTGGTGGGCGATGGCAGCGATGGCGTGGTGGGCACACCCAATGCACCCGCTGCCGGTAATGTGAGCTGCAGCAGCGCAGTGCCCGGCCAGACCAGCACCTGCGCCGTGGTGCCCCAACCGGGCTACCAGCTGGTGGGCCTGGCGGCAGACAGCACCTGCCCGGCTGGCCAATGGAATGCCGACCAAACGGCCTACACCACCGGCACGATTGCAGCGCAGTGCCAAGTGCGTTTTGACTTTGCGGCCAAGCCCGCCAGCGCATCCCTGACCCCCATCGGCAAGGACGGCGAGATGCAAGCCACCGTGCAAGGCGGCGGCACGGGCCTGTGGGCCTTTGATGCCGCGCAGGCGGTTGCCGTAAGCCCGGCAGCGGCCGCGCCCAGTGGTCTGAGCTTTCCGTTTGGCGTCGTCAGCCTGCAGCTGACCGGCGGCCAGCCAGGCCAGAGCGCCACGGTGGAGATGACCTACCCGCAGGCGCTGCCGGCCAATGCCAAGTACTACAAGTTTGGCAAGACCGCCGACAACAACCAGGACCACTGGTATGCCTACCCCAACGCCACGATCAGCGGCAACAAGGTCGTCCTGACTCTCACCGACGGCCAGACCGGCGATGACGACCTGCTGGCCAATGGCGTCATCCGCGATCCGGGTGGTGTGGCCGTGCTCGCCGATGACCCAGGCAACCCTGGCACCCCTGGCGCTACCGCCACCCCCGTGCCTACCTTGGGCCATGCAGCGCTGGCGCTGCTGTCAGGTGGCATGGGCTTGCTGGCCTGGCGCCGCAAGCGCAAGGCGCTGCTCTGATAGCGAGTCTTTGATGGGTATTTGACCGCCAGTGGCGCCTTGGGGTGCCCTGGCGGTTTTTTTTCTATTTCTGGCTGCGGATGGCGCACCATGGGCGCAGTCAGGTGTTTCGAGGACATTAGATTTTGGCTAGCTATATACATGCGCTTGCGCTGATGCTGCCATTCCTTCACAGCGATGTGAAGCGGATGTTTTGGCCTACAGAAGACTAAATTCAGATAATCCTTCCGTTCCTCTTAAAAGGCGGAACTTGGCTATCTCTGCGGGACACTCAGCGGATCAAAACGTCAGTTGTAAGGGGCAGGGCGCACAGCGCCCTCAAGCCCTCAAGCCACCTGCCCCAGCCCCCGTGCATCCGGCATGCGCGATGCCCAGGCAAACACCGCCATCCCCAGCAGCACCGTCACCGCCAGGCCCAGCGCCAGCAACAGGCCGCTGTGAAAGAGCTGCGGCGCCACCAGGCCCGAGATGATGGTGAAGACCATCATCTGGCTAAAGCCCTGCAAGGACGAGGCCAGGCCGCGCATCTGGGGGAAATGGCCCATGGCTTCCAAGGTCAGGATGGGCATCAGCTGCGAGATGCCAAAGGTGTAGAGCGTGATCGGCAGGACGGCCCAGGGGACGCTGGGCTGTTGCGTCAGGCTGTTGTAGAGCAGGTTGCTGGCGCAGGCGATGAGCAGGCAGGCATAGCCGATGCGTTTTTGCACGGTGGGCGGAATGCGGCGGGCAAAGAGGCTAGAGACGGCCGAGCCCAGCATGGTGCCGGCGATCAGCGGGATGAACAGCCAGCCCAGCGCAGTTTCGTCCTTGCCCAGGATGGTCATCACAAACTCGGCAGCGGAGCTGATGTAGATGGAGTTGGCACCGGCCATCAGCGCCAGGCCGATGAGCATGGTGCGGAATTTGCGGTTGCGCAGCGCCTGCAGGTAGTTGCCGGCAATGACGCGCAGCTTCAAAGGCGTGCGGCGCTCGGGCGGCAGCGTCTCGGGCAGCTGGCGCCAGATCAGCAGTGCCAGCAGCGCGCCAAAGCCCGAGAGGAAATAGAAGCTGTAGCGCCAGCCACCATGGCTTTGCAGCCAGCCGCCCAGCACGGGCGCCAGCGCAGGGGCCAGGCCAAACACCATCATCACCAGCGCCATCATGCGCTGCGCCTCTGCTCCCTGGTGCTGGTCCTGCACCATGGCGCGCACGATGACCATGCCCGAGCCGGCGCACAGGCCCTGCACCAGGCGCATCAGCACCAGCGATTCGATCGAGCCGGCAAAGGCCGCTGCCAGCGAGGTGATGCAATAGCCGATGGCCGAGACCATCAGCACGCGGCGGCGGCCAAAGGTGTCGCTGAGCGTGCCGTAGAACAGCATGGTGCTGGCCATCGCAAAGACGTAGACGCTCAGCGTCTGCTGCACCGCTATCGGCGTGGCGCCAAATTCCTGCCCGATGGCATGGAAAGAGGGCAGGTAGGTATCGATGCCCAGCGGACCAATCATGGTGCACAGGGCAAACAGCAAGGTGAGCGTAACGGGTGACTTTTGCATGGGGCGCTGGGCGCTGCCCTGGGCCGCAATCACAGCAAGCGCTGCCTGGCACTGCGGGGCAAAGGCTTGGATGGAGGAAGAAGCGGGTGGGGGCTAAGGCGCCGAAATGAAGAACCACCGCCTCTCAGAAGAGGGGAGCGGCAAAGTGGCAAGCAAGCATTTAACCAAAAAATGCCGCAGCCTGTGCCAGCTGGCGGCGCCGCCGCAAAGAGCTGGGACATTGGCCGGCTGCAATGCAAAGAGCGCGAAACTGTGTACACATTTCGCGCTCTGGGCGGGGTATCGGCGTTGTTGAGCGTTTAGCCCGCGCTGGGGCGCTCGGCGCCCTTGGGGCGAAATGCCTTGCAGACCGCTTCATCGGTCTGCAGATAGGGGCCGCCAATCAGGTCCACGCAGTAGGGCACGGCAGCAAAGATGCCGGGCACCTGCTGCTGGCCATCGGCGTCCTTGAGCCCCTCCAAGGTCTGGGCAATCGCCTTGGGCTGGCCGGGCAGGTTGATGACCAGGCTGCTGCCCCGGATGACGGCCACCTGGCGCGACAAAATCGCGGTGGGCACAAACTGCAGGCTGATCTGGCGCATTTGCTCGCCAAAGCCGGGCATCACCTTGTCGGCCACGGCCAGGGTCGCTTCGGGCGTCACATCGCGCGGCGCGGGGCCGGTGCCGCCGGTGGTCAGCACCAGCGCGCAGCCCGCGTCCACCAGCTCGATGAGGGTCTGGCTGATCAGTGCCTCTTCGTCGGCAATCAGGCGGGTCTCGTACTGCAGCGGGTTGCGCAGCGCGCGGCCCAGCCAGTCCTGCAGCGCAGGAAGGCCCTTGTCTTCGTAAACGCCGGTGCTGGCGCGGTCGCTGATGGAGACCAGGCCAATCTTGACGCTGTCGTAGGTGTTGCTCATGGCCTTATCCCTTGCGCTGCCATCAGGCCTGGTCATCGTCGTCATCGCCGTCTTCGGGCGCATCGGCGCTGCTGCGGCTGGCGCTGTGGGCGGCCATCACATGGTCGCGCACCAGCTGGAACAGCTCACGGTAGGCGCGGCCCTTGCGGGGCGCCTGGCCGGTCGATTCCTGCACATTGGCCTCATGGGCGCCGGGCATGTCCTTGCGGGCCTGGCGCACCAGCGAGCGCAGCTGCTGAATGTCGGTATCGGGAGCCTCGTTGATCCACTGGGCGACGGCATCGTCGCTGACGATCATGCGGTCGCGCCACTGCTCGGCCGCATGCAGCAGAGCCTTTTCCAGGCTGGAGCCTTCCTTTTGCTCGGACAGTGCGGCATTGATGGCGGCAACTTCGCTGTCTTCGAGCTTGCGCATCAGCTTGCCGATGTACTGCATCTGGCGGCGCTTGCCCTCGAAATTGGTGATGCGCTTGGCTTCGGCCAACGCGTTGGCCAGAATCTCGGGCAAATCCAGGCGCTTGAAGAGATCGCTGCGCAAGGTCAGCAGCTCTTTGCCCAGGTCTTGCAGCTCATCCATCTCCTTTTTCAGGTCGGATTTGCTCGACTCGGTCGTGCCTTTGAGCTCGGCCTTGAGTTCGATATCGAGCTCGCTGCCTTCGGCCACGAACTTGCCGCGAACGAAATAGCCTTTTTTGGGTTTGCGTGACATGGTTAAATGCTTTTGTTCAAAAGGCCATCGCCCGGCGCAGTGCCTGGGCGATGGCGGTTATCAGTATCATAGCGGGCAGTATGAATAAATCCGTATCCAGCTCTAACAGCCAAGGCGATGCCAAGGCTGAGTCCGGCTTCAGCTACAGCCGCGCATTTTTCAAAGATCTCGTCGAGCAGGCGCTCTCGCATGCCAAAAAACTGGGGGCCAGCGACGCCGGGGCCGACGCCTCCGAAGGCTCCGGTCTGTCGGTGAGTGTGCGCAAAGGCGAGCTGGAGACGGTGGAGCGCAACCGGGACAAATCACTGGGGGTGACGGTCTATCTGGGCAAACGCCGTGGCAACGCCAGCACGTCTGATTTCTCTGCCCAAGCAGTGCAGCGCACCGTGCAGGCGGCCTATGACATTGCACGCTTCACCGCCGAGGACCCTATCGCAGGTCTGCCCGACGCAGCCGACATTGTGCCAGCAGCCGAGCACCGTGCGCTCGAGCTATTCCATCCTTGGGCCATTGACAGCGAAGCGGCGGCCCAATTGGCGCTGCAATGCGAGGCAGCGGCCTTTGCCACCGACAAGCGCATCACCAACAGCGAAGGCGCCGGTGTCTCGGCCCAGCAAAGCCATTTCTACAGCGCCCATACCAATGGTTTTGCCGGCGGCTATGCCAGCTCGCGCCACAGCCTGTCGGTCGCGCCGATTGCCGGCAAGGGTGCTGACATGCAGCGCGATGCCTGGTACAGCAGCATGCGCCGTGCGGGCGACCTGGCCGATCCGGCCGTCGTGGGCCGCTACGCTGCCGAACGGGCGCTGTCGCGCCTGGGCGCACGCAAGATTGCCACCACCGAATGCCCGGTGCTGTTCGATGCACCGCTGGCTGCCGGCCTGGTGGGCTCGCTGGTGCAGGCCATCAGCGGTGGCGCGCTCTACCGCCGCAGCTCCTTCTTGCTGCATTCGCTGGGCAAGAAGGTGTTCCCCAAGCACATCCAGCTGATCGAAGACCCGTTCATCATCGGCGGCAAGGGCAGCGCGCCTTATGACGACGAAGGCGTGCGCGTGGCCAAGCGCTCGGTGATCGAGGACGGCAAGGTGGCCGGTTATTTCCTGTCCACCTATTCGGCCCGCAAGCTGAGCATGCGCACCACCGGCAATGCCGGCGGTGCCCACAACCTGCATTTCTACTCGACCAAGACGCGCCCTTCGGACGACCTCAATGCCATGCTGCAAAAGCTGGGCACGGGCCTGTTTGTGATCGAGCTGATGGGCCAGGGCGTGAACCCGGTCACCGGCGACTACTCGCGCGGCGCCAGCGGCTTCTGGGTCGAAAACGGCCAGATCGCCTTCCCGGTCGAGGAGATCACGATTGCCGGCAACCTCAAGGACATGTTCAAGGGCATCGAGGCCGTGGGTGCCGACGAGTACAACGCCGGCTCCAAGACCTTGGGCAGCATCTTGGTCAACCGCATGAAGGTGGCAGGGTCCTGATCCCGCGCCTTTCAATAGCTTCCAGCCCGCTCAGAGCCATCCAATCCAGGGGCGGCGGGCGGGTTTTGTTTTTTGAGTGAGCAGCTGGCTAAGGCTGGCCAGCGCCGTAAGGAGTGGGCTGTGTTTACCGGCATTATTCAGGCAGTGGCGCGCATCAGCGCGATCGACGACCAACCGGGGCTGCGGAGCTTTACCGTGGCCTTTCCCAAGGGCTTTTGTGAAGACCTGGCGATAGGAGCGAGTGTCTCGCACGACGGCGTGTGCCTCACGGTGACCGAGCTGCTGGACGCCAGCCATGCCCGCTTTGATGTGATGCAGCAAAGCCTGAACATCACCACCTTGGGCGCGCTGGAACTGGGCTCGCCGGTGAATGTGGAGCGCGCAGCCAAGGATGGCGCCGAGATTGGCGGCCACCCGCTGTCGGGCCATGTGGACTTTACCGGCACCCTGGCGCAGGTGCGCCAGTTCGACAACAACCATGTGATGCGCGTGGCGGTACCCGAGGCTTTTCGCCGCTATGTGTTTGCCAAGGGCTATATCGCCATCAATGGCGCCAGCCTGACCGTTGCTGAGGTGAATCGCCAGGAAGGCTGGTTCGAGGTCTGGCTGATTCCCGAGACCTTGCGCATGACCGTGTTTGGCGACAAGCGCGCTGGTGACCGCCTGAACATCGAGATCGAGCGCAGCACCCAGGTCGTCGTCGACACCGTTCGCGAAGCGGTGGACGAGAGCCTGGGCCAACTCAAGCCCCTGCTCGAAGCGCTGCTGCGCGAAAAGGGCTTGAGTCTGGACGACCTGGTCACGCCGCCGCAGTTGCCCAAGGCTTGATGGCCAAGACGTGGACAGGGGTCCTCTGCATGACCCTCGCCCAATGGGATGGACGTGGATCGGGATGAGACGCAAGGCGTCTTTTGCAGTCGAGCCGTAGCTATTGACAAGGAAGACAACGCAGCGGATCGCCCGAGACCGCGTTCAGACCACGGCAGGGAGTTGTGTGCAGAGGATCCCTAGCGGGTGGCGACGATAAAGATCCGGGGGAAGGGCAGCAGCACCGTGCCGCTGGGCAGCGCCGGGTAGGCCTGGCGGATGGCGGCCCGGTAGTCGGCCAGGAACTGCGTCTTCTCCGGTGCATCGAGCTGCGCCAAGAACGGGCGCAGCGCCGAGCCCTTGAACCATTCCACCACCGCCTCGTGGTTGGCCAGCGGGTGCATATAGGTGGTGCGCCAGGCATCGACCCGGCGGCACAGCGGCTGCAGCAGCGCGTAGTACCAGTCCAGGCTGTGGCGGTCCGGGTGGCGCACCGCACCGATGCGCGAGGCCCAGGGGCCTTGCGCGGCCACCTCGCGCGCCAGCACATGGGCGGGCTCTTGCAGGTTGTCGGGCGTCTGCACCGCCAGGCTGCCGCCAGCGCGCAGTTGCTGCAGCAACTGCGGGTAGAGGCGGGCATGGTCGGGCAGCCACTGCAGGCTGGCATTGGCCAGGATCACATCGACGGCCGGCGCTGCCTGCCAGTGGCCAATGTCGGCCAGCGCAAACGGCGTCTGCGGCAGGCGCTCGCGCGCGGCGCGCAGCATGTCCTCGTCATTGTCCAGGCCGGTCACGGCCGCTTCGGGGTAGCGCGCCTGCAGCACCTCGGTGGAGTTGCCGGGGCCGCAGCCCAGGTCGATCGCGGTCTGCACCTCGGTGTTCGGAATGGCGGCTACCAGATCGCGCACGGGACGGGTGCGTTCGGCTTCAAACTGGCTGTATTGCTGGGCGGACCAGGTCATGGGGTTCTCCTTGTGTGGTGCTGGGCACTGTAGTGCGCTTTACCCATGCTGACAAATACGCTATAAAAACCTTATCCATACTTTTGAGGTATTGCTGGATGGAGCTGAGACATTTGAAGGCCCTGGTCTGCATTGCCGAATGTGGCAACCTGACCCGGGCTGCGCAGCAGCTGGGCATGCAGCAGCCGCCGCTGACGCGCTTGCTGCAGCAGTTGGAGGCGGAGATGGGCACGCCGTTGATGGAGCGGCTGCCCCGAGGCATGCGGCCCACCGCGGCTGGCCTGGCGCTGGTGCAGGAAGCGCGCATGGTGCTGGCCCGGGTGGCGGCCATGGCCGGCCTGGTGCAGGATGCCGCCCAGGGCGGGCTCGGCCATGTGGCCATTGGCTTTACCAGCTCGGCAGCGCTCCACCCCTTGGTGGCACAGGTGCTGCGGGCTTTCAGGGCCCAGTGGCCGCGCGTGAAGGTCACCCTGGAGGAGTCGGGCTCGGGCGAGCTGCTCGAGGCGCTGCTGGCGCAGCGCCTGCATGCGGCACTGGTGCGCTCGGCCTGGGAGGCGCAGCCCAGCCTCAGCAGCCGCCTTTTGCTCAGTGAGCCGATGGTGGTGGCCGGGCCGGCCGGGCATGCGCTGATGCAGTCCAAACGCGCCTTGCCGCTGGCGCAGCTGCGGGGCCAGCCGCTGGTGCTGTACAAGCGGCCTGCGGGCCCCGGCCTGCACGATGGCATTGTGGCCGCCTGCGTGGGCGCGGGCTTTCATCCGCAGGTGGTGCAAGAGGCCCCGCGCCTGACCGCCACCCTGAGCCTGGTGGCCGCAGGCCTGGGTCTGAGCATTGTGCCGGCCTCGCTGCAGCAGCTGCGCGGCGACGGGCTGGCCTACCGGCGGCTGAGTGCTGCGCCCGGTCTGGTGGCGCCGCTGATCCTCGTCAGCCAGCGCCGCCCTGAGGCCCAGGCCCGTGTGCTGCTCCAGCACCTGGGCAGCATTCTTGACCAGGAGCTGGGCCAGCAGCGCGCACGCAAGGGAGTGGCCTGAGATGCAAAAACGCGTCATGCCGTCGATGATGGCGCTGCAGTGCTTTGAGGCCGTGGCGCGCCACATGAGCTTTACCTTGGCGGCCCAGGATTTGTGTCTGACCCAGAGCGCGATCAGCAAGCAGATCGCCCAGCTCGAAGCCACCGTCTGCCAGGCGCTGTTCCACCGCTCGGCGCGCGGGCTGGCACTGACGCCGGCCGGCCGCATGTACCTGGGCGAGGTGCGCAGCATCCTGAACCAGGTCGATGCCTCGGCCCGCTATGTGATGGGCTATGGCGAGGCGGACGAAACGCTGGCGATTGCCGTGCAGCCCACCTTTGGCATCACCTGGTTGATTCCGCGCCTGCGGCAATTCATGCAGGCCTACCCGCATATCCAGGTTGTCACCAAGGGCGATGCCCGGCCTTTTGACCTGATGCAGGCGCGCATCGACGTCTCGCTGTTCTATGGCGAAGGCAGCCTGCCGGGTGCGGATTGCCACCGCCTGTTCGAGGCCGATGTGGCAGTCGTTTGTGCGCCAGAGATCCTGCCCGTTAATGGCCTGGCGTCGCTCGCTGAGCTGGAGCAGCTGCCGCTGATCCAGTGCTCCTTTCGGCCCGAGATCTGGCGCGACTGGTTTGGTAGCCAGGGCTTTGTGCCGTTCGATGCCTACCGGGGCCCGCGCTTTGACACTTTCTCGATGTGCCTGCAGGCCGCGCAAGAAGGCATTGGCTTGGCCATCATGCCGCGCATGTTTGCCGAGCAGGCGCTGGCCCGGGGCAGCCTGGTGCAGCCCTGGCCCTTTGTGCAGCCCAGCGATGGCGCCTACTATGTGGCGCACGCCAGCCACTGCGCGGCCTTGCCCAAGATCCGCCATTTTGTCGATTGGGTGCTGGCGCAGGCGCAGGCGCATGCCAGCGCGCCCTCTGCATGAAATTTTGGAATAGCCCGATCATTTAATTTCGTTTGCCCAGCAGCCCGGCCTTGCGAACAATGCGTGGTTTAACAAGAACAACGACGGAGACTGCGCACATGGCCGCGCTGCACCACTACCTCTCGATTGCCGATCTGGAACGCGCTGCCCGCCGGCGCTTGCCTGCCTGCGTGCGCGGCTATGTCTGCGGCGGCACGGAAGACGGCGTATCGCTGCAGCAAAGCCTGCAGGCCTTCTCGCGCCTGGGCTTTGTGCCGCGTGGCCTGCGCCATGTGGCCCGGCGCAGCACGGCCACCACCTTGTGGGGCCAGACCTATTCGCTGCCGATGGGCTTTGCGCCCACCGGCTTTGCTGCCATCGTGATGAAGGACTGCGACGCGGCGCTGGCCAAGGTGGCGCAGGCACAGGCGCTGCCCTTCATCATCAGCGGCGCATCGACCGTGCCCTTGGAGCAACTGCAAAGCGCCCATGGCCAGCGCTGCTGGTACCAAGCCTACCTGCCGGGCAATATGGCGCGCATCCTGCCGCTGCTGCAGCGCCTCGAAAAGGCCCAGATCCCCGTGCTGGTGGTCACCATCGACACCTGCGTGGGCGCCAACCGCGAGAACCTGCAGCGCCTGCGCTTTACCGTGCCGTTTCGCCCCAGCTGGACCTTGTTGCTCGACGGACTGCGCCACCCGCGCTGGAGCTGCGATGTGTTCCTGCGCACGGTCCTCAGCCAGGGCGTGCCCCGGTTCGCCAACCTGGCCCATGAGGCGGGGCCGGCCATCACTGCCGACCCGCCCCATGGCTTTCGGGGCGAGCGCGACCAGCTCGACTGGGACTGCATAGACCAGATACGCGCAGCCTGGAAGGGCAAGCTGGTGCTCAAGGGTGTCATGCACCCGGAGGACGCCAGGCTCGCCGTGGCCCATGGCGCCGATGCGGTCATCGTCTCCACCCATGGCGGGCGCCAGCTCGATGCCTGCATCTCCCCCTTGCAGGCGCTGCCCGAGATTCGGCAGGCCGTGCCTGCCGGCTACCCGGTGTTCATCGACGGCGGCTTTCGCCGGGGCAGCGATGTGCTCAAGGCCATCGCGCTGGGCGCTGACCTGGTCTTCACCGGCCGGCCCCAGCTGTTTGGTGCGGCCGTGGCCGGCGAGGCGGGCATTGCGCACGCGGTGCAGCTGTTCCGCCAGGAGCTGATGACCAACCTGGCGCTGCTGGGTGTCAACCGCCCGCAGGAGCTGACAGCGGACTATTTGCGCATTCAGGGCGATTTTTCGCTGCCCCCCAGTCAGCGTTAAACGCGCTGCACCCATTTGCCATCAAGGAGACAAAAATGATGAAACCAAGCAAGGCCGTACTGGCCCTGGCCGCTGCATGGGCCGTGATGCCTGCAGCACATGCACAAACTGCTGGCTACCCCAGCAAGCCCGTCAAACTGGTCGTGGGCTATGCGCCCGGCGGTGCCACCGATATTGGTGCGCGGCTGATGGCGGACGCGCTGGGCAAGGACCTGGGCCAGTCCTTCATCGTCGAAAACCGCCCAGGCGCCAACAGCAATATCGGTGCCGAATATGTGGTGCGTGCGCCAGCCGATGGCTATACCTTGTTTGTGGGATCCATCTCCACGGCGATTAACCAGGGCCTCTACACCAAGCTGGCCTTTGATGCCGGCAAGGACCTGGTACCGGTGGCCCAGCTCAATGTGGTGCCCAATATTCTGGCCGTGAGCGCCAAGCTGCCGGTCAACTCGGTGGCCGAGTACATCGCCTATGGCAAGCAGCACCCGGACAAGCTGACCTGCGCGTCGCCCGGCAGTGGCTCCTCGGCCCATCTGGGCTGCGAGCTGTTCAAGCTCAAGACGGGGACCAGCATCCTGCATGTGCCCTACCGGGGCAGCGGCCCGGCGGTGTCGGACCTGCTGGGCGGGCAGGTGGATTCGATGATGGACAACCTGCCGCCGCTGCTCGCGCAGATCCGCGCCGGCAAGCTCAAGGGCCTGGCGGTGACGACTGCAGAGCGCGTGGGTTTCGCGTCGGATATCCCGACCGTGGCGGAGTCCGGCGTGCCCGGCTTTGAGGTCGCCGCCTGGTTTGGCGTGTTTGCGCCCGCCGGTACACCGGCCCAGGTGGTGGAGACCGTCAACAAGGCCATCAACCGCGCGCTGAATGCCAACCCCGATGTGCGGGCCAAGTACCAGAGCAATGGCTTTATGCTGCCGCCGGCGCCCAATTCGCCCGCCAGCTTTCAGCGCTTTTTCCACAGCGAGATCAAGCGCTGGGGCGATGTGGCGCAGGCCACCAAGCTGAAGATCGACTGAGGCCGATACAGCCTTAACGCGCGTTGGCTGCCAACCGCGTGGGCAGCAGCAGCGATACGCCAGCGGCCAGCACCAGCAGCATGGCTGCTGCGCCAAAGGCAATCCAGTGGGTGCCAAACTGCTCGTAGGCCCAGCCGCCCAGCCAGCTGCTGATCATCGCGCCAATCTGGTGGCCCAGGTAGGCGCAGCCGTAGAGCATGCCCACCAGCTTGATGCCGTAGAGGTCGCCCAAAATGGCCGAAGACGCGGCAATCGAGCCGGCCCAGACAATGCCGCCCAGGGCGGCCACGGCATAGAGCTGCCAGTGGTGGATGACGGCGACCAGCCCGACAAAGCCCAGGCCCCGCACCAGGTAGATGACGGCCAGGATGTAGCGGCGCGGCACCATATCCGACAGCTTGCCCAGACCCAAGGTGCTGAAGATGGCGACCAGGCCAATGAGGCCAATGCCGCCGGCGCTGCTCCCGGCATCAAAGCCATGGTCCATCAGCATGGGCACGCCATGCGTGCCCAGCAGGTTCATGCTGAAGCCGCAGGCAAACAGGCCCAGAAAGATCTGCCAGAAAGGCGCGGTGGCCACGGCCTGCGCAAAACCCAAGGTGGGCGCGGCGGGCTGGCCGGCCATCGCGCGCAGGCGCTCCTGGCGGGCAGCTTGTTCGGCCGGGGTCAGGTCGGTGTGCTCGGGCGCGTCATCGCGCACCACCCACAGCGCCATGGCGCTGACGATCAGCGCAAACACCAGCGCAAAGCCCAGCAGGGTGTGCTGCCAGCCCCAGCGCGCAATCGTGAAAGTGAAGACCGGCGTCATCACCGCAATACCGGCCATCGAGCCGGTGGACAGAAAGAACAGCGCCATGCCGCGCTGGCGTGTGAACCAGCTGCTGATCATCGGCGTGACTGCCACCGGGCTGGTGAAGGCCAGGCCCAGCGACAGCGCCACGCCATAGGACCAGAAAAACAGCCAGGCCGTGCGGGCGTTGACCGCCCAGATGCAGGACAGCACCACGATGACGGTGCCCAGCAGCAGCACCCGCCGCGTGCCCTGGCGCGCCACCAGCCAGCCTGCCAGCGGCATGCCCAGGCCATAGCACAGCATGCCAAAGGCAACGATGGATGACAGCAGGCTGCGGCTGAACCCCAGGTCCTGCGACAGCGGCACGATAAAGGGCCCGATCCCCATGCGCATGCCCACGGTGAGCAAGGTGAGCACCGTGGACGCGGCGACGATCACCCAGCCGAAATACAGGCCGGACGGTGGGGTGGGGCCTGGAGGCAGGGAGGTATTGAGCGCTGTCATGTCGCGGGGGCCGCGAGGCGCCCGTCAAGGGGCCTGCGCAACAAGGATGTAGTAGGGCCGATGATAGGCCGGGGCGCAACAGAGGCAAGCGGGGCGCGCGGCTGGATGTCGCGCTGGCGGCAGGCGGGCCAGCGCGCGGGTCAGCGCTGTGCGGCGGGGGCGCCTGCCGTATCGGGCAGCAGCATCAACAAAGTGCGGTTGTAGTCTTCCACCACCATCAGCTGGCCGGCATGGTTCAGTGCCAGGCCCGTGGGGCGGCCCAGGGGCCGGGTCTTGCCGTCGGCCGTCCAGTGGCCCAGCCATTCGATGGGCTTGCCGCCGGGTTTGCCGTCTTTCTGGCGCGCAAAGCCCACGACGCGGTGGCCTTGGGGCCCATGCCAGGCGGCCAGCAACTGGCCTTGGAAGGGGCTGGCCTGCGTGGTGGCCAGCAGGTGCAGCGGGGCGGTATGGGCGGGCCAGCGCATATGCGGCGCCTGGGTGGCGGCGCAGCGCGCGCGTTGCTCGTAGCCGCGCGCCGGGCGCTGAGCGCCTATGCAGTAAGGCCAGCCATAGTCGGCGCCTTCCAGCAGCTCGTTGAGCTCTTCGGGCGGCTCGTTCTTGTCGCGGTAGTCGATGTTGTTTTCGGCCTGCCACAGGCTGCCAGCAGCGGGGCCGTCGGGCAGGGTGGCCAGGGCCACGGAATTGCGCAGGCCCAGCGCAAAGGGTGCGAACTGCTGCACCGGCGCTTGTCCTTGCAGCGCAGGGCTGCGCAGAACCGCACGCCATACGGCGCCCCGAAACTGCATCGCCCCGCGCTCGGGGCAGGGATGGGGCAGGGCGCCTTGCGCGTCCTGGCAGCGGTCTGTGAGCGAGCCGATGTTGACGTAAAGGCTGCCATCAGGCCCGAACGTGATTTCCTTGAGCGGGTGGGCGCCGTCGTCGGGCAGCTGGTCCAGCACCTTTTGCGCCTGGATCGGTTGGCCGGCGGCCGGCACCGGCGTGCGCCAGATGCGGCCGGCCTCGCCGATGTAGATCTGGGCATCGGGCCCGCGTACCAGGGCGAGGGGCCGGTCGAGCTTGTCGGCGAGGACCTGGACCTGGGGGCGCTGTGTGGCGGCGGCCGAGGGCGCAGGCAGGCGCAGCTCCAGCAGCCGGCCCTGGCGCGGCATCCAGCTGCCCATGTCGATGATCCACAGGCGCCCGGGGCTGATCTCCAGCACCCGGCGCGGGGCGCGCAGGCCGTCGCGTTCATCAGCCACCAGAGCTACGCAGGTGCCGGCCGGGCTGCCGATGCTGACTCTGTCATAGCCGCCGCAGCGGCCCTGGGGCGTATAGCCCCGGGCATGCGCCAGCGGCGCCCAGGCCAGCAGGGCGCTGGCCAGCGCAGCGAGCGCCGCCTGGGCTGGCAGGCGTTCAGGCCAGCACTTGTGCAATCGCCTTGCCCACGTCCGGGGTCTTGGCCTGGCCGCCCAGGTCGGGCGTGCGCGGGCCGCTCAGAATGGTCTGGCTGATCGCATCGACGATGGCGTCATGCGCGCTGCGCCAGGCGCCCTGGCCGTTGCCCAGGAAGTCGAGCATCAGCGCCACCGACCAGATCATCGCAATGGGGTTGGCAATGTTCTGGCCGTAGATGTCGGGCGCCGAGCCATGCACCGGCTCGAACAGCGAGGGGAAGTTGCGCTCAGGATTCAGGTTGGCAGAGGGCGCGAGGCCGATGGTGCCGGTGGTGGCCGGGCCCAGGTCGCTCAGGATGTCGCCAAACAGGTTGGTGGCAGCGACCACATCGAAGCGGCCGGGCTGCAGCACAAAGCGGGCGGTCAGGATGTCGATGTGCTGCTTGTCCAGCACCACGTCCGGGTAGTTCTGGGCCATGGCTTCGGCACATTTGTCCCACCAGGGCATGCTGATCGCAATGCCGTTGGACTTGGTGGCCAGCGTCACATGCTTTTTGCTGCGGCTTTGGGCCAGGTCAAAGGCGAACTTGAGCAGGCGGTCAGCGCCCTTGCGGGTGAAGACGGCCTCTTGCAGCACCATCTCGCGGTCCGTGCCTTCGAACATGATGCCGCCCAGCGCGGTGTACTCGCCCTCGGTGTTCTCGCGCACCACGTAGTAGTCGATATCGCCGGGCTTGCGGCCAGCCAGCGGGCAGGGCACGCCGTCAAACAGGCGCACCGGGCGCAGGTTGATGTACTGGTCGAACTCGCGGCGGAATTTGAGCAGCGAGCCCCAGAGCGAGACATGGTCGGGCACGGTTGCTGGCCAGCCGACGGCGCCGAACAGGATCGCGTCAAAGCCTTGCAGCTGCGCTTTCCAGTCGTCGGGCATCATCTGGCCGTGGGCGGCAAAGTAGTCGCAATGCGCCCAGTCAAAGTGCTGCATCTCCAGCGGCAGGTCAAAGCGCTTGGCGGCGGCTTCCAGCACGCGGATGCCTTCGGGCATCACTTCCTTGCCAATGCCGTCGCCCGCCAATACCGCGATACGTAGTTTCTTGCTCATGCTGGTCCTGAAATCCTGGTGAATAGGGATGTTGGCCGCCCGGGCGACTGGCCGCGCTCGCAAAGGCCATCGCTGGGCTCTACAATCGCTCGTCCTTGCACCTGGGTGCCGGGGCTGGGGTGTCTGGATGGGCATCCTAGCGCTGTTGGAGCAGCTGCGCAGCATGGTGCGAGACAGCTTGCACCGCCGGCGCCCCATTTTGCCGCCTGCCGTGTCGCCTTTTCCTTTTCCCCCTGAATCCCTGGCCGTCCTGGCCGCCGCCTGCTGGGCGCTGGCCGCGCTGTTCTCTGCCCCCGTAGCACGCAAGATGGGCGCCTTTGCCTTTACCCGCTGGCGCATGGTGTTCGCCACCGTGATGCTGGGCGGCTGGGCCAGCTTGGCGGGCACCTGGGGAAGCCTGAATTTGGCGCTGGTGGGCGTGCTGGTGCTGTCGGGCTTTATCGGTATCTTCATTGGCGACACGGTGCTGTTTGCCTGCATGAACCGGCTGGGCCCGCGCCGCTCGGGCATTTTGTTTGCCACCCATTCGATGATGTCGGCCGTGTTGGCGGCGCTCTTTTTGGGCGAGCGCATGGGCGCGGTGGCCATGCTGGGCTGCGCGCTGGTGCTGAGTGGCGTGATGTGCGCCATTGCCTTTGGCAAGCGCGCCGGTAGCGCATCGAGCCTGGAGGCCACGCGCGGCCGGCTGGCGGTGGGCGTGGGCCTGGGGCTGATCGCAGCCCTGGGCCAGGCGCTGGGCACCTTGGTGGTCAAGCCGGTGATGGGCCCCGATGTGGACCCGGTGGCCGCATCGGCCGTGCGCATGGCGGCCGGCTTTGGCTTTCATGCGCTGCTGCTGCTCGTGGGTTGGAAGCCGGCGCGCCTGACTGCCGTGATGGCGCCGCGCGACTGGCAATTGCTGGCGGGCAGCGCCTTTTTGTCGATGGCCATGGGCATGACCTTGATCCTCGCCGCCCTCAAGTACGGCAGCGCCGGGCTGGTGGGCATGCTGTCCTCTGTCTCGCCCATCCTGCTGCTGCCGCTGTTGTGGTGGAAGACCAAGGTGCCGCCCACCTTGGGGGCCATGGCCGGCGCGCTGCTGACCGTGGCCGGCGTGGTGCTGATCCTGGCGCGGCTGCACTGACCGAAGCGCCCCGCGCGCCTGCGCTAGAAGGACGTACCCAGACCCAACTTCATGCCCCGGCGGTCCATCGTGCGCAGCGCCAGCAAGGAGTTTTTCTGCGTGCTGCTGTCATCGGGCAGCACATCGCTGCGCGCCAGCTCACCGGCCTGCAAGGCCTTGCCCGATCCCGTATCGGCCTGCAGCACAAAGCGGTAGTCCTTGAGGTAGACACTGCCCCGGCCGGAGATCGTGAAGGTCTCCACGCAGCGCACCTGGCCGGTCGAGGGGTTCAGAAAACTGCAGCGCACGCCGCCGCCGGCCGTGGTGGCGGCAGTGCCATCGACCTGGGTCAGCGCCACATGGGCGGTTTCCTTGTTCGTCGTGTCGTGGAAGGTCCAGTGGCCCAGCAGGCTGGCCGGGTCTGGCGCGACGGGCGCAAACTGGAAGCGCTCGATGGCGACGGCTCCTTCACCCGGAAAGCGGATATGGCCGCGTGTGGGCGAGCTGAAATCCAGGAACACCTCGCCGGCCGTGGAGGCCTCAGTGCCACTGAGCGGGCCGCTGCCAAAGTAGCGGCCGCCCTGGTAACTCTTGAGTGGGGCGCTGGCCTGGCCACTGGCAAAGGCGCCGACACCCAGGTGGAAGGTGGCATTGCCATCGGACTGGTAGTTGTAGACCTGCATGACCAGCGTGCCGGTCTGCACATCGATGGCCATGCCGCGCCCGGGCTGGCCATTTTTCTCGCCTGTCACGATCCAGGTGCCGCTGGCGGGGACCGGCGTGGTGTCGCTGAACACCAGCGAGTCATAGCCATCCGGGCTAAGCATGCGCTGGCCCACCAACTGGTAGCTGCTGCCGTCCAACTGCGCCGAGCCGCTCAACTGGTGCAGCACCGTCTGGAACTGCAGCCTGACGGCGGGCGTGGCACTGCCATTGCTGCAGTTAAAGCCTTGCAAGGTGGCGCTGTAGCTGCAGGAGACCTGGATCTGGGTGCCATTGGGCAGCGCCATGGCCATCGCGGGGCCGGTGCTGGTGTCCAGCCCGCTGAGCGCAATGGCCGAATACACCGCCTTGCCGCTGCTGTCTTGCATGGACATGAGCCAGTACGCGGAGGGCAGCGCAGAAGCCGGGGTGTTCTCAAACCGAAAGCGCTGGATCGCTACCGTGGGCTCGCCGGGGAAGCGCAGCTGGGCTTGCGTGGCGCTGGTGAACTCGATGCGCACCTCGCCCGCATCGCCATCCTCCACACCTGACAGCGGCCCGCTGCCGAAATAGCGCCCGCCCCGGTAGCTTTTGAGTGGGGCCGCCACCTGGTTGCCGTCTATGTTGCCGACGGCCAGGTGGAAGGTGGCCGTGCCATTGGCCCGGTAGTTGTAGACCTGCATGACCAGCACGCCATCTTGCACATCGATGGCCATGCCCCGGCCAGGCTTGCCATCTTGCTCGGCGCTGACGATCCAGGTTCCCGGTAGCGGCGTGAAATCGCTGGCGGCCTGCGCCGCTGGGATGGACGCCAAGGCGATCGTGCCGGCCAGCACCGCAGAGCGAAACAGGGGGCTGCGCTGCAGCCAAGGGCGAACCGTAGAGGACATGCTTCACTCCTGCTAGCCGGGATGGCTACGGTGCCCATATTGCTACAAATGTTTACGCCGTGTGGGAGTGGTTGATGGTGGTAAGTGGTTAATCACTTTTTGTGAAGGGATACAAAAAAGCCAGGTAATGCGCGGCATTACCTGGCTCTGCGGCGGGCTAAGCGCTGATGGACGGGCCCACCAAGCTCAGCAAGCGCGGCTTACTTGATCAAACGCACGGCGCCCGACATGCTGACCGACACCGTGGTGTAGCCCGGCTCCAGGCCCACGGGGGCGCTGCTGTCTTCCATCTTGCTCATCATGGCCACGCCCCGGCCCATGCGTGGCATCGGCTGGCTGGTACCACTTTGGTTCAGGTGGATGGTGTCGTACTCGTACTGCGCATAGCCCATGGCATTGGCGGTGACCTTGGCCTTGGCGTTGAAGTTCTTGACAGCTTCGGCGATCAGCTGGTCCTGCGCCTTGTTGCGAGCGGCATCGGACAGGCGAAAGCCCGAGCCGGTCAGGCGGGCCTTGTCCATCAACGCGGCCATCGTCTGGCCGAGCACGGCCGTGTCCGTCGACTCCAGCTGCACATTGAACTGGGTGCGCCAGCTGGTGACCTTGCCATCCTTGTTGTAGACGGGGCTGGTGAACAGGTTCTCGGTCGTGACCTGCAGGGTCTGGGACTTCTTGGCGGTGGCCAGCACATCGGCCAGCGCGGTCTTGCCCAGCTGCTGGGCCTGGGCCTGGTCCTTGGATTCCTTCTCGACGCTGAACTGGGCCCAGGCGGTGTCTTCCGGCACGCGGGTGGTCGCTTCGGCATCCAGGTTCAGGCTGGGGCGTTTGTCGATGTTGGAAGCGGCAGGAGCAGGGTTTTGGGCCATGGCAGTGGAAGCTACAAAAGGGGTGGCGGCGATCAAGGCGGCGGTTGCCAGCATGCGCATTTTTTTCATCAGATTCTCCTGGTTCAAAACAGTCGCGAAGGGCATGCCGCCAAAAGAGCGGGGCCCAGGTCACCGGGCTTGGAGTGCCAGGCGGGCTGCAAGTTTCAGCAGCCCCCACATGCCGTATCGGAGACCAAGCTTATCCCCAAGTGCCGCGACAAAGAGCCACAGCGTAGGCGGCGGCAGGCCGGAGCCTTGTAGGACGGGCTGCCGCAATCGCCCTGGTTCATCGATATTCACATTTGGCTTGCCGCACCTGCGTCTAACCGGCAATCGCCTGGCTGTCCCGCAACGCGGCAATGCTGTCATCGCCATAGCCCAGGCTGCGCAGCAGCTCCTGCGTGTGCTGGCCCAGCTGCGGCGGGTCCATGCGCACGCCCAGGCGCTCACCGGCCATGCGCAGCGGCAGCAAGGTGGTGGGGGCCATCTGCCCCGCGCGTTCGCCATCGCTCAGGCGAACGGGGGCGAGGCCGCCGCTGGCCAGCAGGTGTGGGTCGTCCAGCAGCTCTTCGGGCTTGCTGATCGGGGCATAGGGCAGGCCGTTGGCCTCAAAGACCTGGCCAATGTGCGCGGCGCTCATCGTGGCAAAGCGCTGGCGCAGCTCAGGCAGCAACTGGGGGCGCAGGCGCACCCGGTCGTTGTTGCTGGTGTAGCTGGGGTTGGCCAACAGATCGCCCCAGCCAAACGCGCTGCACATGGTGGCCCACTGCGCATCACTGACTGCAGCCAGAAAGATCTGGGCGCCATCCTGCACGGTGAACACGTCATACACCGACCAGGCCGAGATGCGGTTGGGCATGGGCTCGGCCGCCTCACCGGTCACGGCGAACTGCATCATGTGCTGGCCCACCAGGAACACATTGTTTTCGAACAGCGCTGAGTCGATCTCCTGGCCACGTCCCGTTTGCGCCAGCTGCATCAGCGCGGCCATCGCGCCGATGGCCCCGAACATGCCGCCCATGATGTCGTTGACGCTGGTGCCCGCGCGCAGGGGGTCGCCGGGACGGCCGGTCATATAGGCCAGGCCGCCCATCATCTGCACCACCTCGTCGAGCGCGGTGCGGTGCTCGTAGGGCCCGGGGAGAAAGCCGCTGTGGTTCACATAGATGAGGCGCGGGTTGAGCTGCGACAGCGCGCGGTAATCGAGTCCGTACTTGCGCATCACGCCGGGCTTGAAGTTCTGCACCACGATATCGGCCGTGCTGGCCAGGCGGATTGCCGCCTCCAGCCCCTGGGCCTGGCGCAGGTCGATGGCCACGCTTTTCTTGTTGCGGTTGAACATCGGGAAAAAGCCCGCTCCCGCGCCCAGCAGGTGGCGGGTGCGGTCACCCTCGACCGGCTCCACCTTGATGACCTCGGCTCCCAGATCGGCGAGCACCAGTCCACAGGTCGGGCCCATCACCATGTGGCTGAATTCGACCACGCGAAGGCCCGTCAGCGGCAGGGGAGAGGGGGTGGAGACTGTGTTGACGGGCGTGCTAAGAGGTATGGAAGTGTCGGTATGGTGCATGACTGAGGAAAGCGAAAGCGTCGGCAGGCTGGGGGCTGAGGGCGGCATTGGGCGTATCTCTTCGCAGTCGCAGCAGCAGCTGGAAAGCCCCGTAGATACAGGGGTGTATGCGGTGTGTAACACATCCGCGCTAGGACAGGTGCTGGGGGCTGTCCCGGTTGCGAAGACGCCAGGCAAAAAAAAGCCTTCTGCCGCGTGGCAGAAGGCAGGGGTGTTGGCGAGGCTAAGCGCGGATGTCACCGTGCCATGGATTTCCCGCCAGCAGACCTCAATTGGTTTTGAAGGTGCTGGTGTAGGTGAAGGCCTCACCGGTTTCCTTGATCGTGAAGCTGAACTTCAGATTCACCGTCTTGCCATTGGTATAGGCGCTGCGCAGCGCAAAGGATACTGGCTTGTCCGAAGTGACCACTTGGCCATCAGCCAGACCTTCAAAAGACGCTTTGACGCTGGAGCCCGAAGTGAGGTTGGTCGCTTTGAGGTCGGCAATCGTGTAGTTGGCGCCATTGACTTGGAGCTTGTATTGGGCAATCTTGTAGGTGTTCTCGCAAGCACCGACGCAAGCTACGCTAGCGCTGATCTCTGACGAGCCGGTGTATGGCCAGCTCAGCGCCTGGCCCGATGCGGCGGAGTCATCGTCACGCAACAGGCGAATACCGTCCTTGGGCATGACGGTTACCGTCACTTTGGCTGCGGCACTGTCCTTGCTGCCATCATTGACCACAAGCGTGATCACATAGCTGCCAGCCTTGTCGGCGACAAAGCTGGGGCTGATGGTGTCGGCAGACTTCAGTTGGGCCTCGCTGCCTGCCGGGGCAGCGCTCAGCGTCCACTTGTAGGTCAGGCGTTTACCGGCCGCAGCTTTGCCGCTGCCTTCCAAGGTCACCGTCCCGCCTTCGACTGCGCCGGTCACCGTGCCGATTTGGGCGGTAGGTGCAGCAGCCTCGCCGTTGCCAGGGTTGTTGCCTTCGTCGTCCACAGGGTAGAGGGGGCCGCCTTGTACCAGATTGCCTTGGGCGTCGGTGATGCGGATAGCGGTCAATTCGGGCGAGCTGTCGGGGAGGGAGCCACCGTCGCCCAAAATAGCGCGGGCAGCACCATAAAAACCCGCACCCAGGCGAATGCGCTGCTGGTCAGCAGTGACCGTCTTGGGTTCGCAGACAAAGCGCAGATCCAGCCAGTAAGACACGGTGCAGGTGTATCCGGCATCCTTGTCTTCGACTACGCCGCTGGCGGTTTTCTTCAGGTTGAGAATGCGATGCTTGACAGCGCCGGCATGCGGCACCAGCGCCCAAGTGCCGACGAGGCTGTCGATGCGGTCTTGGTCAATACCGAAGTAAAAACGCTTGAAATTGACAGGATCTTCCTTGGGGAATTGAATCAGGCCGGTCGCTGTGGTATTGAAGGTGATCTGCTCCGGTCCGACATACACATCTTCAACACCGTCTTGTGCAGGGCCTCCCAAGTAGCGACCGCCCTTGTACTTCATCACGGGGATGGCAGGCAAGGAGGGATTGACCGCGCTGGGGCTGTGGGTGGCCATGCCGATGTGGAAAGTGGCATTGCCCTTTTCGTCGTAGTTGTAGATGGGCATGAACAGCAGGTGCTTGCTGCCCACCGGCTTTTGCAGATCCAGCGAAATACCACGGCCCGCCTTGCCGGTGACTTCATTGCTGATGATCCAGGTTCCCGCTTCAGGCAGCGAATTGCGGCGGAAGTAGGCGCGCGTGACGACCTTGCTCTCTTCGATGGCGTACGCCGTTTGTTCCACCCGGGCGCCCATCACCTTGGTGTCGCTGCCATCCAGGGTCAAGGTGCCTTGCAGGTCGTCAATGCTGCGCTGCATGACCAGGCTGATGGGCTTGCGTACAGAACTGCCTGAGCTGGTGTCCACTTGCTCGCCGACGCAGCTGAATTCCATGTTGGAGCCCAGGTACTCGCATTCCATGAAGCCATGCTTGTTGGGCGTGGCCAAGTCCAGCGTATGCACCGTGAACTTGCTGCTGGATTTGTAGGGCCAGCCGGCAGCCATGTTCGGAACCATGGCCATCTGCGTGCCAATCGCGGTATCGGCAAAGAAGGTCGATGTGGGTTTGCCATCAGCATCCATCGCCACCATGGCCCAACGCTCGACAAAGGCTGGGTCGGACCATTGGTCTTCCGGCGTGCTTTCGTAGTTGAAGCGGTGCATCAACTTGGGCTCTTCGCCAGGGAGCTGGATCGTGGCGGTAGTACGGCTGGTGAATTCGATCTTCACATTGCCGGCATTTTCAGCTTCCACTCCATCACGGCGGCCGCTGCCAAAGTAAGGTCCATCCTTGTACTTTTTGAGGGGTGCGTCCACCTTGTTGTCAATCACTGCGCCTGTAGCCATATGGAAGGTGGCGCTGCCGTCCTTGTTGTAGTTGTACAGCTGCATCAGAAAGACGCCATCCTGGACATCAATGCCCATGCCGCGGCCAGGCTTGCCGCCCAATTCGTCGGCAATGATCCAGTTTCCGTTCTGTGGCGCAATGGTGTTGGCAGCCCAACCTGCGGAGACGGCGCAAGATATCAGCGCAGCTGTGATGCTTTTGGAGATCAGTCGCATGGGTGTATTCATAGGAAGTGAAACAAGGCAGTCGGCACCGACCGCATAGCTGTGTGTCATGGAAGCCTACAGCCAACCGAGCATTGTAAAAGCATGGCGGCAAAGCCAAGGATTTTGCAGGGAATCGTTACCAATTTCTGTATTTGAAGGTCAGTGCACACAGGGCCAGACGCTTGCTGGCTGGTTCGATGTCAGTTTCCTCGGGCCCTGCATCCATCCTGTGGGACCGAACGCCGCTTGCTAAAGGCTCTCACAGGCCAGGCGCCATGCGCATACACCGCAATCTTGCTGGTGTATTGAGTTGTGAAATAAAATGATACATAAATAACCTATTGAAATTTATTGATTTCAGTCAAGGTTGGGCCCAGGCCAAATTTCAGTCTTTGTTAACCAAAGTGAATACATGGAATCAAAGGCTTTATTTTGATAATTGATTAAGTTAATATATTTTTTTGAATTTCAACTGATGGACACAGGCCCTGATGCTGCACAGGCTTCAGGGTCTTGGCATTTCGGTGTCGGTGTTTTCAACAAGAACGGTCAAGGTGTGATGGGTTCAGTGAATAGGTGGGCGCAGGGTGCGCGGCGGATGCATGGCTTGCTGGGGCTTTGCTTGGCGTTGGGGCAGGGCGTGGCACATGCGGCAGACAATGTGACTGCTGTCTGGGGTAGCTTCAACGGCAACCGCTGGACGGCCAGTACCAGCAACGCCGCCACGGCGCCTGCAGCCAATGGGAACAACGATCTGCTGGCGTTCACGGCCGGGGGCGTGCGCTACTCGACCGGGGTCAATGATGCGGTGCTGACCGGGGCTTTTGAGCCGGCGGTCTTCCAGGGCTTTACGCCCAACGCCAGCTCGCTCCCGGCTACGGGTGGTCTCAATGCCATCGCCCAGAGCGCCAGCTACGACATCTCCAAGACCCGGGCCTCCTACCTGTCTGATGGCGTGCATGGGCTCGATCTCAGCACGGCCTTGTTCAATATCCCGGCGAGCTCGCTGCGCTTCAGTGCGAGCGTGGGCAATCCCGAGTCCACGACGGATGATGTGCCCGATGTGCTGGTCACCCAGGTCGGTCAGCCATCGAGCAAGACCGACACCTTTTATTTCATCGACGACACGGGCGCGGTCGTGGGGAACAGCGTCAGCATCGCGCTCAGCAGCGTGCCGGTCGTCGCCCGGCAGAACTGGCAGTTCTGGAACCCCAACCACACCAAGTCCTCGGTCGGTGATGGCAGCCGTGATCTGCGCATACGTGCTTACTATTTCGCCGACTTTGGCATCACGCCGCAGAACATGGGCCGGGTGGCTGGCTTTGTGCAGGCCTTGAGCGGCGACTCCGACATTGCCTTTGTTGCCTACAACCAGGAGGCCGTGAGCACCCCGGCGGCCTTGAGCGTGCAAAAGACCAATGCGGCCGCAGCCGTGACCGCAGGCGGCCGCACGGTCTACACCGTGACGATCAGCAATACCGGCGGCTCGCTGGCCAGCGATGTCTCCTGGCAGGATCTGCCCCGAGGCCTGCGCGTGCTGGGTATTGAGGCCGGTGCCGTGGGCGCGGGCAGCGATGCCGGTGTCTGCAATAGCAGTGGCTGCACGGGCCTGCGCCTGGCGCCGGGTGCATCGATCACGTACCGCGTGGAGGCGGAGGTGACCGGCTTGGTGGGTACGATGGCATCGAACACCGCCGTTGTGAACGGCGCCAACTGCAGCAACGGCAGTCCCGCCAGTTGCAGCAGCAGCGATGCGGATCTGATCGTGGCCGCCGACTCGGTCAGTGTGGTCAAGACCAATGGGGCGGACCGCCTGACCGTGGGCGCCGAGACCACCTACAGCGTGACCCTGAGCAACAGCGCTGCGACCACGTTCTCGGGCCTGAGCTGGAGCGATGTGCCCAGCGGCCTGGCGGTCAGTGGCATCCGCGCGGGCAGCGTGGGGGCCGGTAGTGTGGCGGGAACCTGCAGCACCACGGGCTGCACCGGCATCACCTTGGCTGCGGGCCAATCCATCGTCTACATCGTCAGCGCAAAAGTGAATGCTGCCATAGCCGCAGGCGCCTCGGTCAGCAACAAGGCCGTCGTGCAAGGCGGCACCTGCACCAGCGAGCGGGTGAGCGGCTGCGCCAGCACCGATACCGACCAGGTGGTGACGGCGGCCAATATGCAGATCAGCAAGAGCAATGGCGTAGATGTACTGGCCCAGGGTGCCAGCACGGTCTACCAGGTGGTTGTGCGCAACACCGGCGGCAGTGCAGCTGCGGGCCTGCGTTGGGCAGAGAGCCCGGTGGGCCTCAATATTGAGCGCGTCAGCGCCACGACGGTGGGCGCCAACAGCGAGGCCGGCCTATGCACCGTCAGTGGTTGCTCGGATATCGCCGTTGCGGCTGGCGAATCGATTGTCTATGCGGTGCAGGCAACCGTCACCGGCGAGGTGGGTGTGGACAGCGCTCGCAATGCGGTGACCTTGAGTGGCGCGACCTGCAGCGGCGGCAACAGCTGCAGCGCCGAGGACCGCGATGCCATCGTGCTGCCAGCCGCTGTCAGCATCCACAAGAGCAATGGTGTCGATACGCTGACCGAAGGCGCCAGCAGCAGCTATACCGTCACCATTACCAACAGCGGTGGCATGCCCGCTGCCGGCCTCGCCTGGCTGGACAGCCCCCAAGGCATGGAGATTGAGGCCATCACGCCGCTGGCGGCCGCAGCGCCCAGTGATGCCGGCAGCTGCAGCCTGCAGGCACCGATGGGCTGCAACGGCATCACGGTTGCCGCCAACGCCAGCGTCAGCTACCAGGTGCGGGCGCGGGTCACGGCGCTGGTGGAGGGCCGTGCCGATGCCACGGTCAGCAATACGGCCACGCTGACGGGGGCGAACTGCACGGCAGCATCCCCCTGCACAGTGACGGATACCGACTCTCTGCGCAGCCCCGTGCATCTGACGCTGAGCAAGACGGCCGCGGCAACGGTGGAAGCGGGCCAGGCGCTGGACTACCAGTTCCGCATTGGCAACAGCGGCCAGACGGCCGTTGCCGCCGGGCAAACGCTGGTGGTCGCTGAGGCCCTGCCCGATGGCATGCGCCTGACGGGTGCCTCGCCCGGTGCCGGTGTGGCATCGGCGGTCTGTAGTGGCGAGCCGCTGGAGTGCGAGCTGGTGCTGGATGCCGCGCTGGAGCAAGGCGGCCATGTTGCCTTTGGCTTGCATGCCATCGCGCCAGCGCAGGCCGGCAGCATCACCAACCATGCCGCCATCGATCCGCTGGGGGGCAGCGAGCCGCCTGTGCCGGGCGCTGCCTGCCTGCCTGCCGACAGCTGTGCCCAGGCGCGCACTGATGTGCTGGCCCCCGCCCATATCACCGTGCTCAAAAGCAATGGCGTGAGCCAGGTGCTGGAAGGCAGCAGCACGCGCTATGTGGTGACGCTGAGCAATGAAGGCGGCATGCCCGTAGAGCTGCAATGGGACGATGTGCCCAGCGGCATGGTGGTGACCGAGATTGTTGCGACCGAGGTTGGGGGCCACAGCGCCGCAGGTGTCTGCAGCCCATCGGGTTGCACCGGCGTGACGCTGGCAGGCGGCGAAACCGTGCGCTATGCGGTACTGGCCCGGATCACGGCCACGGCACCTGCGCATGTTCGCAATCTGGCCCGGGTGAGCGATGCGGCCCAGTGCAGCAGCAGCGCGCCTTGCAGCAGTGAGGACGAGGATGAGGTCTACAGCAACACCATCGATGTGGACCCACCTGCGCCCGATCCCACGCCTGACCCGACTCCAGACCCTGACCCCACTCCGGATCCAGACCCGACACCGTTGCCCGCGCCGGTGGCGGTACCTACGGTATCGCTGGCGGGTCAGCTGCTGATGTCGCTGCTGCTGGGCGGGGCCGCTGCGCTGGGCCTGCGCCGCATGCGCCAGCGCTGCCTCCACTGAGCGGCAAAGCGCCCACAAAAAAACCATTGCCGCTCGGTGCTGCAGTGGTTTTTTTGATGTTTGTCTTCCGGGCAGCCCCGTACCCGGGGCCTGCCTCCCGGCGATCAGGGGGCCAGTGCAGCCTTCACGGCGGCAGAGACCTGGCCCATGTCCGCCTTGCCCGCCAGCTGGGTCTTGACGGCGCCCATGACCTTGCCCATGTCGCCAGGGCCCGAGGCGCCCAGTTCCGCCACGATGGCCTGGACCGCAGCGGTCACTTCTTCGGCGGACATGCGCTCTGGCAGGTAGGCCTTGATGACCTCGATTTCCGACTTTTCCTTGTCGGCCAGGTCCTGGCGGCCGGCAGTTTCAAATGCCGCGATGCTGTCCTTGCGCTGCTTGATCATCTTGTCGACGATGGCGATCACCATCGCGTCATCGAGCTCGACGCGCTCATCGACTTCCTTCTGCTTCATCGCAGCTTGCAGCAAGCGGATGGTGCCCAGGCGTTCGGTGTCCTTGGCGCGCATCGCGTTCTTCATGTCTTCGGTGATTTGTGCTTTCAAGCTCATAATAGGCTCCTGTTGGCAGGCCGTCGACGCAAGCAGCGGTCTGCCTGAAAAATCTGGCGATGGCCAGAAAACAAAAAACCCGCGCCTGGCGTCCCGAGCGCGGGTGGTGTCACAGCCTGGGCAAATTGCGTCAGGCCTGTGAGAGCTGCGATCAGTACAGCTTCTTGGGCAGTTGCATGCTGCGAACGCGCTTGTAGTGGCGCTTGACGGCAGCAGCCTTCTTGCGCTTGCGCTCAGCAGTTGGCTTTTCGTAGAACTCGCGAGCGCGCAGGTCGGTCAGCAGGCCCAGTTTTTCGATGGTGCGCTTGAAGCGGCGCAGCGCAACGTCAAAGGGTTCGTTTTCTTTTACACGGATAGTCGTCATTAGCTAATGTTTCCATTGGTGCCAACAGCGGGTTTTGGGGAAGATCGCGCCCCAAAGCCTTGAATGGCGGTTTTGCCCTGTCATATTGACTAGTATTGGCAGACAGGGCTTTGCCAGCAAAGAGGGGAGATTATATCCGGCTTTTGATCCAAAAGCAAGAGGGTCGCGGTTTGCAAGCGGGGAGCCAGACCTGCGCTGTTGCTCTCCTGCATCTTGCCTTGCCTGCTGTTATTGGCTTTCTGCCATGCCCGCTGCGCAGGCGGCCGCACTGGCCCAGGCCCATTGAAAGTTGTAGCCGCCCAGCCAGCCGGTGATATCCACCACCTCGCCAATGCAGTAGAGGCCCGGCACCTTCTTGGCCTCCATCGTTTGCTGCGACAGCTCGCGCGTGTCCACACCGCCCACGGTGACCTCGGCCTTTCTATAGCCTTCGGTGCCGGTGGGGGTCAGCTCCCAGCGCGTCAGGCGCTCGGCCAGGCGCAGCAGGGCCTTGTCACTCGCCTCGGCAATCGGGCGCTGCCATTCGGCATCCTGCGCCACCCAGGCATCGGCCAGGCGCGCGGGCACCAGGCTGGCCAGCGCATTGGCAATCAGCTTGCGCGAGCGCTGCTTGGCCGACAGCAGCTGCTCGGCCACATCCACCTCAGGCACCAGGTTGATGTCGATGGGTGTGCCGGGCGTCCAGTAGCTCGAGATCTGCAGGATGGCCGGCCCCGACAGGCCCCGGTGCGTGAACAGCAGGTCTTCGTTGAATGTCATGCGGTTTTTCTTGCTGCCGGTGCCAATTACCACCGGCAAGGCCAGGCCCGCCAGCTGCGCATAGGGCGCCCAGGCACTGCCATCGAAGGTCATCGGCACAAGGCCTGGCACACGCGGCACCAGTGCCAGACCAAACTGCTGGGCCAGGCGGTAGCCCAGGTCGGTGGCACCAATCTTGGGGATGGACAGGCCGCCGGTGGCAACCACCAGGTGGCGGCAGTGCACCGTGCCCTGGGCGGTGCTGACCTGAAAGCGCTGGCCTTGGGCATCGGCATCCAGCGCCGCAACGGCGTTGACAGCGCAGGGCTGCCAGTGGGTCACCTCGCCCGCGCGGCACTCGGCCAGCAGCATCGCGATGATGTCTTCGGCCGAATGGTCCGCAAACAGCTGGCCCTTGTGCTTTTCGTGGTGGGCAATGCCGTGCTTGTCGACCAGCGCGACAAATTCGGCCGGCCCAAAGCGCGACAGTGCCGAGCGGCAGAACTGCGGGTTCTGGCCGACAAAGTGCCGGTGCGGCTGGCGCACATCCAGATCGCGGTTGGTGAAGTTGCTGCGCCCGCCGCCCGAGATGCGGATCTTCTCTGCGACCTTGGCCGCATGGTCAATCAGCAGTACCTTGAGCCCGCGCTGGCCCGCCTGCGCCGCACAAAACAGGCCGGCAGCGCCTGCGCCAATGATGACGGTATCGAACAGGTGGGAGGGAGCGGGAGAAGGCATGCGGATCCGGAAGATGGCTGGGCCTCTCAATTGAGTGCCTGCGCCGACAAAAGCAGCGATTATCGGTGATGCGGCTCTAACCCGACTGCCTGCCCAGGTGGGCTATGCAATGCCAGGCCTTTTTCAGCAGTGCTGCCGGGTAGCGATGGCAGGCCTGGGCCTGGCCCAGATCGGCTGGGGTGAGCCCACCTGGCGCATGCTGCAGCATATCGGCCAGCACCTCGGCCACCTCGGCGCCCCGGTACAGGCTGGCTTGCGCCAGTTGGTCAGCCAGCAGCCGGTAGCCGGCGTGAAAGCGCAAGGGCAGACCGGAAGTCTGCACGGCTTGCGCCAGCGGCGTATTGCGGTAGCAGGGGTCGAGCCAGATGGCCGCCACATCGCGCGCCAGCACCAGGCCGCCATGCAGCTGGGCCTCGACATAGTGGTCCAGCGGGTCGGCCAGTTGCAGGCATTGCAGCTGCTGCCAGTCCATCTGCTGCCACAGCCCGACATGGCGGGGCTGCCAGTAGCTGTCGGGGTCGCAAAAGCTGCTGCGCGCGGTGGCGGCGCGGTGCAGCTGCAGATACGCCGATCCAAAGCGGGGCGCGGCGCCATAACCCTGGTGGCTGGGGTGGCCCAAGGGCGCCAGATCGACGGCGCCGTACACCGGCCGCTCGGCGGGATCGGCGTGGTTGTAGGCGCCCGCAAACTGCTGGTCCTCCCACTGCCAGCGCTCGCCCTGGGGCTGGGGGCTGTAGCTGCCATTGCTGCGGCCGCTCTCAAACTGCGACAGGTAGCGGCCTTGCTGGCACAGCAGCGCCAGCAGCGGCTGGCCTTGCACGATCCAGTCGGCATGAAAGTGAACGTGAATCGAAGCGGGTGCAAGTGCGTGCTCGCGCACCGGGCCGCCACGGCGTTGCACGGCCTGCAGGGCTTGCTGCTGGGCGGCGGTCAACAAGGGCGTGGGGCTGGGCATGGGCAGGTTCGGTTGAAGGTCCAGGGACTGCAGTGGATGGATCGTAGCCGGTTCTGCGCTGCATGTATGCCCTGGCTGTTCTGGGGTTGGATACTGCCCAGCGGCCCGGCGCTGGCCGACAATCAGCGCTTATCCCCGATCTCTTGAGGAGTTTGCGTGTCGTTTTGCCAGGCCTTGTGGCAAGCCAACCAGGCGCTGTACCAGCGCACCTTGGACCATCCCTTCAACCGCGAGCTGGCGGCAGGCAGCTTGTCGGTCGAGCGCTTTCGCCATTACATGATCCAGGATGCGCATTACCTGGTGGCCTATGGCCGTGCGCTGGCCGTCGCTGCCGCCAAGGCCGACCAGGCAGAAGGCGTGGTGCAGTTTGCCAATGCCGCCAATGAGGCGGTGGCCGAGGAGCGCAAGCTGCACGATGGCTTTATGCGCGACTTCGGCATTACGCCGCAGCACTTTGCCGCCACGCCACTGACGCCGGCCTGCCACCACTACACGAGCTTTTTGCTGGCCAACAGCTGGTCGCAGAGTTACCCGGTGGCGCTGGCCGGGCTCTTGCCCTGCTTTTGGATCTATGCCGAAGTGGGGCGCGACATCCATGCCCGCTCCCAGCCGGGCAACCCCTACCAGGCCTGGGTGGATACCTACGCCAGTGAGGAGTTTCATGCGGCGGTGCGCGGCGTCATCGCCACGATCGACCGTGTGGCCGAATCCGCTGACTCGGCCACGCGCACGCGCATGGCCGAGGCCTACCGCTACAGCGCTGAGCTCGAATGGATGTTCTGGGACAGCGCCTACCAATTGGGAAGCTGGCCGACACGCTAAGCTGCGCTGAAGCCTGGTGCGCTGCCGCACGCTGCGCCGGCTGTAAAGCCCGGGCAGCGCGGGCGTAAAGTTATGCAATGCTGCATCCGGTCGCGATAGGCTGGCGGTATTCGCCTACAGGCGCCTGCCAAAAACCGCCTTACGCTTCGTGGCATTCATTGATCAGATGCGCCAACGCGCAGACCCCGAGCGAGCCCGAGGCCTACACGCACGCATCGCAACCTTAGAAGGAGTTGCCATGTTGTCTACCAACGCTGCCCACACCCATACCGCCTACCACGCCCCCGTGTATGAACCCACGGTCGATGAGCTGGCCGTGCTGAAGAAGCTGGAGCTGGGCGAACCGATCTCGGTGGAGGATGCGCTGCATGCGCATGTCTCCAAGCGTTTGCTCGAGCGCGGCTTGGTCGAGCAGCGCGATGGCCATCTCACCATTACGGCGCAGGGCCTGCAGCTGATCAAGCGCGACGATGCCTGATCCCCACCCCACCTGCGCCGAGCAGCGACACCCCAGGCAGTCCAAGCAGGCTGCCTTTTTTTTCATCATGGCACTCTTTTTGTTTTATTTTCAACGATTTGGGTGGCTTATCTACAGCTGTGCACAGAGCTTTCCACAGCATTGTGCCCACGGACTGGGGACAACGCGGTGATGCGCTGAAATAGCGGCGTTCCAGTGCCAGAAGAGGCCAGGGCCAGTAGTGCAGGCGCGTTGAAACTGCGCGAATGACGCGCCCAGGCCCCATATGCCTCAATTTTGAGCATGGTTGGCATTTGGCTTAGAAATCAGCGGCTTGCCTTGCTTATCTACAAGCTTCTTCACAGCTTTCCACAGCATTGTGCCCGTGCATTGGGGACAACGCGCGACTGCCGCGCGACGCGCAGGCCTGGGGTGATCCGCAAGCTGGTGGGGCGCTGCGCGCATGTTGGCTGGCTTGCGCTTTGCTGCGCCAGGAATGGCGATGGGCGGCTGCAGGCAGCGAAGCAACCGCACCGCAAAAAACCTGCGCGTCCAACAGCCTTGCCAACGGCGTGCTGCCACGGAATCTCAGTAGACTCGGGGCTGGCGGCGGTGGCGTTTACTTATCTTCGCAGTCGGTACAGGGCAGGTGCAACATGGCTGCACTAGGATGCGGTCATTCTTTACATGCAGGTGCCGATGGTGGAGCTTTGCCCCAGGCCGCTGCTGTAACTCACCTCTACCGATTGCTGCCATGGACCATAACTCCAATAATTCCACCCGTCCCACCCCAACCCCCGGCGCGGCAGACGCCGGGCTGAAACCCGGTGCTGCAGCAGCACCCAAGCGCCGCAGCCGCTGGCTGGGCTCGACGATCGCCATCGTGCTGGTGGCGGGGCTGGCAGGTGGGGCCTGGTACCTGGTGCAAATCAAGAAGAACCCGAGCGGCATGGCAGCGGGCGCGCCCGGCATGGGCGGCCCACCGGGCGCAGGCGGCCCTCCTGGCATGGGCCCTGGCGCGATGCGCGCGATGGCCGTCACCGTGGGCAGCGCGGCGGCCAAGCGCCAAACGCTGCCCGTCACCCTGACGGCGATGGGCACGGTGGTGCCCACCACCACGGTGACCCTGACCACCCAGGTCTCGGGCATTCTGCGCGATGTGCTGTTCACCGAAGGCCAGATGGTCAAGAAGGGCCAGAAGCTCGCCCAGATTGATCCGCGCCCATTTGAGCAAGCGCTGCAGCAGGCCAAGGGCCAGTTGGCACGCGACCAGGCGCAGCTCGATGCCGCGCGCGTGACGCTCAAGCGCTACCAGACCTTGTGGGACCAGGATTCGATTGCCCGCCAGGACCTGGACACGCAGGCCGCGCTGGCCAAGCAGCTCGAAGGCACGGTGCTCACCGACCAGGCCCAGGTGCAGACCGCCCAGCTCAATCTGGGTTATGCCAGCATTACCTCACCCATCGATGGCCGCATCGGTCTGCGCACGATGGATGCGGGAAACTACATCAGCGCGGGCGGCACCACCGGCATCGCCGTCATCACCAAGATTGCGCCGATCGATGTGAGCTTTACCGTGCCGCAAGACCATATCCCCGCGGTGCTGGGCGCGCAAAAGACCGATGCCCGGCTACCGGTGGCAGCGCTGGACCGCGCGGGCAACAAGACCTTGGCCCAGGGCGTATTCCTGACCTTGGACAACCTGGTCGATACCGCCACGGGCACCGTCAAGGCCAAGGCCCGGTTCGACAACAGCGACGGCTCGCTCTTTCCCAACCAGTTTGTCAACACCCGCCTGACCTTGAAGGACGAGAGCGCGCTGGTGGTGCCGGTCACCGCCATCCGCACCGGCGGCAATGGCGATTTTGTCTATGTGATCAATGCGGACCGCACCGTGACCCAGCGCACCGTCATCCGGGGCATGAGCACGGTCGAATGGGTGGCCATCAACTCCGGCCTCAAGGAAGGCGAGTTGGTAGTGACCGAGGGCGCCGACCGCTTGAAGGATGGCGCAGTGGTCGCCCTGCAAGGCGACACCCCCACGCAGGCCCATGGCGCCAGCAGTGGCCGGCGCGGCCCCCGTGAGGGCGGTGGGCGCGAGGGCGGCGGGCGCCGCGGCGCTAACGGTGGCCCCGCATCGGGCGCACCCGGTGCGGCAGGTAATGGTGTGGCTGCGGGCACTGGTGGCGGCGGCGCTGCCGTCGAGCCCAATGCCGGCCAGCCCAGCGCCGCAGCCCCTGCGGTGAACCCGGACCAGGCTGCCGGTGGCGCCAGTGGTTCAGGTGGCGCCAGCGGTTCAGGTGGATCAACCCCTTCCACGCCATCCGGCCAGACCGCACCGGCGATCAAACCGGAGGATGTGCCCAAGGGCATGGCGCCAGCGGCCACCACCGTGCAACCCGCCCAGCGCGCCAACCCATAAGGCGGGCTGAGCGATGAGTCCTTCCCGTCCCTTTATCCAGCGGCCGGTAGCGACGGCCTTGCTGATGCTCGCCATCGTGCTGACCGGTCTGGTGGGCTTTCGGCTGCTGCCGCTGTCGGCGCTGCCCGAGGTGGATTACCCGACGATCCAGGTGCAGACCCTGTACCCGGGGGCCAGCCCCGAGGTGATGAGCCGCACGGTGAGTGCGCCGCTCGAGCGCCAGCTCGGCCAGATGTCCGGCCTGGACCGCATGGCATCGACCAGCGCAGCGGGCGTGTCCATCGTGACCTTGCAGTTCCAGCTGGGCTTGTCGCTGGATGTGGCCGAGCAAGAAGTGCAGGCGGCCATCAACGCCAGCAGCGCGCTGCTGCCGGCCGACCTGCCCGCGCCCCCGATTTATGCCAAGGTCAATCCGGCCGACACGCCGGTGATGAGCCTGGCCATCACCTCCAAGGAGCTGCCGCTCACCGAGGTGCAGAACATCGTCAATACGCGCCTGGCGCAGAAGATCAGCCAGGTCACCGGCGTGGGGCTGGTCAGCCTGGAGGGCGGGCAAAAGCCTGCGATGCGCATCCAGGCCAACACCCAGGCGCTGGCGGCCAATGGCATCACCCTGAGCAGCCTGCGCACTGCCATCAGCAATGCCAATTCCAACACCGCCAAAGGCAGTTTTGATGGCCCCAAGCGCTCGTACTCGATCAACAGCAACGACCAGCTGCTGACCGCTGCCGACTACATGAACCTGGTGGTGTCCTGGAAGGACGGCGCCCCGGTGATGATGAAGGATGTGGCGCGCGTGGTGGCGAGCGCCGAGAACGACCGGCTCGCCGCCTGGGTCGATGAGACACCCGCGATCATCTTGAACGTGCAGCGCCAGCCCGGCGCCAATGTGATTGCGACGGTGGACGCGATCAAGCAGCGCCTGCCCGAGCTCACCGCCTCCTTGCCCGCCTCGGTCGAGGTCAAGGTGCTTACCGACCGCACCACCGGCATCCGCGCCTCGGTCGAGCATGTGCAGATGGAGCTGGCGCTGGCCGTGGTGATGGTGGTGCTGGTGATCTTCTTTTTCCTGCACAGCCTGCGCGCCACGGTGATTGCGAGCCTGGCCGTGCCCATCTCGCTGATCGGCAGCTGCGGGGCCATGTACCTGCTGGGCTACAGCCTGAACAACCTGAGCCTGATGGCGCTGACCATTGCCACCGGCTTTGTCGTCGACGATGCAATCGTGATGATCGAGAACATTGCGCGCTACATCGAGGAGGGCGAGACGCCGATGGCCGCTGCCTTGAAGGGCGCCGCGCAAATCGGCTTTACCATCATCTCGCTGACCGTGTCGCTGATCGCGGTGCTGATTCCGTTGCTCTTCATGGGCGACATCGTCGGGCGTCTGTTCCGCGAATTTGCGGTGACCCTGGCGATCACCATCCTAATCTCGGCAGTGGTCTCGCTCACCTTGGTGCCGATGATGTCGGCGCGCTGGCTCAAGCAAGAGGACACCAGCGCGCACACGCGCGGCTGGGCCAGCTCGGTGCAGCGCGGTTTCGACAAGGTGATCCACCACTACGACCGGGGGCTGCACTGGGTGTTTCGCCACCAGGCGCTGACCCTGGTCGTGGCCGTGGCCACCGTGGTGCTGACGGGCCTGCTCTACCTGGCCATCCCCAAGGGCCTGTTCCCGACGCAGGACACCGGCCAGCTGCAGGCGCAGATCGAGGCGGCGCAAGAAGTGTCCTTTGCCCGCATGAGCAACCTGCAGCGGCAGGCCGTGAGCGCCATCCTGCAGGACAAGGATGTCGCCTCGGTCAGCTCGGTGGTGGGCGTGGATGCGGCCAACAACACCATGCTCAACACCGGCAGCCTGTCGATCAACCTGACCCGGCCGCATGATGCGCAGGATGAGGTGATGCAGCGCCTGCGCGAGCGGGTGAGCCAGGTGGCGGGGGTGCGCATTTTTCTGCAGCCCTCGCAGGACCTGACCATCGACTCGCAAACCGGCCCTACCGAATACCGCCTGTCGATCGGCGGCGTGAACACCGACCAGGTCAATGACTGGACGCAAAAGCTCGTCAGCCAGCTGCAGAATGTGGCCCAGGTGCGCAATGCCACGAGCGACGCCGGGCGCAAGGGCCTGTCGGCCTATGTGAATGTGGACCGCGATACCGCATCGCGCCTGGGCATCAGCGCCAGCAGCATCGATGACAGCCTCTACAGCGCCTTTGGCCAGCGCATTGTCTCGACGATCTTCACGGAGACCAACCAGTACCGGGTGATTCTGGAGGCGCAGCAGGAGCAGCTCAACAGCGTGCAGACCCTGGGCAACCTGGCCATCAATGCCAGCAGCACGGGCGCTACGCCGCTGTCGGCGATTGCCAAGATCGAGGAGCAGATGGCGCCGCTGCAGGTGACCCGCGTGTCGCAGTACCCGGCCGCCACCCTGGGCTTTGACACGGCGCCTGGCGTGTCGCTGGGCCATGCGGTCGATGCCATCAAGCAGGCGGCCAAGGACATCGGCATGCCCGCGTCGCTGACCATGGAGTTCCTGGGCGCAGCGGCGGCCTACCAGAACTCGCTCACCAGCCAGCTGGTCTTGATTTTGGCGGCGCTGGTCTGCGTCTACATCGTGCTGGGCGTGCTGTACGAGAGCTATGTGCACCCGCTCACCATTCTCTCGACCCTGCCATCGGCCGGCGTGGGCGCCTTGCTGGCGCTGATGATCAGCGGCAACGACCTGGGCGTGATCGGCATCATCGGCATCATCTTGCTGATCGGCATCGTCAAGAAGAACGCGATCATGATGATCGACTTTGCGATCGATGCCGAGCGCAACCAGGGCATGGCACCGCAAGAGGCCATCCACCAGGCCGCGCTGCTGCGCTTTCGGCCCATCTTGATGACGACCTTGGCCGCCTTGTTTGCCGCGCTGCCGCTGATGTTTGGCTGGGGCGAGGGCGCCGAGCTGCGCCGCCCGCTGGGCCTGGCCATTTTTGGCGGGCTGATGCTCAGCCAGTTGCTGACCTTGTTCACCACGCCGGTGATCTACCTGGTGTTTGACCGCCTGGGTGCCCGCTTTGGCCGCCGCCAAGCCGGTACTGCGGATGGAAGCCATTCCGAGGTGCAGGCATGAACCTGTCCCAGCCCTTTGTCAAACGCCCGGTCGCAACGGTCCTGCTGACCATTGGCATGGCATTGGCGGGTATTGCCGCGTTCTTTGCGCTGCCGGTGGCACCGCTGCCGCAGGTGGACTACCCGGTGATCTCGGTCACGGCCAGCCTCTCGGGCGCGAGCCCAGAGAACATGGCCTCGAGCGTGGCCACGCCGCTGGAGCGCCACCTGGGCGTGATTGCCGGTGTCAACGAGATGACCTCGCGCAGCTCGACCGGCTCGGCCAATGTGACCTTGCAGTTTGACCTCAACCGCGACATCAATGGCGCCGCGCGCGAGGTGCAGGCGGCCATCAATGCAGCGCGCACCGATCTGCCTTCTGACCTGCGCAGCAACCCCACCTACCGCAAGATGAACCCGTCGGATTCGCCGATCATCATCTTGGCGATGACCTCGCCCACGCGCACCCCCGGCGAGCTGTATGACGAAGTCTCCAACGTGGTGAGCCAGCGCATCTCGCAGGTCGATGGTGTGGGCGATGTGGAAATCGGCGGCGGCTCCTTGCCGGCGGTGCGGGTCGAGCTCTTGCCCCAGGCGCTGAGCCACTACGGCATTGCGACCGAGGATGTGCGCGCCGCCATCCAGGCGGCCAATGCCAACCGGCCCAAGGGCGCCATCGAGAGTGGCGGCAACCGCCTGCAGATCTACACCCCCGCGCCCGAGCGCAAGGCCAGCTGGTACCAGGGCCTGGTGGTGGGCTGGCGCGACAATGCGGCCGTCCGCCTAGGCGATGTGGCGCGCGTCATCGACGGGCCGGCCAATGTCTACACGATGGGGCTGTTCAACGGCCAGCCCGCCATCCTGGTGCTGATCACGCGCCAGCCCGGCGCCAACATCATCAATACCGTGGACAACGTGCGCAAGCTCCTGCCCGAGCTGCAGGCCCAGCTGCCCAAGGATGTGAAGATCCAGGTGGCAAGCGACAGCACCAACTCGATCCGCTCGTCGCTGCGCGAGATCGAGACCACCTTGATGGTGTCGGTGATCCTGGTGGTGCTGGTGGTGGGCGCCTTTATCCGCAAGGCGCGCGCCACGGTGATTCCGGCGGTGGCCACCGTGGTGTCGCTGCTGGGCACCTTTGGCGTGATGTACCTGCTGGGCTATAGCCTGAACAACTTGAGCCTGATGGCGCTGACGGTCGCCACCGGTTTTGTCGTCGATGATGCGATTGTGGTGCTGGAGAACACCAGCCGCCATATCGAGCAGGGCATGGACAAGATGGCCGCCGCGCTGCAGGGCGCGCGCGAGGTGGGCTTTACCGTGCTGTCGATCAGCCTGTCCCTGGTGGCGGTGTTCATTCCGCTGCTGTTCATGGAAGGGCAGATCGGCCGTTTGTTCAAGGAGTTCGCCGTGACCTTGTCGGTCGCGGTGATGATCTCGCTGGTCATCTCGCTGACCACCACGCCGATGATGTGCGCCTGGTTTCTGCGCAATGAGGATGCGATTGAGACGGCGCCGCGCGGCCGCTTTGCCCGCGCGCTGGAAAGCGGCTATGACTGGATGTTGCGCGTTTATGAGCGCTGCCTGGATTGGGCCTTGCATGCCAAGGCCGTGGTGATGCTGATCCTGGTGATCGTCATCGGCATGAATGGCTATTTGTTCATGCATGTGCAAAAGGGCTTTTTCCCGCAGCAGGACAATGGCCAGCTCGCCGGCGGCCTGCGCGCAGACCAGAGCATCTCGTCGACCGCGATGGCCGGCAAGCTCAAGGAGGCACTGGCCATCATCCAGCAGGACCCGGCCATCGACACGGTGGTGGGCTTTGCCGGCGGCAGCCGCTCGGGCGGCGGCTTTGTGTTCATCAACCTCAAGCCGGTGAGCGAGCGCGATGTGACCAGCCTGCAGGTGGTCGCGCGCCTGCGGCCGCAGCTGTCGCAGATCACCGGTCTGCGCGTGTTTCTGAACCCGGTGCAGGATTTGCGCATGGGGGGGCGCTCGTCGAACTCGACCTACCAGTACACCCTCAAGAGCGACAACACCGCCGACATGAAGAAATGGGCCACGCGCCTGGCCGAGCGGCTCAAGCAAGAGCCCTTGCTGCAGGACGTGGACACCGACCAGTCCGACAGCGGCGTGGAAGTCTATGTCGAGGTGGACAAGCAGGCTGCAGCACGCCTGGGGGTGAATGCCAAGTCCATCAACAATGCGCTCTACAACGCCTTTGGTCAGCGCTCGGTGGCCACCATCTACAGCGATCTGAACCAGTACTCGGTGATCATGGAGTGGGCGCCCGAATACACGCGTGGGCCGCCGGCGCTGCAGGATATCTATGTGCCATCGAACCTGAGCGGCACCGAGGGCACCGCGGCCAACCCGGCGCTGCGCAGTGCATCGACCGGCAGCGTGATCAGCACCAGCGTGGCCACCATGGTGCCGCTGTCGAGCTTTGCCAAGGTGCTTGAGCGCCCTGCGCCCACCAGTGTGAACCACCAGGATGGTGAGCTGTCGACGACGATATCGTTCAACCTGGACGCAGGCGTGGCGCTGAGCGAAGCCCAGCAGGTGATTGCCCAGGCCGAGGCCGATATCGCCATGCCGATCAATGTGCGCGGCAGCTTCCAGGGCACGGCGCTGAGCTTTCAGAAATCGCAGAACCAGCAGCTCTACCTGATCCTGGCTGCGATTGTCGTGATCTACATCGTGCTGGGCATGCTCTATGAAAGCCTGGTGCACCCGATCACCGTATTGTCCACGCTGCCATCGGCGGGGGTGGGCGCGGTGATTGCGCTGATGCTGTTTGACATGCAGTTCACGGTGATTGCGCTCATCGGGGTGTTCTTGCTCATTGGCATCGTGAAGAAAAACGCCATCCTGATCATCGACTTTGCGCTGGAGGCCGAGCGATCGCGGGGCCTGTCCGCGATCGATGCGGTGCGCGAGGCCTGCCTGCTGCGTTTTCGCCCCATCCTGATGACCACCTTGGCCGCCGCGCTGGGTGCCTTGCCACTGGCCATTGGCTTTGGCCAGGGCTCGGAGCTGCGCCAGCCGCTGGGCATCGCCATCATTGGCGGCCTGCTGGCCAGCCAATTGCTGACCCTGGTCACCACCCCCGTGGTCTATGTGCTGCTGGACAAGCTGCGCCGCCGCGCGCCCAACGAGCGTGACCTGGGCCGTGCCTCGAGTGACGGCATGCCTACCCTGGAACACTGATACGCCATGACGCCTTCTCTTGATCTTTCCTATTCTTTTCGTGCCCCCCTGCTGCGCAGCCTGGCGCTGGCGCTATGCTGCGCAGGGCTCTTGAGCGCCTGCTCGGTGGCCCCCGTCTACCAGGTGCCCGCCACGCCAGCGCCAGCCAGCTTCAAGGAAGCGGGCGCGCTGTGGCAAAGCGCCCAGCCCAACGATGCGGTGGACCGGGGCGACTGGTGGACGCTGTTTGCGGACGAGCCGCTCAACCAGCTCGCTGCCCGGGTGCAGGTGCACAACCAGAACATTGCCGCGGCTGCTGCCGCTGTGCAGCAAGCCCAGGCCGCGTTGCGCGTGGAGCAGGCCGGCTTGCTGCCGACCGTCAGTGGCAGCCTGGGCCAGACGCGCCAGGGTGGCAGCCAGTCCAGCAGCAATGGCAGTGCCTCGCTGGGCATCAGCGCCGCCTGGGATGCAGACCTGTGGGGCCGCCTGCGCGAATCGGTGAGCGCCGCCCAAAGCAGTGCCCAGGCGAGCGAAGCCGATCTGGCCGCTGCGCGCCTGTCGGCCGTGGGCAGCCTGGTGCAGAACTATTTCCGCCTGCGCGAGGCCGATGCCGAGATGCAGATCCTGCTGCAATCGATCGAGGGTTACCAGCGCAGCCTGCTGATTGCCCAGAACCGCTACGACGTGGGGGTGGAGGCGCGCACGGCAGTGCTGCAGGCGCAGACCACGTTAACCAATACCCAGGCCAGCGTGGAGTCCCTGCGCCAGTCGCGCCAGACCTACGAGCATGCGATTGCCGTGTTGACGGGCCAGGCGCCGGCGCAGTTTGACCTGCCGCCCGCCGCCTGGAACGTGACCGTGCCCGAGATTCCGGGCGTGGTGCCATCGACCCTGCTGGAGCGCCGGCCCGACATTGCCGCTGCCGAGCGCGCGGTGGCTGCTGCCAATGCCCAGATCGGCGTGGCCCAGGCGGCCTACTACCCGAGCCTGGGCCTGAGCGGCTCGTTGAACCGCTCGGGGTCGAACATCGGCAACCTGTTCAGCGCCTCGGGCCTGCTGTGGTCGCTGGGCGCATCGCTGAGCCAGAGCATTTTCAACGCCGGCGCCACCACCGCGCAGGTCGATTCGGCCCGCGCCGCGCATGCGGCCCGCACGGCCAGCTACCGCCAGTCGGTGCTGGCGGCGTTCCAGGCGGTCGAAGATGTGCTAAGCAATGTGGCGGCGCTCAATGCCCAAAAGCCGCTGCTGCAGCAAAGCCTCGATTCTGCCGAGAAGGTCGAGCAGCAGATGCTCAACCGCTACAAGGAAGGCCAGGTGCCCTATACCGATGTGGTCACCGCCCAGGCCACAGCGCTGTCGGCACGTCGATCCTTGATCCAGCTGCAGCTGAACCAGCAACTGGCAGCGGCCCAACTCATCCAGGAGCTGGGGGGCGGCTGGCATGCCGATTGGATGAAGCCGGGCGCCTAAAGCTCAGCCAAAGGGTTCAGTGCAGATGGGGCAGAAAATTGCGCCCTGTCCGCTGCACAAATTGCGCATAGCTCATTGGCGCGCCCAGCTGCGCATCGCCCCGGTTGGGCAGCACCCAGGCCCAGGCGCGTTGCTGCTGCTCATCAAACACCAGCTTGTACAAATGGCTGGGCACCCAGACCTGGTTGCGGCCAATGGTGGGGGTCTGGCCCTCAAACAAGGGTCCGGTATAGACAAAGACATTGCCGCTGGCGCGCTTGGCGTACTTGCGCACATCCGCTTCGAGCTTGGACCAGACCTGGCGATTGTGCGTCGGGTCCTGCGGCACCATGTTGGACAGCGCAAAGGACTGCGCCATGCCGGTGGCGGTGCTCTGGTCCGCTGCCGGCGCCATATGGCCCCGGTCATAGCCACTGGCCTGGTAATCGGATAGCTCGGCCTTGTAGGCCGCGCGCAGGCGTGCGTCGGCATAAAAGTGGTCGGTGCGCTGCAAGCCCGCCGCGCCTTGCAGCCGCTGGCGGCTTAAGCGCTCCACCGTGACGATCGGCGTTTTGGACAGCCCTGAATAAAGTACCGCAAACCCGGTCGAGCACAGGGTGACGGGCATCCAGTTGCGCCCCACACTGGCAGCACTGAGCGGCGCGCTGGCGGGCAGCTGCTCGGCGCAGTCGGCAAAGCCCTGGCTGCCTTTATCGCTGCTCGCCTGGCTGGAAGGGGGCGGGGTGGGGGTGGCTGAAGCGTGCCCGGCATCTGACGCAGCGCCCCGGCTTTGCCGGGCAATCTCTAGAAAGCGGCTTTGCCAGTCTGCCGCGGTGGACTGGACCTCTTCCACCCAGTGCTGCACCGTTTGCACCGGCGGCAGCTGCTGCAGCCACTGAGTGCTATGGCTGACCGCCCATTGGCGGATAGGGTCGAGTTGCGGCACATAGGCGGCCGACGCGATGGCTGCGACCGCGCTGTAGGCGGCAATCGCCCCTTTGCCCACCATGCCGCGTAAATAACCGCGCAGCAGGCCGGGGGCGGACTTGGATGCTTTTTTCTTTTTGGCGGGGCGCTTGGCGGAACGGGGAGGAGGGCAGGCCATGAACTACGACAACCGGGGCATGCCGACCTTTAGCCAGCACAGCAAGACAACTGCCGTATTGTGGCTCAAATTGCTACCTGTTGCCTGAAATTGCTATGAATTTTTAAGCTAACTATCTAGTGCAATGAATGCGTTGTGGCTATATGGTGCTGAAGGCCGCCAAGCACAGGACTGTATAAAAATATGGCAAATATTGCGCTGTAGAAGCGCAGCTGGCACAGCCGCCCCCGCGCCACCGGGGCTGGTGCTTCAACCAACGGTCTGCGGCGGTGGCTGCATCCCTCATAAAACAGATTTCACACGAATAGCAAACAACTGCAAACTGATAGTTGTTGTTAACCACAAATAGATTTAATCGAATATCATATAGCTATCAATTATAGCTAAGTGTTAGCGCAGAGTTAATCGCTGTAGCCGTTTCTGTCATTTACCATCCGCGCTGGGGGAGAATCCAGTGCGGAATTTCTGATGGCGGCACAGGTAATGGGTGGTAATGGTATTTGTTGCCCCCCTAATTCGCAAAGACAATATTTACTCAATGTACACCCCTGTCTACGTGTATTTGTCGTCAGAGCCGTTTTCGAAGATAAAACTCAAGCCCACCAGCCATTTCGGCGTGTACAGAACGGATCCCATCAAGCTCGTGGTGAACGAAACCACGGTGGCGACCTACCAGTATGTGCGGCTGGACCGGGTATTCAACAAGATTTTTATCTACGATATCCATTTGCGCCGCGATGTGGGCAGCCTGGGCCTGGGCCAGTTTTATGATGAGCAAATGGGCGGGCGTAGTAAATCGGGTGGAGATGAATAATCGCCATGGTATTGGATGATTGTGGGGGACGATTCCAATAATCGCATGGTCAACCGCCATTGGGTCTCCATCTTTCTTTCCGCCTCTGCAGTTGGCTTGCTCAGTTAGTCGATCCCATCGCCCAGGCTTGGCTATCTGGTTTCGTATGGCTTGAAAATGGACCATGGTCTGGTCATAAGAGGCGCTAGATGCAAGCCTCACGCGTCCAAACGCGCATCCCCTCCTTGGGGCACCACTGCATTTCGCTGTACGGCAGATCCGGCGCAATGGCTGAAAGCGCTGAGCGACTGTCCGCGTACCCGCCATCGTGAGGGGGGAGCAGGCGCCCTTATAAGCAAATGGCTTAGAAATATCCAACCATAAAAGAAACTATTTATAACAAAATTTGGCTATAAATGTGACAATATGTTTCTTGTGTGGTCTAGGCCAAGTGCCCGCGATGTGGCGGTAGCTCTGGCCAGTTGCGAAATCCCTCGAGTCCCATTCCTCTATCTCACCCTTGGCAATGAAAAAGCAACTTTTGGTCTTTGCGGCTGCGGCCTGCGCGCTGTCTTCTTTTGCGCAAACGGCGCCTACACTATCGTGTTCCAGTCTTGTCTCCGAACTCAACACTGGCACTCTGAATGGCACAAAGCTGGGTACTTCCCAGCCGGATCCGGTGTGGAGTCAGTTTCAGGAGTACACCGGTTCGCCACAAAAGCCCCCACCTAATGGCGCCAATTGGGTGCAGGCCCGAACGACGGGGACGGTAGACGGGAGCTGGGCTAATTTTGGTGATGCGCAATGGCTCAGTCCCGGCTTCATGGGCGTGACTGGAGCGTACAACCAGTCGTGGCCCGGCAACTGGTGGCCGCGTCCCCTTCCTAGTCCGACGCCATTCAACAACCACTATCGGGTCCAGTTCAACCTGTCGCCCGAGGTGCCACCGTCTGCCCTGCGCATCGAGATGGAATACATGGGCGATGACCTGGTCAATGCGGCCTATGTCAATGGCACTGCCGTTGAGCCGTTTTCAGGAAACGGGTTTGGCGGCGGCGTTTACACCACGCTGAACAGTGGCTGGGTCGCGGGCCTCAATACCCTCGTGTTTACGACGGCAGATACTGGGTGGGCAGCAGGCTTTTTGGCGCGTGCCCGCACCGCCGGGGAGTCGGTCTGCTCGGTATCACCGATCAGTGTGACCAAGACGGCAGACAAGGCCAGCTATGTGCCGGGCGATACCATCAACTACAGCGTAACGGTGACAAGCCAGGGCTTGGTAGATGCTACTGGTCTGAGCTTGGCCGATGCAGTGCCTGCCGGTGTGGCCAACCCGGTATGGACCTGCTCGGCAGGCGCGGGCACGGCGGTGTGTCCTAGCCCGATCTCCTCCAATGTGGTGTTTGACTTGCCTGCGCAATCCAGCCTGGTGTTCAGCTTGTCAGGCACGGTCACGGGCCGTGCCAGTCTGGACAACACCGCAACGATCAGCCCTGGCACCGGTGGCGTGTGTTCTGCCACGACGGGCTGCTCAGCGACGGTCACTCCGCCCTATACCGCCTCGTCGACTTCTCCCATCAGCATCACCAAAACAGCGGATCAAGCAAGCTACCAGCCGGGGCAGACGGTGCAGTACGCCATCACGGTCACGAACGAATGGACTGCCAATGCGACAGGCTTGATGTTGGCGGATCCGCTGCCTGCTGGTATCTCGAATCCCGTGTGGAGCTGTGCCGCTGCCGCTGGTGCTGCGGTCTGCCCTGTGCCAGCAGCTCCAGGCACTAGCTTTGATTTGCCAGGCAACGCCAGCCTGGTGTTCACGTTGAAGGGCACCGTAACCGGGCTGGCTTCTCTGGACAACACTGCGACAGTCAGCCCTGGCGTTGGCGGGGAATGCGCGGCCAGCACCGGATGCTCCGCCAGCGTGAGCCCCAGCTACACCGCTGCGCCCCCGGTGGCACAGGCCGTTCCTGGCTTGGGTGCGTGCGCGCTGGCTGCCCTGACGGCGTCTTTGGGTCTGCTGGCCTGGCGACGCAAGAGGGATCAGCGCATGAGGGTCGAGAAATAAGCCGCCTCCCGCGCCATCTCGTTTGGTTCTAGCCCTCCTTGTGAGGGCTTTTTGCTGCGTCGGTGGTGCAAAGTGGGAATTTAGGCGATGCAGCCTTTTCTCTCGCTCGTGTGGGAGAGGCTGGCTGGGCTGTTTCAACGGATGCACACAGCAATTCTTTTAGCTGCAGGGTGTACTGATGGTGATAGCCTGGAGGCGTCTGCGATATGGATCGGTGCTTCAATCAGATGGATGCCAAGCCCCCCAACACCAACCCAACAAGGGGCTTGCCCTCTGGTTAGAATGTCGGCTGCTATCGTTTTTAAACAAACGCAATCGGTTTCAACCGCGAACGCCTAGACATGCAGCACCCCGCACCAGACAAAGAAAAAGCCGCTAAGTTGTTTAAACTTAACGGCTTTGAATGTGGTGCCCGGGGCCGGAATCGAACCGGCACGCCTTGCGGCGGGGGATTTTGAGTCCCCTGCGTCTACCAATTTCACCACCCGGGCTGTGTCGGTATCGCAGCTCGCAATTATGGCACAAATAATGAGCTCCAAAAAATACCCAACGATTGAGGATGCGATTGGCAAGACCCCTTTGGTGACCCTGCAGCGCATCGGTGCCAACTACAACGAAGCCCATGGCAATGTGGTGCTGGGCAAGCTCGAGGGCAACAACCCAGCTGGCTCGGTCAAGGACCGCCCAGCGGTGTCGATGATCCAGCGCGCGCAGGAGCGCGGCGAGATCAAGCCCGGTGACACCTTGATCGAGGCGACCTCGGGCAACACCGGTATTGCGCTGGCAATGGCTGCAGCCATCAAAGGCTACCGCATGGTGCTGATCATGCCCGAGGACCTGTCCATCGAGCGCGCGCAGACGATGAAGGCCTATGGCGCGCAGCTGATCCTCACGCCCAAGAGCGGCGGCATGGAATATGCCCGCGACCTGGCCGACAAGATGGTCGCCGAAGGCAAGGGCATTGTGCTGGACCAGTTTGCCAACCCGGACAATCCGCGCGCCCATTATGAGACCACCGGCCCCGAGATCTGGGAGCAGACTGGCGGCCAGATCACCCACTTTGTCAGTGCGATGGGCACGACCGGCACCATCACCGGCGTCTCGCGCTACCTGAAGGAAAAGAACCCGGCCGTGCGCATCATCGGCGCCCAGCCCACCGAGGGCTCGCGCATCCCCGGCATCCGCAAGTGGCCCGAAGAGTACCTGCCCAAGATCTATGATCCGAGCGCGGTCGACGAGATGGTCTATGTGACCCAGAACGATGCCGAGGACATGGCCCGCAGCCTCGCCCGTGACGAAGGCATCTTTGCCGGCATCTCTGCTGCTGGCGCCTGCCATGTCGCACAGGAAATTGCGCGCCGCGAACGCAACGCTACCATTGTGTTCGTCGTCTGCGACCGGGGGGACCGCTATCTGTCCACCGGCGTGTTTCCCGCCTGAGCACGCGCGCCGAGCGATGAGCGCTCGGTTGCCGGCATGAAAGCCCTATGCAATACGATACGAAATTTTGTGTGAACTGCGCCACGGCGCTGCAATGGAAGGTGATGGCCGAGGACAGCGGCGAGGTGAGCCGACTGCGCTGCCCGGCCTGCGGCTGGACGCACTGGGGCAACCCCACGCCTGTGCTGGCCGCTGTCGTCGAGAACGACCTGGGCCAGGTGCTGCTGGCGCGCAATGCGCTGTGGCAGCCGGGCATGTTTGGCCTGATCACCGGCTTCATGGAGGCTGGCGAATCGCCCGAGGCCGGCATTGCCCGCGAGGTGCTCGAAGAGACGGGCCTGCAGACCCAGGCCCTGCGCCTGATTGGCTGCTGGGAGTTTTTGCGCATGAACCAGGTGCTTATCGCCTACCATGTGCGCGTGGCGGGCCGGCCCGAGGACGTGCGCCTGTCGCCCGAGCTGGTGGAGTACCAGTGGCAGACTGCGCAGGAAGTGCTGTGCTGGCCCTCCGGCACGGGTTATGCGATGGCCGAGTGGGTCAAGAGCAAGGGCGAGCCGGTGCGCTTTGGAGCGTTCCGCCCCAACAACCCGAATCCGAACCCCGATCCCGCCAAATGGCCAGTCAATTATTGGGAAGAGGACGCGCGCTTTGTGGTCGCTCCCCGTTTGGACTGAGCAGGGTGGGTTATCGATAACGAATGAACACGATGGATATTGACCAGGAAGTGGATACGCGCGGACTGAACTGCCCGCTGCCGATTTTGAAGGCCAAGAAGGCCTTGGCCACCATGCAAAGCGGCCAGCTGCTCAAGGTGGTGGCGACGGATACCGGCTCGATCCGGGATTTCCAGGCCTTTGCCAAGCAGACCGGCAATGAGCTGGTGGAGCAGCAGACCGTGGGTGAGGAGTTCATCCATATTCTGCGCCGCCGCTAGGCGCTCCCCACGCTGCTGAAACACCAAAGGCCTGCATCTGCAGGCCTTTGTTTTGAAGAGGTGGAGCGCCGGTCAGATCTGCAGGTTCTTCAAAAAGGCGCGGAAATCATCGCCCACGTCGGGATGCTGCAGCGCCAGCTCCACGGTGGCCTGCAAAAAGCCTTCCTTGCTGCCGCAGTCATAGCGCTTGCCGCTGTAGCGGTAGGCATACACGGTTTCGCTGTGCATCAGGCGCTCGATCGCATCGGTCAGCTGGATCTCGCCGCCCACGCCCTTGGGCTGGTTGCGGATCTCGTCAAAAATGCCGGGGGTGAGCACATAGCGGCCGGCCACACCCATGCGCGAGGGGGCTTTTTCCGGGGCGGGCTTTTCGACGATCTCGTCAATGCGCATCAGCGGGCCGCCTGCGGGCTCGCCCTTGACGATGCCGTAGCGCTTGGTGTGTTCCAGCGGCACTTCCTGCACCGCCAGCAGCGAGCGGCCTTGTTTGGAAAAGGCGGCCGTCATCTGCGCCATCACGCCCGGGCCGCCTGGCGCGCCGGTCATCAGGTCGTCGGCCAGCAGCACGGCAAAGGGCTCATTGCCCACCAGTGGCTCGGCGCAGAGCACCGCGTGGCCCAGGCCCAGCGAGCGGGGCTGGCGTACAAACAGGCAATTCATGTCATCGGGGCTGACGCTGCGCACCAGGTCCAGCATGGCCTGCTTGCCGGCGTTTTCCAGCTCGTTTTCCAGCTCATAGGCGGTGTCGAAGTGGTCTTCGATCGCACGCTTGCTGCGGCCAGTGACAAAGATCATGTCCCGGATACCGGCCTCGTAGGCCTCTTCCACCGCGTACTGGATCAGGGGCTTGTCCACGACGGGCAGCATTTCCTTGGGCGATGCCTTGGTGGCAGGCAAAAAGCGGGTGCCCAGGCCAGCGACTGGGAAAACGGCTTTGCGGACACGGGTCGGTGTAGTCATAAATACTCGGGTGCTAGGACTTGGATGTGACAAAGGCGCAGCAAGCTGCGCCTTTGTGTGCAGGGCCAAGGGGCATTATGTGCTGATTTTTGCACGGCCCCGGCCGATTCAACCCAGGCGCTGGAGCTGCTCTTGCAGCTTGCTGAGCGAGGCACCAAAGTCCGCCACGCGCTTTTTCTCCTGGTCCAGCACGGCAGCGGGGGCCTTGGCGCAGAAAGCCTCGTTGGACAGCTTGGCGTTGGCCTTGGTGATCTCGCCTTCGAGGCGCTTGATCTCCTTGCCCAGGCGCAGCTTCTCGGCCTCCACATCCACTTCGACAAACAGCGCCATGCGCGCATCGCCCACCACCGACACGGGGGCATGCTGGGCTTCGGCCGCCCAGGCCGCTTCGTCGTCAAACACCTTGACCTCGCTCAGCTTGGCCAGGTTCTTGAGCACATCGGCGTTGGCGCGCAGGAAGGCGGCGCCCTCGGCAGAGCCGGCCACCGTCAGCAGCGGCAGGCGCTGCGCGGGCGACACGGCCATTTCTCCGCGCAGCGCACGGCAGGCATCCACCATCTGCTTGATACGCTCGACATAGGCAATCGCTGCGTTGTCGATCTTCTCGGGTTGGGCTTGCGGGTAGGCGGCAATCGCAATCGATGCGCCTTCGCGTCCGGCCACGGGTGCCACCTTCTGCCACAGCGCTTCGGTCACGAACGGGATGATCGGATGGGCCAGGCGCAGAATGGTTTCCAGCGTGCGGATCAGCGTGCGGCGGGTGCCGCGCTGCTGGGCTTCGTTGCCGGTCTGGATCTGCACCTTGGCGATTTCCAGGTACCAGTCGCAGAACTCATTCCAGACAAAGTCATAGAGGGTGTTGGCGACGTTGTCCAGGCGGAACTCGGCAAAGCCCTTGGCCACCTCGGCCTCGACCTTTTGCAGCTGCGAGACGATCCAGCGGTCGGGCTGGCTGAACTGCAGGTAGTCGCCCGTGGCGCACTGGTCCTTGCTGTGTTCCAGCAGACCGCAGTCATGGCCTTCGCAGTTCATCAGCACAAAGCGCGAGGCGTTCCACAGCTTGTTGCAGAAGTTGCGGTAGCCTTCGCAGCGCTTGCTGTCGAAGTTGATCGAACGGCCCAGCGACGCGAGCGCTGCAAAGGTAAAGCGCAGCGCATCGGCGCCATAGGCGGGAATGCCTTCGGGGAACTCCTTTTGCGTGTTCTTGCGCACCTGGGGCGCCGTCTCCGGCTTGCGCAGGCCCACGGTGCGCTTGTCCAGCAGCGGCTCCAGTGCAATGCCATCGATCAGGTCGACGGGGTCGAGCACATTGCCTTCGGACTTGGACATCTTCTTGCCCTGCGCATCGCGCACCAGGCCGTGGATGTAGACATGCTTGAACGGCACGCGCCCGGTGAAGTGCGTGGTCATCATGATCATCCGGGCGACCCAGAAGAAGATGATGTCGTAGCCGGTCACCAGCACCGACGAGGGCAGGTAGAGGTTGAAGTCGTCATCGGCGGCGTCGCCCTGCTCGGGCCAGCCCATGGTGCTGAAGGGCACCATCGCCGAGGAGTACCAGGTGTCGAGCACATCGGCGTCGCGGCGCAGCACCTTGCCGGGCGCCTGTGCCTGGGCTTCGGCCTCGTTCTTGGCGACGTAGATGTTGCCTTCTTCGTCGTACCAAGCCGGAATCTGGTGGCCCCACCACAGCTGGCGCGAAATGCACCAGTCCTGGATGTTGTTCATCCACTGGTTGTAGGTGTTGACCCAGTTCTCGGGCACAAACTGCACCTGGCCCGAGGCCACGGCGTCGATGGCCTTTTGCGCAATGCTCTTGCCGGTCGGGTCCTGGTCACTGACCTTGCTCATCGCGATGAACCACTGGTCGGTCAGCATGGGCTCGATCACCTGGCCGGTACGGTCGCAGATGGGCACCATCAGCTTGTGCTTCTTGGTCTCGACCAGCAGCCCCTGGGCTTCGAGGTCGGCCACGATGGCCTTGCGCGCGACAAAGCGGTCCATGCCGCGGTATTTCTCGGGCGCCTCGTCGTTGATCTTGGCCTCCAGGGTCAGCACCACGATCATCGGCAGCTTGTGGCGCTGGCCGACCTGGTAGTCGTTCTGGTCGTGCGCGGGCGTGACCTTGACCACGCCGGTGCCGAATTCGCGGTCCACATAGTCGTCGGCAATGATCGGGATCTGGCGGCCCACCAGCGGCAGGGTCACGGTCTGGCCGATCAGGTGCTGGTAGCGCGTGTCTTCGGGGTGGACCATCACGGCCACGTCGCCCAGCATGGTTTCGGGGCGGGTGGTGGCCACCACCAGCTGGCCTTCGCCACTGGTCAGCGGGTAGGCAATGTGCCAGAGCGACCCGTCCTTTTCCTGGTTTTCCACTTCCAGGTCGGACACGGCCGATTGCAGCACCGGGTCCCAGTTGACCAGGCGCTTGCCGCGGTAGATCAGGCCTTGCTGGTAGAGCTTGACGAAGGTCTCGGTCACCACTTTGGAGAGCTTGTCGTCCATCGTGAAGTACTCGCGGCTCCAGTCCACGGTATCGCCCATGCGGCGCATCTGCGTAGTGATGGTGTTGCCCGACTGCTCCTTCCACTCCCAGACCTTGGCGACAAAGTTCTCGCGGCCCAGGTCATAGCGGCTTTGGCCGGCGGCCTGCAGCTGGCGCTCCACGACGATCTGGGTGGCGATGCCGGCATGGTCGGTGCCCGGAATCCAGGCTGTGTTGTAGCCCTTCATGCGGTGGTAGCGGGTGAGCGAGTCCATGATCGTCTGGTTGAACGCATGGCCCATGTGCAGCGTGCCGGTCACATTGGGGGGTGGCAGCTGGATGGAGAAGTTGTGCTGCGCCGCGACCGATTCCGCATTGGGCGCACCGGTGCCGCGATAGCCGGCGTTGCCGTAGCCGCGCTTTTCCCATTCCGGGCCCCAATGGGCCTCGATGGCCGCAGGCTCAAAAGACTTGGACAGGCTATCGAGACCTGGTTGGGAGATCGGTTGGCTGTTGGTGTCGCTCATGGTGTGATCAATGGAAAACGGCACCACAGATCGAGATGCCGTTGGATAGCTTGGAATGAATAGGCTGATTTTAGCCCGCCTGCGGCCATGACCGGCCCGCGTGGGCTTGTGCCGCCGTTGGCGGCGGCCTCGCCCTGGGCGATGGCCATAAAAAAACTGCCAGGGGCCGTCAATCGGCCACTGGCAGTCTGTGCTCCTGTGCGGAGGATTTCAGCGTGGGTATCGGCTGGATTACTGCTTCACAGCTTCGATCTGCACGACCAGGCGCACGTTCTTGGCAGCGCCATAGTTCACACCATAGTCCAGGCCGAAGGCGGTGCGGTCAAAGGTGGTTTCGAAATCGCCACCGCAGACTTCGCGATCCTGCAGCATCTTGTTGGGGTAGCAGTTGAACTTGCTGGCCTTGAAGGTGATGGGCTGGGTCTTGCCCAGCAAGGTCAGGTTACCTTCGACGGCGCTGAGCTTGTCGCCGTCAAACACGAACTTGGTCGACTGAAATCGTGCCTTGGGGTGCTCGGCCACGTTGAAGATGTCCTTGCTTTGCAGGTGCTTGTCAAAAGCGGGCGTGCCGGAGTTGACCGAGGAGGTGTCGATGCTGATATCGACCGAGCCGGTCTTGCCCGCGCGGTCCAGCGTCAATGTGCCTTCTTTTTTGTCAAAGCGTGCACGGTTGGTGCTGGCGCCGTTGTGGTCGATCTCGAAGGTCGCAAAGGTGTGCGTCGGGTCGATCGCGTAGGTGGCTGGCGCCGCGTGCACGGCACCGGCGAACAGGGAAGCAGCGGCCAGGGCCAACAGGGAAGTGCGCATCAGGAATCTCCTAAAAAAGGTTGAGAGAAAAGGGAACAACAGCTTAGATCTTGCCCACGCCGGTCAGGGCCAGCTTGAACTGCACCAGCACTTCGTCGGCCACCATCGAGGTGTCTTTCCAATCGCCATCACCGATGGCGTAGGTCAGGCGCTTCAAGGGCAGGGTGCCCGCTGCGGTGGTGGTCGTGCCCGACTGGGTCAAGGTGACGGGCAGGCTGACCTTCTGGACATTGCCCTTGATCGTCAAGGTGCCATCGACCTGGTACTTGCCGCCGCCCAGCGCCTTGACGGCGGTGGAGTCAAAAGTGGCTTGCGGGAACTTGGCGACGTTGAACCATTCGGCCTTGGGCAGCTCAGCATCGGTTTCCTTGACGCCCATCGTGGCGCTGCCGGTATCGACCGAGAAATGGATCTTGCTGGCTTCGGGCTTGACCGTGTCGAAAGCGATCTTGGCATCGAACTTCTGGAAGTGGCCCTTGATCGGCACGCCCATCTGCTTGGCTTCGAAGTTGACGGCGCTTTGCGCGGGCACCAGCGCTTGCTGGGCCATCACGGGGGTGGCAAAGGCAGCTGCGGTCACGGCGGCAGCGAACAGGGCGGTGGGGGAGAGCTTGGACATCAGATCAGACTCCAGTAAAAAAACGCTAGGAAAACGGTACAAATCAGGAGGCGCGGCCGGGCAGCATGCGCGAGAGCAGACCATCGCGGTCGATCAGCTGGTGCTTGAGCAGCGCGGCCACATGCATCACCACCAAGGCTGCCAGCGTATAGGCAAGGTAGGCATGCCAGGGCTTGAGGGCTTCTGCGAGCTCCGGGCTCTTGCTCACCAGATCGGGCAGCGGCACCACGCCAAACAGAACGATGGGAAAGCCCGATGCCGAGCTGTAGATCCAGCCCACCAGCGGCACCGCAAAGAACAGTGCATACATCAGGTGGTGCACGCCGTGGTGGGCCACATGCTGCCAGGCGGGCATTGCGCGGGCGGTGGCCTCGGGCAGCGCCGGTGGGCGGTGGGTGAAGCGCCACAGGATACGCACGGCCGACAAAATCAAGATCGTCATACCGGCCCATTTGTGCCAGTTGAAGTACTTGAGGCGCGTAGGGGAGAAAGGCAGGCTGGTCATGTACAGGCCAAAGGCAAAGATACCAATCAGGGCCAGGGCCAAAATCCAGTGCAGTGCGATCGCCGTGCCGGTGTAGCGGGTGTTATTCGTCGTGGTAGCCATAAAAAACGCTGCAGCGGTAGGCCCAGCGGTATTGTTTGAAGCGAGTGTAGGAGCGGATCAACCGGTAGAAGTTCAGCCCGATTGATGGCGAAGTTCAAATTAATTGAATTGATCGATCGCCGGCTGGCGAGTTCCAGAACCAATGCACATAAGCATATGCCGAGCAGGCGCAAACCCGCGCTGCTCACTGGCGCGCATACAACAGCGGGGGGCCGGGACTTTGTATCGCCTTGTATACCTTGCTGGGGCAGCGGCGCACCACACAGGGCGCGACGGGGCCTGACCGGTCCTGCCTCAGGCTTGCTCGCCGGCGAGGGCTGCCTGCTTCCAGGCATGGGCGGCCGCAGCGGCATCGCCCCGGTACTCGGCCTGCCGTGCCAGGTGCTGCCAGGCGCGGCGGCGCAGCGATTCCTCTTGCAGCGAAGGAGCCGCCTGCTGCAGCCACTGCTGGGCCTTGCCCCAGAGCTGGCGCTGCAGGCAGGCGCAGCCGGCCAGGTACTGCAGGTAGGGGTCATGGGGGCGGCGCTGCTGGGCCGCCTCAATGCGTGCCAGCCAGCTGGCGTCGAGCGCACCCATGCTGTCTTCGAGCACACGCACCAGGCGTTCGGCCTGCAGGCTGGGCAGGCCGTTGTTGCTGGTGGTGTAGCGCTCCCAGGCGGGCAGCAGCCACTCGCGCATCTGCTGCGGGTTGCCGCCCAGCTGCTGCAGGCGCCGCGCCGCGTGGATGCCCACTTCGGGCAGGTTGCGCTCGGCCGCATCCAGGTTGCGCCAGGCCTGCATCAGCTGCTCGGGGTCGTGGGCGTCGTTGATCAGCTCGGTCGCCAGGCCCTTGATGATGCTTTGCGCCGCAGCGGCCGAAAACGCGCGGTGCTTGGCCAGCAGGCGGGCGGTATCGAGCGCGGTCAAAGCCTGGCGCAGCTGGCGCGCGGCCTTGAGCTTGAGGCGCAGCGCCAGGGTGCGACGCGCCGCCCCCTGGGGCAGGCGCGCGAGCTGCTCGATCGCGCTGTGGGCATTGTGGTCATCGAGCGCCCATTGGGCCGCGCGCAGCTGGGTGCCTTCGGCCAGTTCGGGCTGGTTTTTGGCCTGGGGGGTGGCCGCTTCCTGCATCGCCAGCTCCCAGTGCTGGTCGCGCTGGGTTTGGTCCTGCAGCGCATGCGAGCTCTCAGCGGCCAGCACATGGCCCAGCACGCGCAGCTGCAGGCCGTTGGGGATGGCGGCGCCACTGTCCTGCAAGGCCTGCTCCTGGGCCAGTGCCGACAGCGCAGCCTTGCGGGCGCGCACGAAGCGGCCTGCTTGCAGCTGGGTCACGGCATCCAGCGCTGCGCCATGCATGGCGCGCTCTTTTTGCTGGATGCGCCAGCGCTTGGCCTGGCGCGGCAGCTCGAACATGGCGCTGACGCCGCGCAGCGCGCCGTAGACCAGCACAAAGGCCAGCAGCAGCAGCACGACGACCATGTTCAGCGAGAAATCGATGCGGTAGGGCGGCCAGTGCAGGGTCACGCTGCCCTGGTTGCTGCCGGCAAACAGCGCGGCGGCCACTGCCACGGCAAACAGACCGATCAACCAAAGTGCGGCTCTCATCGCTTACCGTCCTGCCGCTGCCGTGGCCAGTGCGGCCAGGGTGTCATTGGCGCGTGGCACTTCCACATCCTGCATGGCCTGCTGCAGCTGGTTGAGTTGCTGGGCGGCCTGCTGGCCTCGGCGCGAGGAGATATCGAAATACTTGTGCACGGCGTCAGCCGCAGCGGCCAGGTCATTGCGCGAGGCATTCATCTGGCGGCCCAGCAAGGCCATGCGGGCGTTCAGGATGCGCAGCTTGAGGTTCTCGCGCACAAAAAATGCCTGTGTGGGCGAGAGCAGCACCGCATCGGGGTAGTCGATGCGGCGTACGCGCACGAGGCTGCGGGCTTCCTCATGCACCACGCCCCAGGCGGTGGACAGCGCCGACAGCCACCAGCTGGGGCTGGCACTGTCGTACGTTGCAGCTTCGGCTGGGGTACTGGCTGCAGCGGGGGTAGCCGATGGGTTGCCCCGGTTGCGGGCGGGCGCCGTGCGGCGGGCGTTTTTGTCGAGCACATCGTTTTGCAGCGGCAGATCATCGATCTGGCGCAGCAGGTCATCCATGCGGGCCAGCAGGCCGGCGGTGTCCAGCGATTTGCTCGCGGCGATGCGGTCCAGGTCGCGGGCAATGGCGCGTTGCAGCGGGGCCAGGCGCGGCTGGGCCGAGACGGTCACGCGCTGCTGGGCGATCTTGAGGGCGCTGACGAGCGGGTCGGGGCTGCCGCTCAGCTGGCTTTGCTGCATCGCAAAGCGCACGGCGCTTTCGATATCGCCGACCATGGTGTCATCGCGGTTGCGTGAGAGGCTTTGCACCAGCTCTTCGAGCTGGCCGCGCTGCAGCGCAACTTCGCCCACGCGCGCTTCCATTACCGACATGCGCGAGGCGGTATCGCGCGAGACATCTTCGGCCTGGCGGGCGAGGGTGCGCGCTTCCACCGCTTGGCTGCGCGAGTCGGCGCTTTGCAGCGCCAGCTGCTGCTGGATGTTGTTGAGCCGCTGCCAGAGCATGGCCGCGCTGATGATGGCAATGGTGGCGGCAACGCCCAGAGCCACTGACGTCCAGACCCAGGCTTGCGGCATGCGGCCGCCCGCAGGGTGGGCCTGGTGGGAGGAGGTGGCCGGGTGGGGAGGCGTGGGGTTCGGTGCGTGCTCGGGCAGCGTCATAGGGCAGATTCTAACGACGCCACCACGTCTTCCAGCGAAGGCCTGCACTGCTGAATGTGGACAAATCCTGCCGCTCGGGTCGCTTGCGCGATGCGTGCATGGGTGCTGAGCGCCTGGGCAGGCGCCAATGCGTCGGCGCTGAATCTGTTGCTTAAATGCATCACCGCCTCGGAGCTGCTGAACAGCCAGATGCTGCCATCGGTCAGCGCCTGCGTTGCCAATGCCAGTTGCGCTGGCGTCCAAGCGGGCGCGCGGCGCTCGTAGACACCGACAAAATCTACGCCCACACCAGCCGCTTGCAACTGGCGCGCCAGCCATTCGCGGCCTGAGCCGCTCACCAACTGGTCGATCGCGCTGCCCGCGCTGGCGCCGCGCACCACCAGCACGCGCTGGCCCGATGCTGCCATCGCTGCGGCCTGGGCGCCGACCTCGGTCCACAGCGATTCGGAGTCGAACTGCGGGGCATCGGTGGCGGGTTGGTCGATCAAATCAATGGGCACGCCCAAGGCCTGTGCCGCGCGGGCCGTGCCTGGGCCCGGGCACCACAGCCGGGTATGGGGCGCCTTGCGCTGCTGCTGGGCCAGCGCCTGCACCAGGGCCGGGTCCAGAAAAAAACGGGCCGCATTGGTGCTCACCAGCATCAACGCGCCATAGTGCTGCCAATGCTGGCGCGCATGCATTCGCGCCGTGTGGTGGGCGGGGCTGTCGGCTGGAACAATATCGATCAGTGGCAGCGCATCGGCCCGCAACCCCCGCTGCCGCAACTGGGCGACCCAGTCGTCCGCCTCGGGTTGCGGGCGGGTGATGATGGTGCGGTGGTGTGACGGGGCCATGGCGGACGGCGGCCGGGTGCTTAGCGGCGCACCTGCGCGCCCGCTTGCTGCAGCAGCGATGCCACCTGCTGGCCCAGTGCATCGGCGCTGGCCAGGTCGGTGACGGCCGCGCGGGCCTGCGCAGACACCAGGGGCGCGTTCGGGTTGGCTTCGTCGCCCCAGGCGGCGCGCAGCCACAGCTGGCCGTCCTGCCATTCACCGTGCGCGGCCAGCGGCATCGAGCAGCTGCCGCCCATGCAGCGGCTGACGGCGCGCTCGGCCGTCACGGTCTGCCAGGTGCGCGGATCGGCCAGGCCGGCAAACAGGGCCAGCAGGTCCTGGCGGTCGCTGCGCACCTCAATGCCCAGCGCGCCCTGGCCGGCCGCGGGCAGCATGGTGTCGGTGGCAAAAGCATGGCGGATGCGTGCATCCAGCGCCAGGCGCTTGAGGCCGGCAGCGGCCAGCACAATGCCGTCGTACTGGCCTTCGTCGAGCTTGCGCAAGCGGGTGTTGACATTGCCGCGCAGCGGCTGGATATCCAGATCGGGACGCAAGGCCTGCAGCAACACCTGGCGGCGCAGGCTGGAGGTGCCGACCACGGCGCCTTGGGGCAGATCCTGCAGACTGGCGTAGTGGTTGGAGACCCAGGCATCGCGCGGGTCCTCGCGTTCGAGCACGGCTGCCAGCGCAAAACCCGGTGGCAGCTCCATCGGCACATCCTTGAGCGAGTGCACGGCCAGGTCGGCGCGGCCCGTCTCCAGCGCGGTTTCCAGCTCTTTGACAAACAGGCCCTTGCCGCCCACCTTGGACAGCGTGCGGTCCAGAATCTGGTCGCCCAAGGTGGTCATCCCCAACAGGCTGACCTGGTGGCCCAGGCGCTGCAGGATATGTTGCACATGTTCAGCCTGCCACAGGGCAAGCTGGCTTTCGCGGGTGGCGATGGTCAGGGACAAGGAGCTCATGGGATGGGGGAGCACGCCAGGCCCGGTCACCTCTTTATTGGCGGCCGGACACCTTACGTGGTCAACAAGCGGTTCACAACAGGCGGCTGATGCTAGCATGTGCAGCGCCGCTCTTGGCGCAGTGCGACTTTGAGCGGCATCAATCGTTCAGCCCCTTTGCTACTTTGCCCTTCGCCCATGACCACTGCCAGCAAAAAAGACAACCCTGCAGTCGCCAAGACCCCTGCGCGCAAACCGAAGGCGAGCAGCCCTGCCGCCACCCAGGCCGTGACGCGGCGCGCGGACAAGGACCAGCCTTTGATGGATGACATCCGGCTTCTGGGCCGGATTCTGGGCGATGTGATTCGCGAGCAGGAGGGCCAGGCCGCGTTCGATCTGATCGAACAGGTGCGCCAGCTGTCGGTAGCCTACCGCCGCAATGACGACCAGGATGCAGAGAAATCGCTCAAGTCGCTGCTCAAGGGCCTCTCGGGCGACCAGACGGTGAGCGTGATCCGCGCCTTCACCTATTTCTCGCACCTGGCCAACCTGGCCGAAGACCGCCACCATATCCGCCGCCGCGAGATCCATGAGCGCGCAGGCAACACCCAGGAGGGCAGCATCGAGGTGGCGCTGGCGCGCCTGCGCTGGGCCGGCATCCCCGTCAAGGCCGTCTCGCAGACGCTGGCGCACAGCCTGATCTCGCCGGTGCTCACGGCCCACCCCACCGAGGTGCAGCGCAAGAGCATTCTGGATGCTGAGCGTGCGATTGCCACCTTGCTGGTGGCGCGCGACGATATCGCCCAGCGCGCCCAGCTCTTCAACAGCAGCAAGGACACGCTGACCCCGCGCCAGCTGGCCGACAACGAGCTGCAGCTCAGTGCCCAGGTCACCCAGCTGTGGCAGACGCGCCTGCTGCGCTACTCCAAGCTGACGGTCGAGGACGAGATCGACAACGCGCTGAGCTACTACCAGGCCACGTTCCTGACCGAGATCCCCAAGCTCTACGCTGCGCTCGAGCGCGAGCTGGGCGAGCGTGACCTGGCCACCTTTTTGCGCATGGGTCAGTGGATTGGCGGCGACCGCGACGGCAACCCCAATGTCACCGCCAAGAGCCTGCAAGAAGCGCTGCGCCGCCAGTCCGACCTGGTGCTGCGCCACTACCTGACCGAGGTGCACTACCTGGGGGGGGAGCTGTCGATGTCCCAGCGCCTGGCCGGCAACACCGCCGCCTTGCAGGCGCTGGCCGCGCGCTCGCCCGATACCAGCCAGCACCGCGAAGACGAGCCCTACCGCCGCGCGCTGATTGGTGTGTATGCGCGCCTGGCCGCGACCTTGAAGAACCTGAGCGGCGGCGAAGCGGCCCGCCATGCGGTGGCGCCGCAGAATCCCTATGCCACCAGTGACGAGTTTCTGGCCGATCTGCGTGTCATTGAGGATTCGCTGCGCGACAACCATGGCCGCGCGCTGGTCGAGCAGCGCCTGTCACCGCTGATCCGTGCCGTGCAGGTGTTTGGCTTCCATCTGGCCACCGTCGATCTGCGCCAAAGCTCGGACCAGCATGAGGCTGTGATCAGCGAGCTGCTGGCCACCGCCGGCCTGCAGGCCGACTACAGCCAGCTGAGCGAGGCGGCCAAGCGCGAGCTGCTGCTGCAATTGCTGTGCGATGCGCGCCCCTTGCGCGTGGTGGGCGCCAGCTACAGCGAGCGCTGCCAAAGCGAGATGGCAATTTTCGAGCGCGCGCGGCTGTCGGTGCAGCTCTATGGCCAGGATGCCATCCGCCACTACATCATCAGCCACACCGAATCGGTCAGCGACCTGCTCGAAGTGCTGCTGCTGCAAAAAGAGGTGGGCCTGCTCAGCGGCCGCATCAACGACGGCCAGTCGCGCGCAACCTTGATCGTGAGCCCGCTGTTCGAGACCATCGATGACCTGCGCCACGCGGCCACCATCATGCGCGAGTACTACGCGCTGCCCCATATTGCCGCGCTGATCCAGCGCAGCGGCGCCGAGCAGGACATCATGCTGGGCTACAGCGACAGCAACAAGGATGGCGGCATCTTCACCAGCAACTGGGAGCTGTACCAGGCCGAGCTGGCGCTCGTCGCGCTGTTTGACGAGCTGAGCCAGCCCAACCCCGTGCAGCTGCGGCTTTTCCATGGCCGGGGCGGTACCGTGGGGCGGGGCGGCGGCCCGAGCTACCAGGCGATTCTGGCCCAGCCGCCGGGCACCGTGCGCGGCCAGATTCGCCTGACCGAGCAGGGCGAGGTGATCGCCTCCAAGTACGCCAACCCCGAGATCGGCCGGCGCAACCTGGAAACGCTTGTGGCTGCCACCTTGGAAGCGACCTTGCTGCAGCCCACCAAGCCCGCCAGCCAGGCGTTTTTGGATGCCGCCGCTGACCTGTCTGCTGCCAGCATGTCCGCCTACCGCGACCTGGTCTACGGCACCAAGGGCTTTGAGAGCTATTTCTTCAGCTCCACCCCGATCCGCGAGATTGCCGAGCTCAATATCGGCTCGCGCCCCGCGTCGCGCAAGGCCAGCCAGCGCATTGAGGATTTGCGCGCCATTCCCTGGGGCTTCAGCTGGGGCCAGTGCCGCCTGACCTTGCCAGGCTGGTACGGCTTTGGCTCGGCTGTGCAGGCCTTTGTCGGGCAAGAGGGGAAGACCGCCAAGCTGCAATGGGCCTTGCTGCAGAAGATGTACCGCCAGTGGCCGTTTTTCCGCACCTTGCTGTCCAACATGGACATGGTGCTGGCCAAGAGCGATATGGCGCTGGCATTGCGTTACAGCGAGCTGGTGGCAGACACCCGTTTGCGCAAACGCGTGTTCCAGGCGATTGAGGCCGAATGGAAGAGCACGGCCGAGGCGCTGGCGCTGATCACCGGCGAGGCCAATCGCCTGGCCAACAACCCGGCGCTGGAGCGCTCGATCCGCCACCGCTTCCCTTATATCGATCCCTTGCACCATCTGCAGGTGGAGCTGATCCGACGCTGGCGCAATGGCGAGGACAATGAACGGGTCAAGACTGGTATCCATATCTCCATTAACGGCATTGCAGCGGCGCTGCGCAACACCGGTTGAGGTGATCCGGATGTGGGCTGGGCTCCCTGCCGTTGGCAAGCGTCCGCCCCTGCGATAAGGCCCTGGCGCCCAGCCGGGGCCTTTGTTATTTTTACGGGGCAGGTGGGTTATCTGCCTTGGATGCAAATACCTGCAGCTGTGGAGCTTTGACACACAGCTGCCAAACAAAAAGGAATGGTGATGAATGCCTATGTGTACCTGGGTGGCGCGATTGCGCTGGAAGTGATGGCCACCACGGCGATGAAGTCGTCCGAGGGCTTTACCCGGCTGGTGCCCAGCCTGATTTGCGGCCTGGGCTATGTGCTGTCGTTCTACCTGCTGGCGCAGACCTTGAAAACCATACCCACCGGCATCGCCTATGCGATCTGGTCGGGCGTGGGGATTGTGGCGATCTCGCTGATCGCCTGGGCCTTGCATGGGCAAAAGCTCGATGCCGGGGCGATGGCCGGCATGGGCCTGATCATTGCCGGGGTGCTGGTGATCAATCTGTTCTCGAAGTCGGCGGGGCATTGATGCGGTTTGTCCACAGATGCGCTCCTTGCAAGGATTGACACAGAAGCTCCACCAGCGATTTATAAAATAAATCTTAGAATGCTTCGTTTTGAATTGAAGGCCAAGAAGGGGTACAGGCATGGGGTGGATGGCAAAAATCGGGGTGGCCAGTCTGGTCACCTGGGGCGCGATGGCGGGTATCGCAGCAGCGGCTGGCGCGGCGGTGCCAGCAGGCCAGGCGGAGCAGGTCTTCAAGGTGCCGGCGCTGGAGCAGCCCGCTGGCGTGCCGTTTGAGTTTGTCCGTACCAAGAGCATGGAAGCGGGCCTGGCCATCCAGCCGGTCGCCATCGACCTGGGCGAGTGGACGGGCCTGAAGTCGGCCCCCGAGATGCCCGTGCACATCATTGGCGCCTCGCGCGCGGTGCAGCAAGCCCAGTCCGCTGCGCAAACGGCGCAGTTGCTGCAATGGCAGCCCTCGGCCAAGGGCGGCACCGTGGCGGCCTTGAGTGTGCGCTCGGGTGGTGCCCAAGGCCTGCGTTTGGGCCTGGTGGTGGAGCAGCTGCCTGGCAGCGCGATGCTGCGCCTCTATACCGACCACCAGCCCGCAGCGGTGTTCGAGATTGCCGGCCAGCGCGTGATGCAGACGCTGCAGGCCAATCGCGATGCCGGCGACCACAGCGAAGCGGGCCGTACCTGGTGGACGCCCAGCAGTTCTGGCGAGCAGGTGAGCTTGGAGATCGAGCTGCCTCCAGGCACGGCGCCTGAGCAGCTCAAGGTGTCACTGCCGCAAGTGATGCACATCTATGAAAACCTGTCGCTGCCACTCGGTACGGAAGAATCGGATGCAGCGCAGGAGGATGCCAAGGCCATGCCGCTGGGCAACCCGGTCGAATGCCACCTGGATGTGAACTGTTTCAGCCAGCTCGAAACCGAGCGCAAAGGCGTGGCACGCATGGCCTATGTGACCGAGCGCATGGCCGATGGCAGCTACTACTATGGTCTGTGCACCGGCAGCCTGCTCAACGATGCCCAGGGCTCCAGAACACCGTACTTTCTGACCGCCGCCCACTGCATGTCGACCCAGACGCTGGCTTCGGCACTGGAGACCGACTGGTTCTACACGTCCACGCGCTGCTCCAGCAACAGCCTCTCGCCCAGCAGCGTGAATCTGCGCAATGGCGCCCAACTGCTCTACAGCAGTGCCAACCCCGATGTCACCCTGCTCAAGCTCAACGACACGCCGCCAGCGGGTGCCGTGTTCCTGGGCTGGGACAGCAGCATCGTGCCCAACAGCACCAGCGTGGCGGGCGTGCACCACCCCGATGGCGGCCTGCAAAAGATCAGCTTTGGCACCATGTCCTCGCGCTATGACTGCAGCCTGGACAGCAAGAGTGTGTTCTGCACCTCGGCCCCCAGCAGCGGCAACTACTACTATGTGCAATGGACCCTGGGCCTGACCCAGCCGGGCAGCAGTGGCTCCCCGCTGTTCAACAACGGCGCCGTCACCGGTGTGTTGACCGGCGCTTCGGAAGCCAGCTGCCGCGCCAACGCGGGCGGCGCCTACAGCTTCTACCCCAGCTTGAACAGCGTGATGCCGGCTCTGCGCAAATGGCTGGTGGATGCGGGCGGCACGCAAACCCCGGTCGCAGGCCGCATGCCGGTCTACCGCTTCTACAACACGCAAAACGGCACACACTTCTTTACGGCCAGCGCGCAGGAGCGCGATGCGGTGATCCAGGGCAACCCGAACTACCAGTATGAAAATATTGGCTTTTATGCGTCCACGCAAACGGCTGCAGCGCCCAATGCGGTCTACCGCTTCTACAACAACAACTCGGGCTCGCACTTCTACACGATCAATGCCGACGAGCGCGCCTTCGTGATTGCGAACTACCCGCAGTTCAGCGTGGAAGGCACTGCCTGGTATGCACGCCAGGCCCAAGGCGAGGGCTCGGTCCCGATGTACCGTTTCTACAATACGCTCACTGGCGCGCACTTCTACACGACCAACCCGTCCGAGCGCGACTTTGTCGTGGCGACCTATCCGCAGTTCAATTTCGAGGGTGTTGGCTACTACGTCTGGGGCAGCCAGTAAGCGGGCGCCGACTGGGTCTGACAGCTGGCGGGAGCGCGGTCAGACCCTGTAGTTCAGCACCGGCCCATCAGCCCCTTTCCACCGGGCGCGCTGGGTCGCTGCACCATTCGCTCCAGCTACCGGCAAACAGCGCCGTGGGCGCATAGCCTGCAATCTCCATCGCGATCAGATTGGGCAGTGCGCTGACGCCGCTGCCGCACTGGTGCACCACCGTCTGCGGGTCGTGCCCGGCCAGCAGCGCATCAAACTCGGCACGCAGTTCAGCGGCGGGCTTGAAACGGCCATCCGCATCGATATTGGTCGTAAAGGGCCGGTTGAGGGCGCCGGGGATATGGCCGGCCACCGGATCCAGCGGTTCGACCTCACCACGGTAACGCGCAGGCGCACGGGCGTCGATGATGGTTTGCGGCGTACCCAGGGCTTGCTGTACCTGGGCAGCGGTCTTGAGTGTGCGCAGCGCAGGGCGCAGCTCGAAGTTGCTCTGGAAATGGCTGACCGCCTCGCCCGCCTCCACCGCGCCGCCTGCGGCCTGCCAGGCCTGCAAGCCGCCGTCGAGCACGGCGACGGCATCATGGCCGGCCCACTTGAGCATCCACCACAGGCGGCCAGCGTAGTTCACGCCATTGCGGTCATAGACGACCGCCTGCATGTCATTGCGAAAGCCCACTTGCGACAGCCACACCGCAAAGCGCTCGCGGCTGGGCAGTGGATGGCGGCCGCCAGAGGCCGGCTCGCCCAGGTCGGTGGCAGCAATCGTCTGGCCGTGGCTGAGGGCGCCGTGCGGGGCGCTCAGGTCCTTGTCGAGGTTGGCGTAGACGGCGCCTGCGATATGGCTCTGGGCAAACTGCTCGGCACCGGCGGCCGGCTGGCTCAGGTCAAAGCTGCAGTCAAACACCATCACGTGTTGGGGGCTGGACTGCTGCAGCGCCTGCAATTGGGCGACGGTGATCAGGGTGGTATAGGCAGCGGTGAGGGGCGTGGTGGCCATGGCAGGTGCTCCAAGAAAAATCTTGCAAACATTATGTGGCAGCGCCGCGCCCGCTGCAGGCAACGGGTGCCGCCCCACCCCGCAAACGGCTGCCGACCCGGGTCAGCGCTTGCGCAGCACCGTGGCGACGATGCCGCTGCCGACGATCAAGGCCATGCCCATCCAGCCAATCGCCGGAATCTGGTCGCCAAAGACGACGATGCTAAAGAGGCCTGCAAACACAATGCCCGAGTACTGCAGGTTCGCGACCACCAGGGTGGCGCGGCGCGTGGTGGCCGAGCCGTAGGCGCGCGTCATCGCCAGCTGGGCGCCGGCGGCCAGAATGCCGACGGGGATCAGCCACAGCGCCGGCCAGCCGGGAAAGCTCGACGTGCCGACAAACAAGGTCGCCAGGCCGCCGGCGATGGCCGAGCCCACGGCAAAGTAGAAGACCACACGCTGCTCGGGCTCACCCATGCGCGACAAGGCCACCACCTGCATGTAGGCAAAGGCCGAGATCAGGCCGGACATCAGGCCCACCAGGCCGGCGAACATCTGGTCGGCCTCGATATTGGGGCGCAGCATCAGAATGACGCCGCAAAAACCACTGATCACCGTCAGCACCAGTGGAATGTTCAGCGCCGGCTGGTCGCCTTCTGCCTTGGGGCGCCAGGTGAGCAGCGCGCTGCCCACGACAAAGGCCGCGACCCAGAGGCTGCTCATGTAGTTCAAGGTCATTGCGGTGGCCAGCGGCAGCTTGCCGATCGCATAGAACCACATGCCCATCGAGGTGACACCGATGCAGCTGCGCCAGGCATGCATCTTGGGGTAGCGGGTGGTGAGCGAAATATGCTGGCGCCGGGTGAGCCACCAGATCAGCGCCATGCTGATGAGGCCGCGGTAGAACACGATCTCGGCCGCATTGAAGTACACAGAGGCGAACTTGATGCACACGCCCATGAGTGCAAACATGAACGCGGCGGCCACCATCCAAAGGGCTTGCATCGGAAATTTCTAAATAAAAAAGCTGCTATCGCAAAGCGCTAGCAGCTGTGGGGTGATCTGCAGAACCTTCGCCCGGGCCCTTGTTCAGACCCTGGCAAGGTGTTGTGCAGACCTTACCTGGTAGTTGGGAGTGCCTGGCCGTGGCAGATCACCTGTCTGGAACGGCGGTCTGCATCATACCCCGATACCACTCGTGGAAGTGCTGCATGCCGTCTTCCATCGGACTCTGGTAGGGGCCCACTTCGTTGTCGCCGCGCTCGAACAAGGCCTTGCGGCCGGCATCCATGCGCTCGGCGATCTCGTCGTCTTCGATGGCCGTTTCCATATAGGCGGCGCGCTGCGCCTGCACAAACTCGGGCTCGAAGGCGCTGATTTCCTCGGGGTAGTAGAACTCCACCACATTGAGGGTCTTGTCCACGCCCAGTGGGTGCAAGGTCGAGACCGTGAGCACATGCGGGTACCACTCCACCATGATGTGGGGGTAGTAGGTCAGCCAGATCGCGCCGTGCTCGGGCATCTTGCCGCCTCGGAAGTTCAGCAGCACCTCGTGCCAGGTCTTGTAGATGTCCGAGCCTGGCTTGGCAAAGGTGGGCGCCACGCCCACGGTCTGCACCGAGTACTCCTTGGCGAACTCCCACTTCAGATCGTCGCAGGTGACGAAATTGCCCAGTCCGGGGTGGAAGGGGCCGACGTGGTAGTCCTCCAGGTAGACCTCGATAAAGGTCTTCCAGTTGTAGTTGCACTCATGCATCTCGACATGGTTGAGCACAAAACCATCAAAGCTCAAGGCAGCGGCCGGGCCCATGTTGGCCAGATCGGCCTGGATGTTGCGGCCGTTGTCCTCAAAGAGGAGGCCATTCCACTCCTGCAACTTGTAGTTGTTCAGGTTGAGGCAGGGATCCTGGGCAAAGTGCGGGGCGCCCAGTAGCTCGCCGCTGGGGCTGTAGGTCCAGCGGTGCAGCGGGCAGACGATATTGCCGCCGGCGCTGCCTTTTTGCTGGTGGTTGAGCGAGCCCCGGCCCTTGAGCATCAACGCCTGGCGGTGGCGGCAGACGTTGGAGATCAGCTCGGCCTGGCCTGCGGCATTGCGCACCAGGGCCCGCCCTTCCTTTTCATGGGGAAGGGCGTAGTAGTCGCCAATCTCGGGAATCGCCAGCTGGTGGCCCACATATTTGGGGCCGTTCTGGAAGATGGTTTGCATCTCGCGCTCGAAAAGCGCTTGATCAAAGTAGCTTGAAACTGGAAGTTGGCTTGCGGCCTGCTGCAGTTGAAGACTTAAATCAGACATGGGTGACCTGACCTAAAGACTCCCCACAGGGAGGGTGCGCGTGCGCACGCGGAGAAAAAAATAAAACCGGCAGCAACAACAAAGGATGGCCGGTTTCGCGAAAAATGGGATTATACCCAGTGGGGTTATTCCCGTTCCGACCATGCGTGAATTGGCCATGGGTGACACAGCATGTCACCGATCCTTCATCGCACAGACAGACCGCCAATATTATCAAATTGATAGCTATAGCCTCATATTTCACGATAGATCGCCGGGATTTTTTGTGGGAATTGGGCCGGGCCTGCAGGCCTCGCAACGGTGGTTGGTCGTCGCTGCGCGCGCAGCCGCTTGTCCTGCGCCTAAAATCGAGCCTTTACATCCATGCACCTGGGCACGCTGTTTGCCCCCTTTGCCCATGCCCAAGGCCACTGCCTCCAAGACGTCTGCCACGCCGGACCTGCCCGAACCCGATAACTACGAAAGCGCGCTGCAGGAGCTCGAAGGCCTGGTTGCGCGCATCGAGTCCGGTCAGCTGCCTTTGGGCGACATGCTGGCCGCCTACCAGCGTGGCGCCGTGCTGCTGGCATTTTGCCGGGGCAAGCTCGAGGCGGTGCAGGACCAGATCAAAGTACTGGATGAGGGCCAGCTCAAGCCCTGGACCAGCGAGGAATAAGTGCTAACCATGACTTCAGCACACGATAATTTTGCCCTTTGGTGCAGCCAGGAACTCGCCCGCGTGGAGGACGCCCTCACGCTGTGGATCGCCGCCGATGCCCCTGCCAACCTGGGCGAGCCCATGCGCTACGCCGTGCTCGATGGCGGCAAGCGCCTGCGCCCGCTGCTGGTGCTGGCCGCTGCCCAGGCCGTGGGCAGCCTGGATGCGTCCCAGGCAGAGGCCGCCTTGCGCGCCGGCTGCGCGGTGGAGCTGATCCACGCCTATTCGCTGGTGCATGACGATATGCCCTGTATGGACAACGACGTGCTGCGCCGTGGCAAGCCCACCGTCCATGTGCAGTTTGGCCAGGCCCAGGCCTTGCTCGCGGGCGACGCGCTGCAGGCGCTGGCGTTCGAGATCCTGGTGCCCGAGGGCAGTGCCATCTCCGATGGCGTGCAGGCGCGCCTGTGCCGCCAGCTGGCCTGGGCAGCTGGCTACAACGGCATGGCCGGTGGCCAGGCCATTGACCTGGCCAGTGTGGGCAAGCAGCTCAGCCGCGAGCAGCTCCAGCAGATGCACAAGCTCAAGACCGGCGCGCTGCTGCAGGCCAGCGTCGAGATGGGCGCCACCTGCGCCGGCATCCAGGGCGCAGCGCTCGCAGCACTGAAGCAATACGGCGCCGCCCTGGGACTGGCGTTCCAGGTGATCGACGATGTGCTCGATGTGGTGGCCGATTCGGCAACGCTGGGCAAGACCGCCGGCAAGGACGCCGACAACGACAAGCCCACCTATGTATCGCTGATGGGCCTGCAGCCCGCGCGCGACTATGCCCATGAGCTGCTGGCCGAGGCGCAGCGGGCACTGGCAGGCAGCGGTTTGCCCCAGACGGCCGCGCTCGCGGCGCTGGCCGACATGGTGGTGCGCCGCAGCCATTGAGTAGGCCAAATGCGCCTTGTGACGGCTTAACCAGCCTCAAGGCGCTAACATAGCCCCTTGCCATTCCAGTAAAAAAACTGCGCGGATGCTTCCGAGGTATGCGTAGCAAGTGACCAAACCATAGTATGTCCACGAAGACCTTTCCCCTGCTAGCCACCGTCAATGACCCGGCGGATCTGCGCAAGATGTCGCGCGCCGAGCTCAAGACCCTGGCGCGTGAGCTGCGGGAGTTCGTGCTCGAGAGCGTGTCCAAGACCGGCGGGCACCTCAGCTCCAACCTGGGCACGGTGGAGCTGACCATTGCGCTGCACGCCGTCTATGAAACGCCGCATGACCGCTTTGTCTGGGATGTCGGCCACCAGACCTATCCGCACAAGATTCTGACGGGCCGGCGCGACCGCATGCAGGGCCTGCGCCAGTGGGGCGGCATCTCGGGCTTTCCGCTGCGCAGCGAGAGCGAATACGACGCCTTTGGCACCGCCCATTCATCGACCAGTATCTCGGCGGCGCTGGGCATGGCCGAGGCCTTCAAGCTGCAGGGCAGCGACCGCCAGGCGGTGGCCATCATTGGCGATGGCGCGATGACGGCCGGCATGGCCTTCGAGGCGCTGAACAACGCCGGGGTCAGCGACGCCAATCTGCTGGTGATCCTGAACGACAACGACATGAGCATCAGCCCGCCGGTGGGTGCGCTCAACCGCTACCTGGCGCAGCTGATGAGCGGCCAGTTCTATGCCAAGGCGCGGGGCGTGGGCAAGAGCATGCTCAAGCAGGTGCCGCCGCTCCTGGAGCTGGCCAAGCGCCTGGAGCAGCAGGCCAAGGGCATGGTGGTGCCCGCCACCCTGTTCGAGAACTTCGGCTTCAACTACATCGGCCCCATCGATGGCCATGACCTCGATTCGCTGATCCCTACCCTGGAGAACATCCGCCAGCTCAAGGGCCCGCAGTTTCTGCATGTGGTCACCAAAAAGGGCCAGGGCTACAAGCTGGCCGAGGCCGACCCGGTGGCCTACCATGGCCCGGGCAAGTTTGACCCGGCCATCGGCCTGGTCAAGCCCGCCACGCCGCCCAAGCCCACCTTTACCCAGGTCTTTGGCCACTGGCTGTGCGACATGGCCGCCCAGGACGAGCGCCTGGTCGCGATCACTCCAGCCATGCGCGAAGGCTCGGGCATGGTCGAGTTTGAAAAGCGCTTCCCCAAGCGCTACTTCGATGTGGGCATTGCCGAGCAGCACAGTGTGACCTTTGCCGCTGGCCTGGCCTGCGAAGGGCTCAAGCCGGTGGTCGCCATCTATTCGACCTTCCTGCAGCGCGGCTATGACCAGCTGATCCACGATGTGGCGCTGCAAAACCTGCCCGTGGTGTTTGCGCTGGATCGCGCGGGCCTGGTGGGGGCCGATGGCGCCACCCATGCCGGCAACTACGACATCGCCTTTACCCGCGCCATTCCGAACATGAGCGTCGCCTGCCCGGCCGATGAGCGCGAATGCCGCCAGCTGCTGAGCACCGCTTTTGCGCAGAACCACCCGGTGACCGTGCGCTACCCGCGTGGCGCGGGGGCCGGTGTGGCGCCACTCGAATCGCTGGAAGGCCTGCCCTTTGGCAAGGGCGAGATCCGCCGCCAGGCGCAGCCTGCGGTGGCGGGCCGCCCGCGTATCGCCATCCTGGCCTTTGGCAGTCTGCTCTATCCGGCCTTGCAGGCCGGTGAGGCGCTCAACGCCACGGTGGTGAACATGCGCTGGGCCAAGCCGCTCGATACCGAGCTGCTCGAGCAGGTAGCGCAAAGCCATGAGGCGCTGGTCACTGTCGAAGACGGTTGCCTGATGGGCGGCGCGGGCAGCGCGGTGCTCGAGGCATTGCAGCAGCTGCACATCGATGTGCCGGTGCTGCAGCTGGGCCTGCCCGATGCCTTTATCGAGCATGGCGACCCGGCCAAGCTGATGGCCATGCAGGGCCTGGATGCGACGGGCATCGAGCGCAGCATCCGCGAACGCTTTGCGGTGCCTGAGGCGGCCGCCGGCCAGAGCGCTGCGGCCTGATCCGCCCGCCTGGCACGCGCCTGGTTCTCTTGACAAGCCCGGTCATGGTGAACCGGGCTTTTTTGTGGCCTGCGCCGCCTGTGGCGCAATGCGGACAGAATCCTTTGCAAAACTCTGGGGAAAACCCGCTGAAGTCACTTCTGCAACCATTTCTACAATTTGCAAAGCTAAAAGCGGCTCGCGCCTATGGCAGGATAGCTACCTTTACTTTCAACAAATAATTGGAGACACGAATGGATCGTCGTTCGCTTATCAAAAATGCCGGTATCGCTGGCGTTCTGGCCGCAGGGGTGGCACCGGCCGTGCATGCACAGGCTGCAGTGCGCTGGCGCCTGGCCTCGAGCTTCCCCAAGTCGCTTGACACCATCTTCGGCTCCGCTGAAAAGCTGTCTGCGGCCGTCAAGGCCATGTCCGGCGGCAAGTTTGAAATCTCGGTCCACCCTGCGGGCGAGCTGATGCCCGCATTCGGCGTGGTCGATGCGCTGCAGGGCGACACCATCGACATGGCCCAGACGGCGGCCTACTACTTCACCGGCAAGGACCCGATCTTCGCGTTCAGCTGCGCCGTGCCCTTTGGCCTGACCACCCTGCAGATGGCGGGCTGGAAGGACCACGGCAACGGCCGCAAGCTGCTCGATGCCTTCTTTGAGAAATACAACTTCAAGACCGCATCGGCGGGCAACACCACCACCCAGATGGGCGGCTGGTACCGCAAGGAAATCAAGACCGTGGCTGACTTGAAGGGCCTGAAGATGCGCATGGGTGGCGGTGTGTTCGGTGAGGCCATGGCCAAGCTGGGCGTGGTCGCGCAGAACATGCCAGCGGGCGACGTGTACCAGGCGCTGGAAAAGGGAACGCTGGACGCGGTGGAATTTGTCGGTCCCTACGACGATGAAAAGCTGGGCTTCAACAAGGTCGCTCCGTTCTACTACTACCCCGGTTGGTGGGAAGGCTCGGCTGATCTGGAGTTCTTCATCAACATCAAGAAGTACAACGCGCTGTCGCCCGAGAACAAGGCGATCCTGGACGCCGCCACCCGCGTGGCCGCTGCCGACATGACCGCCAAGTACCAGGTGCTCAACCCCATCGCGCTGAAGAACCTGGTGGCCAACAAGACCCAGCTCAAGCCGTTCTCCAAGGAGCTGATGGACGCTGGCTTCAAGGCCTCGATGGAAACCTTTGCCGAGCACGAGGCCAAGTCGCCCGAGTTCAAGAAGATCCACCAGGACATGCGCGCCTTCCAGAAGGACCAGATCCTGTGGAACCGCTTCTCCGAGTACCCCTTCAACCAGTACATGGCCCAGGTCAAACTGCCCTGATCGGGAGATGCGCCAGGCCATTGGGGCTTGGCCGCAGCAGCCAAGAGCCGCAGCTTGCTGCGGCTTTTTTGCGTCTATACAGGCTGCGTGGGTGCATCGGCATGCGGCTTGGGTACTTCGCACTCATTCATGACTGGGTGCGGCCGGAGCGCCTCGATGCCGGTTCGCCGGTTCGCCGGGCCGCCGGGCCGCCGGGCCGCCGGTTCGCCGGACCACCAGCGCACGGGGCGTTGTGGCACCCAGCTGCAGGCAGCCATAAAAAAACCCTGGGCAAGCCAGGGTTCGGGTGGGAAGGGCTTGGGCGCCCCTTATTTGCTTTCTGCGGGAGCAGTGCCCAGCGAGTCCTGCAAGGCCTTGGCTGGATCGTCCGAGCCATAGCCTTCTGCGGCGGGTGCCGGCATTGCGCCTGCATCGGAGCCCGGTGCTGCGCCTGCATCGGCGGGTGCATCCGGGCTGGCAAAGGGGTTGTCCCCATAGCCGCCGTCTGCGTTGCCCAGCTGGTTCATCATCTGCTCATTGACCTTCTGCATGTCGACAACCGCCGGCTTTTCCAAAGCTCCCGTAACGATGCCCGGGAAGGCGATCAGCACACCGACCATGATCAGCTGGATCAGCACAAACGGCACAGCGCCCTTGTAGATCTGCATCGTGGTCACCGGCTCGATCACCTTGTGTGTGACCCGGTCCACATACTGCTTATCAGGCGCCACCGATCGCAGGAAGAACAGCGCAAAGCCGAACGGCGGGTGCATGAACGAGGTCTGCATGTTGACTGCCAGCAGCACACCGAACCAGATCAGGTCGATGCCCATTTTGTCAGCCACGGGGCCCAGCAGCGGCACGACGATGAACGACAGCTCAAAGTAGTCCAGGAAGAAGGCCAGGAAGAAGATCATCACGTTGACGACGATCAGGAAGCCGGTCTGGCCGCCTGGCAGGCTGGTGAGCAGGTGCTCGACCCACTTGGGGCCGTCTGCGGCCTGGAACACCAGGCTGAAGGTCGTCGCGCCAATCATGATGAACATCACAAAGCTGGCAAGCTTGGTGGTCGAGCCCAGCGCCTGCTTGAGCAGGTTCATGTTCAGGCGCTTGCGGGCAAAGCCCATGATGAGCGCGGCCATGGCACCCATGGCGCCGCCTTCGGTGGGGGTGGCGATGCCCAGGAAGATGGTGCCCAGCACCAGGAAGATCAGCAGCAGCGGCGGGATCAGCACAAAGGTCACGCGCTCGGCCAGCTTGGACAGCAGCCCCAGCTTGAAGACGCGGTTGATCGAGGCGATGACAAAGGCGATGAAGGTGCCGCCGCACATGGCCGTGACAATCTTCTCGTCGGTGGCCACGTCGGTGACCAGCTTGCCTTCCCACCAGGTGTGGATGTCGGCCATGTGGTTGGCTAGGAAGATCGCGACAATCGTCGACAGGCCCATCACCACGATCAGCGAGGTGTAGCCGGCATTACCGTTGGCTTCGCGGTAGATACGGGCTTCAACGGGCAGCGCAGGCACCAGCTTGGGCTTGAAGATGGCCAGGAAGGCGACCCACAGCACATACAGACCCATCAGCATAAAGCCGGGGATGAACGCGCCCTTGTACATATCGCCCACGCTCTTGCCCAGCTGGTCGGCCATCAGGATCAGCACCAGCGAGGGCGGAATGATCTGGGCCAGGGTGCCCGATGCGGCAATCACGCCCGAGGCCAGGCGCCGGTCATAGCCGTAGCGCAGCATGATGGGCAGCGAGATCAGGCCCATGGAGATGACCGATGCGGCGACCACACCGGTGGTAGCGGCCAGCAGCGCGCCGACAAAGATCACGGCGAGCGCCAGACCGCCACGGATCGGGCCAAAGACCTGGCCCACCGTGTCGAGCAAGTCCTCGGCCATGCCGCTGCGCTCCAGTATCAAGCCCATCAAGGTGAAGAACGGCACGGCCAGCAAGGTGTCATTGGCCATGATGCCGATCAGGCGCTGGGGCAACCAGGCCATCACCGACGAGGGAAACACATCGAGCTCAATGCCGATAAAGCCGAACATCAGGCCGGCAGCGCCCAGGCTGAACGCCACGGGAAAACCAAGCAGCAAAAAGACGATCAGGCCCGCGAACATGATCGGGGCGTAGTTGGTAGCGATAAATTCCATGGTGAGATCCTCGTGCTACCTTCAAGACTGGCGCGCAGCAGCCTGGACTGCTGCAGCCGTCTGGGCCTGCTTGATTTCAGCTTCGGCACGCAGTGCTTCGGCCAGCTCTTCCTCAGCGCTCTTGTCGCTGAGCTTGCCCATCGGGTCGGGGCCATCGCCAGTCAGAAACGCGATGCGCTTGACCAGCTCGGACAGGCCCTGGAGCATCAGCAAGGTGATGCCCACGGGGATGGCGGCCCATACCGGCCAGCGGATCAGGCCGCCGGGATTGCCCGACATTTCGCCAGATTGGTACATCTGGATCACCACCGGCATGCTCAGCCACAGAATCGTGACGCACAGCGGAGTGAGGAACAGCGCAAAGCCGATGATGTCGATCCAGACCTGCTTGGTCTTGGACAGGCGCGAGTTGATGACGTCGATGCGCACATGCTCACGGTGCAGCAAGGTGTAGCCGGCGGCCAGCAAGAAGGACCAGGCGAACAGGTACCACTGCACTTCCAGGAAGGCGTTGGAGCTGGCGTCGAAGGCCTTGCGGACGATGGCGTTGGCGGCGCTGATGAAGGTGGCGGCAAAGATAAGCCAGATTGAGTATTTGCCGACGAAAGCATTGAGCCTGTCGATAGCCCTGGATAGGGCGAGTAAAGCCTGCATGGTGTCTCCAATGGTTGGCTAGTCCTGTCACACGTGCTCATTGCCGGTAAGCAAATGCACATTTTCGAAAAGCACTGATTTTACGAATAACTACGCGCTTCCCCATACAAATTACCTTGCCGATGTTGCGAACAGGCGCAAGGATGAAAAAATATTTCAGAGAAAGCCGCCAACTCAAGGGTAATCACTAGGTAAAGGGCATGGTGTCACGATGACCTGCTATCTATTTTCGAGCGCCGGGTGCCGGGTTACTACCTGGTTGGTTGCCACTTTGCGCACCGGATTGGCTGCATCGGCCGTGGGAGGTTCGCTGCGCAGCGCCAGTGCTGCAAGGTACAATCTCGCGCGTATCTGCCATGGGGCTGTGCAGGGCCTGCGCGGCCACGGCATGCAGCCACAACAATTTCTTTTTTAATGCACCACGGGTGCCTGGAGTCTGACTGTGAGTTCTTCGCAAAATAATGACGGTGATGAGCGCTTTGCCTTGGGCCTGGTATTTGCCCTGATCACCCTGGTGGTGTTGGGCGTGATCTGGTTTGGCGCCTACACAGGCTTGCATGGCGCCAAGTCTGGCCAAGCCGGCGTGGTCGCTGCTGAGACTGGCGCCAAGCGCGGCGCCGTGCTGGGTGGTACGGACCCGGCCGTTGCTGCTGCCCGTGCGGCCGCTGCGGCGCAGGCTGGCAATGCCGCTGGCGCTACCGGCGTAGCCGCTGCTGCTGGCGGTGCTGCCGTGGTGGCCGATGACGCTGCTGCGGTGGTGATCGAAAACGGTGTGGTCAAGTTCTACTTTGCCACCGCCAAGGCCGAGCTGGCCCAGGGTGCGAACGAAGCGCTGGTAGATGTGATCGCTGGCGTCAAGGCCGGCCAACGCGCCGTCATCTCGGGCTACACCGATGCCACTGGCGACGCAGACAAGAACGCCGAGCTGGCCAAGCAACGCGCCTTTGCCGTGCGCGATGCGCTGCTGGCCCTGGGCGTGACCGAAGACAAGCTGGAGCTGAAGAAGCCCGAAGCGGTGGAGAACGCGGGCAACAATGCCCAAGCGCGCCGCGTGGAAGTGGTGCTGGCCCCTTAATCGGCCCCAGCAGACACGACCAAGCCCGGATGCGTCCGGGCTTTTTTGTTGTTGGCGGGGCCTGAGCGGCCGCTGCGCGCCATGGCGGTCAGCGCAAGACGGCAACGCCCTTGAGCTGCGCATGCACGAGCAGGCCGGGAGCCAGCTGCAACAGACGTGCCGAGCGGGCCGAGACCAGCGCCAGCAGGTGGGGCGTGTCATCAGCCGCACCCGGTGCCAGGCGCAGCTGCACCAGCACCTGGCCTGGGCTGCTTTGCTGCAGGGCCGTCACCACGGCCGGCAGGCTGTTGAGAATGGAGCTGCCGGTCTGGGGCATCAGCGACAGGCTGACATCGCGCGCCATCACGCGCAGGCGCACCCGCTCGCCTTGCCGGTAATGGGCATCGGCCTGCGTCCAGTGCAGCTGCAGCTGCGGGTGGGCGCCTATTTGCAGCGACCACAGGTGGTCTTGCAGGTCGTGGCCGCAGACCTGGCCTTCGAGCAGGCTGGCTTGCTGGGCATCGGGCAGGGCCTGGGCCAGCGGGGCATTCAGCGCGGTCAGCATGTCGGCCACCGGCCCCTGCGCCGCGACACGGCCGGTTTGCAGCACCACCACCTGGTCGGCCAGGCGGCCCACTTCGTCGATCGAGTGGCTGACGTACAGGATCGGCAGCTTGAGCTGATCGCTGAGCTGGTCCAGGTAGGGCAGCACCTCGGCCTTGCGCTCGGCATCCAGCGCCGCCAGCGGTTCATCCATCAGCAGCACGCGCGGGCTGGTAGCCAGTGCACGGGCAATGGCCACGCGCTGGCGTTCGCCGCCCGACAAGGTGGCAGGTTTGCGCCCCAGCAGCGGGCCAATGCCCAGCAGCTCGACCAGGCGCTCGATCTGCACGCGCTGGCGCGCGGCCGGGGTGCGGCGCAGGCCGTAGCGGATGTTGTCATGGGCGCTCAGGTGCGGGAACAGGCTTGCCTCCTGGAAGACATAGCCCAGTGCCCGCTGGTGCGTGGGCAGCCAGTGGGCGCTGTCATCGTCTTGCCAGCGCTCGCCATTGACGCTGACCTGGCCCTGGGCACGTTCGAGCCCGGCAATGGCGCGCAGGCAACTAGTCTTGCCGCAGCCCGAGGGGCCAAACAGTGCGGTGACGCCCTGGCCGGGCAGCTGCAGGTCCACCTGCAGTTGGAACGCGGCGCGCTGCAGCTGCAGGCGCGCGTGAATGCCGTCGTGGTGGTTCTGGGCTTGCGTCATAGGGGGCTCGCGTTGTTCCTGTCGCGGGGTTGCAGCCATTGCAAGGCCACCAACACCACAAAGGCAAACACCACCATGCCGCCGGCCAGCCAGTGTGCCTGCGCATACTCCATGGCTTCGACGTGGTCGTAGATCTGCACCGACACCACGCGCGTCTTGCTGGGGATATTGCCGCCCAGCATCAGCACGATGCCGAACTCGCCCACCGTGTGGGCAAAGGTCAGTACGGCTGCGGTGATAAATCCGGGGCGCGCCAGCGGCAGCGCCACGCTGAAGAAACTGTCGATACGGCTCGCGCCCAGGGTGGCAGCCACTTCCAGGGGGCGGCGGCCCAGGCCCTCAAAGGCCCGCTGCAGCGGCTGTACCGCAAAGGGCAGCGAGTAGACCAGCGAGCCCACCACCAGCCCGGCAAAGGTAAAGGGCAGATAGCCCATACCCAGGGCGCTGGTGAGCTGGCCCACCGGGCCATTGGGGCCCATCGTGACCAGCAGGTAAAAGCCGATCACCGTTGGCGGCAGCACCAGCGGCAAGGTCACCACCGCGCCAATGGGGCCGCGCCAGCGCGATGCCGTATGCGCGAGCCACCAGGCCAGCGGCGTGGCCAGCACCAGCAGCAGGGCAGTCGTGACGCTGGCGAGCTCCAGCGTCAGCCAGATGGCGGCCCAGTCGTCGGGGCTGAGAAGGGAGGTACTCACGGCAGAGGAGGGCGTGGCGAGGTGGGTTGAAGGAGGGAGGCTGCTGCGCACATGGTGCACGCGCAGCGCGGGCCCGGCAAGGGCAGTGTTTGGCCGGACCAACGCGCTGAGGTCAATGGCCGAGCAGAGACCAGCGGGATCAGACCCGCCAGTTCGGTGGCCCGCCGCGCCTTAGAACCCGTAGCCGTAGGACCTGATGATGGCGCGCGCCTTGTCGCCCTGGAGGTATTGCATCAAGGCGGTGGCGGCGGCATTGTCCTTGGCGCTACTCAGCACAATGGCGTCCTGGCGGATGGGTTCATGCATGGCCGATGGAACCATCCAGGCCGAGCCTTCGCGCAGCTTGCCGTCTTCCATCACCTGCGACAGCGCCACAAAGCCCAGCTGGGCATTGCCACTGGCTGCGAACTGGTAGGTCTGGCCGATGTTCTCGCCCTGCACGATTTTTGGCGTCACCTGGTCGGTCAGGCCCAGGTTCTTGAGCGTTTCCATCGCGGCCAGGCCATAGGGGGCGAGCTTGGGGTTGGCGATCGCGATATGGCGGTAGTCACCCATCTTGAGCACGGCGCCCTTGTCGTCCACATAGCCCGCTTGCTTGCTCCACAGCACCAGCTGGCCAATGGCGTAGGTAAAGCGGCTGGCGGCGACGCCCTTGCCTTCCTGGGCCAGCTTGGCCGGCGTCGTGTCATCGGCGGCCAGCAAAATGCCAAAGGGTGCGCCGTTGTTGATCTGTGCATAGAACTTGCCGGTGGCGCCGAACGACAGCACCGCCTTGTGGCCGCTGTCTTTTTCGAACTCGGCGGCAATCTTTTGCATCGGCGCGGTGAAGTTGGCGGCCACAGCCACAGAGACTTCGTCGGCATGGGCGCTGGCAGCGAGGGCGGCCAACAGGGACAGGGCGAGGGGGGCGAAGCGGCGTTGGATCATGGCGGTCATCAAATCGCTATTCTGTTAATGAATAGCGCGAGTGTAGCGAGATTGTTTTGGGGTGCCAAATGATGGGGGCCATAGGCCCCTGTATGGGCACGCTATTGGTCCGCTATTGGCACGCTATTCTGGGCAAGGCTTTTCTCCAACCGCGCTTTGGGCACCGGCGCGGGGCGCTAAAGCATGCGAAGATTCGCGCCATGATTCCCCAAGCATCGCTCGCTGCCGCGCTCGCCGAGAAGCGCTCTGACCGCCGCATGGATGTGCTGCGCCATATCCAGGATTGCGGCTCCATCTCCGAGGCCGCGCGCCGCGTGGGCATCAGCTACAAGGCGGCCTGGCAGGCCCTGGATACCTTGTCCAACCTGGCGGGTGTGGAGCTGGTGCAGCGCAGTGTGGGCGGCAAGGGCGGCGGGGGGGCGCAGCTCACGGCCGATGCGCTGCTGCTGCTCGAAGCGGCCGATGCCATGGGCCATGCCCGTGAGCAATTGCATGTGCAGCTCGAGCATGCGCGCCAGCTTCCAACGGCTGCAGACCCCCAGGCACGCAATGCCGGGCAAGCAGGCATCTCAGTGGCCACCACCCTGGCGCGATTGCAGGTGATGACCAGCATGCGCAACCAATGGCCCTGTGTCGTGGCCCAACTCAGCCGCAGCGGCCCCTTGGTGCAGGTGCAATTGCAGGGGGCCGATGCTGGCGCGCAGTTTGTATTGCATTCCCATATCACCGATGAGAGCGCGCAGCTCTTGGGCCTGCGCCAGGGCCTGCCGGTGCTTGCCATGTGCAAGGCCACCGCTGTCGCAGTACAAGCGGCATCGGCCGCTACCGTGCTGGCGCCGGGGGGCAACGTCTGGCAGGGTGCGGTTACACGGGCCACGCGCGGCGGCACGGTGCAGGAGCTGGCCGTACGCCTGCAGTCTGGCGTGCAGCTGGTGGGCTTTAGCCGCGAGGCCACGTCGCTGCGCGCGCGCTCTGCGGTGCAGGTGACGGTGGAGCCCTCGGCGGTGGTGATTGCGCTGAGCGGCGAATAAACCCGGCTTGCGCCCGGCAGCGAGGCGCTGACGTCCAGGCGCCTTATTCCAGCACCAGGCGCTTGCGCAGTTTTCGGGTGGTTTCGACAAAGGCCGCTGCTGCCGGCGATAAGCGGTCAAAGCGCAGCGCCGCCAGCGCGATGGGCCGGTGGTTGCGCGGCATGAGCCGGCGGTAGGTGACGCCGGCCGGGGGCGCGGGCAGCGCCAGGCGCGCGGCAATGGTCAGCGCATCGCCTTGCGCGACAAAGCCCATCATCGAGCTGAGCTGCTCAAACCGGTACAAGGTGTTGGGAACGGCGCCTTTGTCGGCCAAGAACGCGTCCACCCGCGGGCCGGAGCCCGCCGAGGTGCGAATAAATGGCTGGTTATGAAAATCCAGCGCGCTGATGCTGGTCTTCTGGGCCAACGGATGGGTGGCGGGCAGCACGGCCACCAACTCGCCCTCGATCAGCGGCACCGAGTCAAAGCGCTCGTCGGGCAAAACCACAAAGCCCAGTTCCACGCGGCGCTCCAGCAGCCATTGCAGCACCACGCTGTTCACCGCTTCTTCGATATGCACCTCGACCAGTGGATGGGCCTGGCGAAATGCGGCCAGCAGCTGCGGCAGCAGGCGCAGCGAGGATGTCGCGCCAAACGAGGCGATCTGCAGGCGCTCGCACCGCTTCCTTGCTGGTAGGTGGTGGTGCGGCGATTGTCGGCATGGGGCTGATGAATGCGGGCAGCAAGCGCTTGCTGCCAAGGCCTGCGCAGGCAAGTTGATGCATGATCGTCTTGGCAATGCCACCGAGCCCGCTTATGCTGCTGGCCAACCACCGCGACTGTGCCTCCCTATGAACGCCCACCCCAGCCCAGAGCCTTGCCCTTCACCGCAAGCAGATGCCACCCCGGCCAAGGGCTCTGCGCTGGAAGTGCTGGGCGCCTTTTTGAAGCTGGGCCTGACCTCGTTTGGCGGGCCGGTCGCGCATCTGGGCTATTTCCATACCGAGTTTGTGCTGCGCCGGCGCTGGATCGATGAGCGCGCCTATGCGGATCTGGTGGCGCTGTGCCAGTTTCTGCCCGGCCCGGCCAGCAGCCAGGTCGGCATGGCCTTGGGCCTGGGCCGGGCGGGTTGGTGGGGGGCCTTGGCAGCCTGGCTGGGTTTTACCTTGCCATCGGCCCTGCTGCTGATGCTGTTGGCACTGGGCATGTCGCAATGGACAGGGCTGGCCACATCGGGCGCCGTGCATGGCCTCAAGGTCGTGGCCGTCGCGGTGGTGGCGCAGGCTGTATGGGGCATGGCGCGGGCGTTGTGTCCGGACCGGCTGCGTGCCGCATGGGCCATCGCCGCCGCCTTGCTGGTGCTGGCCGTGCCTTCCACCTATGGGCAGCTGGCAGCCATCGTGCTGGGTGCAGTGCTGGGCCGCTGGGTGCTGAAGCTGGGCCCGCTGCCTGCGGCACAGCACCAGCACTATGGTGTCAGCAACCGTGTGGGAAGCTGCTTGCTGCTGGTCTACGCCGTGTTGCTGGGGCTGAGCCCCTGGCTGATAGCCGCGTATGGAGGCAGCTTGCTGGCCATCGCAAGCCAGGTCTTCCAGGCCGGTGCACTGGTGTTTGGCGGCGGCCATGTGGTGTTGCCGTTGTTGCAGGCCAGCTTGGTGCCGGGCGGGCTGGTGTCCAACGACATACTGCTGGCCGGTTACGGCGCAGCCCAAGCCGTGCCGGGCCCGCTGTTCACGTTTGCCGCCTACCTGGGCGCGGCCATGCCCGCGCCATGGGGCGGCTGGTGGGCCGGCCTGGCCTTGCTGCTGGCGGTGTTTTTGCCGGGCCTGTTGCTGGTGGCCGGTGTGCTGCCGTACTGGGAATCGCTGCGCCAGCGGGCCGGCGTGCAGCGGGCGATGGCGGGCATCAATGCATCGGTTGTCGGCGTGCTGCTGGCTGCGCTGTACGACCCGGTGTGGACCAGCGCCATCCATTCCCGGCTGGATTTTGGCCTGGCGCTGGCCGCATTCGGCCTGCTGGTGTTGGCCCGGCTCTCCGCGCTATGGGTGGTGGTGGGCGCAGCCTTGTGCGGCTGGTGGTTTTTCTAGCGGGCAGGGCGATGGGCCAGCGGCAGCGGCGCTCACACCAGGCGCAGGCCCCACAGCACATCCAGCACATGCTGGGTGGAGGGCTCCACATAGCCGGCGCGGTGGGCGATGCCCAGCCGGCGCCACAGCGCAGGGCGCAGCGGGCGCATGGCGATGCGCGCGTCCGGCGGTGGGGCCGTGGCCTCGTGCGGCAACAAGGTGGCGCCGTAACCTGCGGCGACCAGGCTCTTGATGGCATCGTTGTAGTTCAGCGCAATGCGCGGCACCGGGTGGTGGCCGCCCGCGGCAAACCACTCGCTGGTCTGGCGTGACAGGCGTGTGCTGGCATCGTTGAGGATCAGCGGCTGGCCGGCGAGCCACTGCGGCGTGAGGCGGGCCGGGCAGGTCCAGTCGGCAGGCACAAAGGCCATCACAGGATCGCGGCGCCAGGGCTTGATCACCAGGCCTGCGACGGCTGGCTGGGGCAGGGCGGTGACGCCGATGTCCAAGCGGCTATCCACCAGGCGCGCCAGCGTCTCCTCCGAGGTCTGGACGCTGATCTGGATGTCGATGCCCGGATGCTGATCGCGCAGCACCGCCAATGCCTGGGGCAGCAGATGCGCAATCACCCCGGTCGATGCGCCCAGCCGCACACGCCCTTCCAGCCCCTGCACCTGGCGCTGGATGTCGCTCAGCGCCAGCTCGGCCTCGTCCAGCAGGCGGCGCGCGCGTGCGACCAACACCTCCCCAATGGCCGAGGGCCGCACATGCCCGCGCTTGCGCGACAGAAGCGGCGCGCCAATGCGCTGCTCCAGCTCGGCAATATGCAGGCTGACCGTGGGTGCTGCCAGGTGCAGGCTATGGGCGGCCTTGATGAACGAGCCCTGGTCGGCAATCGCCACCAAGGTGCGCAAACGGTCCAGGCTGATCTCTCGCATCGTGGCTCCAAATTCAGAAATGCTGAACGTCTGGTTTGTGAAATTCAACTTTCATTATTTTAGGACGCGGAGGAACATAGCGGCTCGATCCATGGGCCAGCGCCCGCATTCTCGGAAGTCATCTACATATGCGCACTCCTCTTGTTTTTATCGACGGCGACCAGGGCACCACCGGTTTGCAAATCCATGAGCGGCTGCGCGGGCGCAGCGATATCCGTCTCGTGACCCTGCCAGCCGCTGAGCGCAAGGACGTCCAGCGCCGGGCCGAAGCCATCAATGCCTGTGATATCGCCATCCTCTGCCTGCCCGATGCGGTTGCGCGCGAGGCGGTGCAGTCCATCGTCAATCCTGCGGTGCGGGTGATCGATGCCAGTTCTGCGCACCGCACCCACGCCGATTGGATCTATGGATTTGCGGAGATGTCGGCAGCGCAGGCCGAGCGCATTGCCAAGGCCCGCCGGGTGACCAATCCCGGCTGCTACCCGACGGGGGCCATCGGCTTGTTGCTGCCGCTGGTGCAGGCCGGGCTGGTGCCTGCCAGCTACCCGCTCAGCGTGCATGCGGTATCCGGCTACTCCGGGCGCGGGCGCGCTGGCGTCGAGGCGCATGAGGGCGGGGGCGATGCCAAGCCGCCAGCCTTCCAGGTCTATGGCCTGGAGCTGGCGCACAAGAATGCGCCGGAGATGCAGTTGCACGCAGGCCTGGACGCGCGCCCGCTGTTTGTGCCGGCCTATGGCGCGTATCGCCAGGGCATTGTGCTGACGGTGCCGCTGGCATTGCGCATGCTGCCGCCTGGGGTGGATGCCGCTGCGCTGCAGGCCTGCCTGGCACGTCACTATGCGCAGGCGCCTGATGTGCAGGTCTTGTCGCTGGACGAGGCCAAAGCGCTTACACACCTGGATCCGCAACTGCTCAACGGCACGAATGCCATGCAACTAAGCGTCTTCCACAACGAGGCGCAGGGCCAGGTGCTGCTGGCGGCCATTTTTGACAACCTGGGCAAAGGCGCATCAGGTGCGGCGGTGCAGAACCTGGACCTGATGCTGGGCGCCTAGCAGGCCACCGTCGGCCAGCTATTCGCTAGTCGTTACTGCCCAAAAACTGCTCGGTCAGCTGCTGGGCAAAGGCATCGGGGCCGCTGAGGGTCAGGCTCAGCTGCAGCGCGGTCTGCTGGGCAGCTTGCGGCGCCAGCAGCTGGCGCTGCAGCGCATCCCAGTGCAAGGCCAGCGCGTCACCTGCATCGCTTTGCAGCTGCAGGTCCAGATCCCAGCGGTGGCCATCTTCCAGCGCGCCGGGGGCGCCAAAGGCATCGCTGCACCAGGCCAGCAGCTGCGTGACCTCGGCCGTCAGCGCCGGCCACTGGGCGGCCTTGGCATAGGCCATCGCATCGAGGCTGGTAAGGCCTTCGCCGTCATCGCTGGTGTCAAAGTCCAAATAGTCAAGCATCTGCGGGGGTTTCATCGATATTGCGCGATTTTATGCTATGTTTTTAGGAGTTAATCAAGCAAGCCGGATACCCCTATGAGCCTGGAATGGAATGCGCTGGATTTCTCCTACCCGCAAGCGGCCCCGCTGCTGGTCGGCTGGCAATGGCAGGCTGCGCCTGGCCTGGTGCAGCTGGTCGATGGCCTGAGCGCAGGCAAGACCACGGCCTTGCAATTGCTGGCCGGGCAGCTGCAGGCCAGCGCAGGCAGCGTGCACATCGATGGCCAGACGCCGGAGGCGCTCAAGAGCGCAGGGGGCGTGTTCTGGCACGAGCCGCGGCTGCCTGCGACCATGCCGCCAGGCACTACGGTGGTGGCCGATTGGGTGGCGCAGTTGCGCCGCGACTGTCCGGGCTGGGACGAGGCGCTTTTTGTGCAGTGGCAGGCGGGGTTGGATCTGGCCGCGCACAGCGCCAAGCCGTTGCTGGCGCTCTCGACTGGCAGCCTGCGCAAGCTGGTCATCGCGCTGGGCCTGGCCAGTGGCGCCCGGCTGGTGCTGATCGATGAGCCGACCTCGGGGCTGGACAAGCCGGCGCTGGCTTTTTTGCGCGAGGGCCTGCAAACCCTGGCGCCGCACCTGGCCGCGCAGGGGCGCTATGCCGTGCTGGCGCATTACGAGCCTTTGGTGGATGCCGGGGGCGCCGTGCAGGTGGTGGCGCTGCCGGCGCCGTAGTGGCTGCGCAGGCGCGGGCGCTGCATTGTGTAAATTTTCGTGCGCGCCCGGGGGCCAGCCCTGTGGCGCGTGTTGGGCCGCTGGATAATCGGGCAGACCGATTTTTTGAAAGACTGTTGTGGATACCTTGCTGTTGATCAAAGCCGCCATCATGGGCGTGGTGGAGGGGCTGACGGAGTTCTTGCCGATCTCCTCGACAGGGCATTTGATTTTGGCCGGCAGCCTGCTGGGCTTTGACGATGCCAAGGCCAAGGTGTTTGACATCGCGATCCAGACCGGTGCCATCTTTGCGGTGATCCTGGTGTATTGGCAAAAGATCCGCAGCACCGTAGTGGCGCTGCCATCGAGCCGCCAGGCGCAGCGCTTTGCGCTCAATGTCTTCATCGGCTTTTTGCCCGCCGTGGTGCTGGGCCTGTTGTTTGGCAAGTACATCAAGGCGCATTTGTTCACGCCCATCGTCGTGGCCACCACCTTTATCCTGGGCGGCTTTGTGATTCTCTGGGCGGAAAAGCGCCAGTCGGCCCATGTGCGGGTGCAGACGGTCGATGAGATGACGCCGCTCGATGCATTGAAGGTGGGTCTGGTGCAGTGCCTGGCGATGATTCCGGGCACCAGCCGCAGCGGCTCGACCATCATCGGCGGCATGCTGATGGGCCTGTCGCGCCAGGCGGCCACCGATTTTTCCTTCTTCCTCGCGATCCCGACCTTGATCGGCGCAGGTGTCTACAGCCTCTACAAGGAGCGGGCACTGCTGTCGATGGCGGACCTGCCCATGTTTGCGACGGGGCTCATCTTCTCGTTCATCAGCGCCTGGCTGTGCGTGCGCTGGCTGCTGCGCTACATCGCCTCCAACAGCTTTGTGCCCTTTGCCTGGTACCGCATTGTGTTCGGCATCATCGTGCTGGTGACCGCCTTTAGCGGCATGGTCAATTGGGTGGATTCCTGATCGCGAACATCCTCGCGCATCCGCACACTCAAGCCCGGCCCGACAGCCGGGCTTTTTTTGTGCCCGTTGGGCCACTGCCGCAGCCCGGTCCCTGTCGCCAATATGTCTGTGCCGCCCAAGGCTTGGGGTTTGTCTGGGCTGCGGGTCTTTCGGCGTTCTCTACAATTATCCATATTGTGAACTTTAGTCCATATGGTGGATAAATGCCTGTAGATAGCCCTGACCAGACCCCGTTGATGCCTTACCAGTATCCGAACCCACCTGATGCGCTGCCCGAGATCGTGGTGGAAAGCGCCATCCCCACCGATGAGCGGCTGTGGGTGCCGCAGGCCGAGAATGTCTGGTTTCGTCCGCTTTGCCTCAATGCCAGCCAGGGTTACTGGATGAACCTGCTCAAGGTGCGCAAGTCCGGGGTGCTCAGCCGCCACCGCCACCCCCAGGCGGTGCATGGCTTTGTGCTCAAGGGCCGCTGGAAATACCTGGAGCACGACTGGTGGGCCAAGGAAGGCAGCTATGTGTTCGAGCCACCAGGCGAGACCCACACCTTGTATGTGCCCGAAGACTGCGAGGAAATGATCACCTACTTCCAGGTCAATGGTGTCATGTACTACACCGACCCCTGGGGCAAGGGCATGGGTTTTGAGGACGTGTTCACCAAGATCGACATGTGCCGCAAGCACTTCGAGGCCGTTGGCCTGGGTGCCGATTACACCAACCAGTTCATCCGCTGACATGGCCGATTGCAGCTACCAATTTGGCGGCCGCGTGGCCGTGGTGACGGGGGGCGCCAGCGGCATTGGTGCCAGCCTGGTGCAGGCCTTGCAGCAAGCGGGCGCGCGGGTCGCCGTTTGGGATTTGCAGCCGCTTGCCGCAGCGCTGGCCGGCGATGCGCTGTTCTGCCCGGTCGATGTGACCGAGCCGGCCAGCATCCAGGCGGCGCTGGCGCAGACCTTGGCCCGCCTGGGCCGGGTTGACATGCTGATCAACAGCGCCGGTATCACCGGGCCCACGATGGCTCTCGATGCCTTTGACGATGCCGTCTGGCAAAGGGTGATCGACATCAACCTGGTCGGTGTCTACCACGTCTGCAAGGCGGTCGTGCCGGTGCTGCGTGCCCAGGGCTATGGCCGGGTGGTGAATATCGCCTCGCTCGCAGGCAAGGAGGGCACGCCCAATGCGTCGGCCTACAGCGCCGCCAAGGCCGGGGTGCTGGCGCTGACCAAATCGCTGGGCAAGGAGCTGGCCGGCAGCGGCGTGCTGGTCAATGCGGTGGCACCGGCAGCGGTGCGCACGCCCATTTTGGAGCAGATGGCCCCCGAGCATGTGGCCACGATGATTGCCAAGAGCCCGATGGGGCGGCTGGGCGAGCCCGAGGAGATTGCGGCCCAGGTGCTGTGGCTGGCGTCTGACGCCTGCTCGTTCAGCACTGGGGCGGTGTTTGATGTATCCGGTGGACGTGCGACCTATTGAAACTGCACGACAAAGTAAAAACAGAGGAGACAGTATGAACATGAGCAAAACGCGCCGAGGCGCCATCGGCTTGTTTGCGGCCAGTGCCAGCGCGGTATTGATGGCGCTGGGCAATGTCGCAGCAGCTGCTGATTTCCCGACGCGCCAGATCGAGTTGATCGTGCCCTTCCAGCCCGGTGGCGGCACCGACGGTGTGGCCCGTGCCTTTGGTGAGGCGGCGCGCAAGCACATTCCCCAAAGCGTGGTGGTGATCAACAAGCCCGGTGCCAGCGGCGCCATTGGCTGGACCGACATGATCAATGCCAAGCCTGATGGCTACAAGCTGGCCGTGGTGACGGTGGAGCTCGTGACCCTCAAGCCCATGGGCCTGGCCAAGTTCTCGTACGACGATGTGCAGCCCATCATCCAGTTCAATGCCGACCCGGCCGCGATCACCGTGCGCGCCGATGCGCCCTGGAACACGATTGAAGAGTTCCTCGCCGCCTCCAAGAAGGACCCCGGCAAGATGGGCGTGGGCAATGCCGGCAATGGCTCGATCTGGCACTTCGCCGCCACGGCGCTGGGCGACAAGACCGGCATCCAGTTCAACCATATCCCGTTCCAGGGCGCGGGCCCGGCCGTGCTGGCGCTGATGGGGGGCCACGTCGATGCGGTGGCGGTGAGCCCGGCCGAAGTGGCCCAGCAGCTGCAGGCGGGCAAGCTCAAGATGCTGGCCGTGATGGCAGACCAGCGCGTGAAGAACTTCGACAAGGTCCCCACCCTGAAGGAAAAGGGCATCGACCTGAGCATTGGCACCTGGCGCGGCATTGCCGGCCCCAAGAAGCTGCCCACCGATGTGCTGAACTACTTGAAGGCCGCCGCCAAGAAGACCGTCGATGAGCCGGCCTTCCAGGAAGTGCTGGCCAAACAGAACCTGGGCTTTGTCTATGCCGACGACCAGGGCTTCCGCAACCAGATGATGAAGGATGCGACCTATTTCGCCGACCTGATCAAACTGCTGGACATGAAGAACTGAGCCCCAAGCGGGCGATAAGTAAGCAATGCGAGAGATGCGAGTGATGACTACGACCTACCAGAAAGACCTGTTGACAGGCAAGACCGCCCTGGTCGCCGGTGCCACCCAAGGCATTGGCGCCGTGATCGCCAACCATTTGGCGGCGCTGGGCGCGCGCGTGATTGCGCTGGGCCTGGGCGAGGGCGATGGCACGCTGGATGCTGGGGTGGAGGTGCGCCAGGCCGATGTCACGCGCCAGGCCGATCTGGATGGGGCGCTCGCCGATCTGGACGAGCTCGACATCGTCTTCAACTGCGCGGGCATCATCAAGCGCGGCCTGGAGCACGATGTGGAGGTTTTCCAGCGCGTGCTGGAGGTGAACCTGACCGGCACCATGCGGGTCTGCACCGCCACGCGCGACAAGCTGCGCGCCCGGCGCGGCTGCATTGTCAACACCGCATCGATGCTGACCTTCTTCGGCGGTGGCCTGGTGCCCGGCTATGCGGCCAGCAAGGGTGGCATTGGCCAACTCACCAAGTCGCTTGCCATTGCCTATGCGGCCGATGGCATTCGGGTGAACGCGATTGCTCCGGGCTGGATTGCGACGCCGCTGACCCAAGCGCTGCAGGACGACCCGGCCCGCTCGGGCCCCATCCTGGCACGCACGCCGCTGGGGCGCTGGGGCACACCGCAGGATGTGGCGCAGGCGGCCGTGTTTCTCTGCACGCCGGCGGCCAGCTTCATGACGGGCGTGGTGCTGCCGGTCGATGGCGGCTATATGGTGAGCTGAGGCTGACGCCCGAGAGGGCGGTGGCAGCAAGCTGTCCATCCAAAGACAAATGCCCTCGGCCAGGTGGCCGAGGGCATTTTTTTTGAGGAAGACGAACAGGTCGTCAGTCCTTGGGGCGGAAGCCAATGACCAGGCTCGACGGCACGCGGCCATCGGTGTCGCGCGGCAAGGTCTCGGTCTTGTGCATCGCGCGGACGACGGCATCGTCCCAGGCCTTGTTGCCGCTGGACTTGGTGACGCGCACGCCCACGATGGTGCCATCGGGGGCAGCGCGCACTTCCAGCTCGGCACGCGGGTTGCCCTGGATGTCGTCGGGGAAGGTGATGTTGGGGCGCACCTTGGCAGCGACCTTGCCGCCATAGCCGGCCGATGGGCCGCCTTGGCCAGAGGCGCTGCCCGATGGCGTGCCACCCTGGCTGCTGCCGGCCGCACCTGCAGCGCCTGCCATACCGGCCATGCGGGCGATATTGGCCTGGCGCTGGGCTTCGGCGGCCTTGGCATCTGCTGCTGCCTTGGCTTTGGCGTCAGCAGCGGCCTTGGCCTTGGCGTCCGCTGCTGCTTTGGCTTTCGCATCTGCAGCGGCCTTGGCCTTGGCGTCGGCTTCTGCCTTGGCTTTCTCGGCCTTCTCGCGCTCGGCCTTGTCCTTCTCGGCTTTTTCCCGGGCGTCCTTTTCCTTTTGCAGGCGGTCCTTCTTGTCCTGCTCGGCCTGCTTCTTGCGGTCGGCTTCCTTGCGGTCCTTCTCCGCCTTCTCGGCCTTTTCGCGGGCATCCTTTTCCTTTTGCAGGCGTTCCTGGCGCTCCTCTTCCAGGCGATCCTTCTTGTCCTGCTCGGCTTGCTTCTTGCGCTCGGCTTCCTTGCGCTGGGCCAGCTCACGCTCCTTTTGCTCGCGCTGCTTGGCTTCCTGCTCCTTTTTCTTGCGCAGGGCAATCTCGGACTCGCGGTCGTCGTCATCCTGCACGGCCGCCACGGGCTTGGGCGTGGTCACGGCCGGGGCGGGCGCGGGGGGCGGGGGGG